>CAVLBI010000076.1:0-2218 GCA_963661295.1 bacterium
TTTACTGACATTTTCTCAAAATGAATTTACTGACATTTTCAAAAAAATTTGACAGTTTTTCTTATGTTTACAAGGATATTTTTAGATACTTTTACAAATTTTTAACTAAAAAAAGAAGGAAATCCTTCTTCTATTTAGATATTACTTCACAAATTAATCTACTTATTTCTGTTGGATTATCAATTGGAAGTCCAGCAATCATTCTTGCTTCACTGTATAATATCTTAGTATATTTTTTAAATTCTTCTTTATCTGTTTCATATAAAGATTTAAGCTTTTCAGCAATTGGATGCTTTTCATTGATTTCAAGAATTGTTTGAGCTTTGATTCCCATATCATTTGGCATTGCATCAAATACTTTTTGCATTTCAATTGAAACATCACCTTTTGTTGTTAAACATACTGGATGTGATTTTAATTTATTGCTGAATTTTACTTCATTTACTTCTTTTATTTCATCACACATTTCTTTTAGTAAATCTTTCATATCTTCATTTACTTTTTTAGTTTGTTCTTTTTCTTCTTCTGTTTCTAAGTCAAGTGAACCATCACTTACGTTTACAAATTTCTTATCTTCATAGTTTTGAATTGCAGTGATACAGAACTCATCAACGTAATCAGTTAAGTATAGGATATCATAGTCTTTATCTTTTACTTGTTCTACTTGTGGAAGAGCATTAATCTTATCAATAGATGCTCCTGATGCATAGTAAATGCTATCTTGATTTTCTTTCATTTCATCTACATATTCTTTTAAAGTTATTAGTCTTTCATGTTTTGATGAATAGAACATTACTAAATCTTTTAATTTATCTTTATCTTGTCCATAGTTATTGTAAACTCCATATTTTAATTGAACACCAAATGTCTTAAAGAATGAAATATATGTTTCTCTGTCATCTTTAAGCATTGCTTCTAATTCTCTTCTGATTTTACTTTCTATGTTTTTAGCAATTATTTTCATGCTTTGTGACTCTTGTAACATTTCACGAGAAATATTTAGTGATAAGTCTTCTGAATCAACTACTCCTTTTACAAAACTGAAATAGTCTGGTAAAAGATCAGCGCATTTTTCCATGATAAGTACTCCATTTGAATATAGAGAAAGTCCTTTTTCATAATCTTGTGTATAGTAGTCATATGGAGCATGTGATGGGATAAATAATAGTGCTTTGAATGATGCCATTCCTTCTACGGATGTAGATATTACTTTTAGTGGTTTATCATAATCACTAAATTTATCCATGTAGAAGTTTTCATAGTCAGCATCTGTTACTTCACTTTTATCTTTTTTCCAGATAGGAACCATACTATTTAATGTTTCTATTTCTTTATGATCTTCATATTTATGTTTTTCTTCATCTTTTAATTCATGATGAGTACATTCCATTTTAATTGGGAAACTTATATAATCAGAGTATTTTCTAACTAAGTTCTTTAATTCATATTCATCTAGGTATTTAGAATAATTTGTTTCATCATCGTCTTCTTTTAGATGAAGTTTAATTACTGTACCTCTTTCTTTTTTCTTACATTCTTTTATTTCGTAGCCATCTGCTCCTGTACTTTCCCAAGAATAAGCTTTGTCTGAATCAACACTTAAACTTTTAACAGTAATTTTATCACTTACCATAAAGGCAGAATAGAAACCTACTCCGAATTGACCAATAATATCAATTTTTTCATCTTTAGTCATATTCTCTTTAAAAGATAACGAACCACTTTTGGCGATTGTTCCTAGGTTAGACTCAAGTTCTTCTTTAGTCATACCACAACCATTATCTATAATTTTTAATGTTCTTTTATCTTTATCATATTCGATGTTTATTTCTAAATCTTCTTTATTTACTTTAACATCTTTATCAGTTAAACTTCTATAATAAAGTTTATCTAGAGCATCACTTGCGTTACTAATCAACTCTCTTAAAAATATATCTTTATTTGTATAAATAGAATTAATCATTAAATCTAATAATCTTTTAGACTCTGATTTAAACTCTTTCATAGCCATATTTTTCATCTCCTTAATAATTGTATATCTAATTTATAACACCATTTTTAGCACTTGTCAATTATAAGTGCTAAAAAAACAAAAAGAAAAAGTAAATATAAAAATTTACTTTAACTATAAATATAATTTATTATTTCATCTCTTTTATCGCTTTCATATTTATTATCTAAATATTTATAAATTAAATCTTTTTCTTTTTCTCTACAC
>CAVLBI010000077.1:0-16057 GCA_963661295.1 bacterium
ATTTAATATATTTTTTGGAAAAATAATTATTAATAATAAACACAATACTATAAATAGAGGTTTCATTATCTTTAATAATTCAATGACAATATATCCAAATAACAAAAAATACTGTACTACAAGATGATATATATAATCTTTAAACATTACCAAAATCATATAACAAAGATCAATATTTTTATTATTAACAAAAACTATTATTACAATTAGTAAATATTCAAATACTTTAAAAAAAGCCATTATTATTAAAAATATTAAATTCTTATTTATAATCCAATTCTTTGGATTAACTCTTAAAAATATATTATCTAAGTTATATCTAATATCTTTTATATATAGAAGAAAACATAAGTAAACTGCTATCGATATATTAAATATATACATAATTAATTCAATATATAATGATTCATTTACTTTATAATTATTGCCTAAAATAATAGATAAAACATTATTAGTATCCATTCCCCCCATTATATACAACATACTAACAAAAGAAATTGCTACAAAATATAGAATGAATAATAATCTTTTATTTGTAAGAATATAACTTACATCATTTCTTATCATATATTTCATTTTCTTCTCACCCCATATACAAGTTTAAAACTAAGTATATTAATAAATACTAGTAATAACATAAATAATAAAGAAGAAATAATCTCATTACCAAAAGTAATATAACTTGATAAAGTAAAATAATTCCAAGGTAAAACATTAATAATTGCTACTCCATCTAAATTTGATGGGTATGCAATAAACATAATTATAAAAATAACATTTAAAAACAATATTTTTTTATGAAACTTCTGATATAAGATTGTATTTAATGCTGTTAAAAGTAACGTAATTAAAACATATCTTATTAAATAAAAAATCATATAAGTGTTATAAGTTACAGAATATTGATAATACAAATTAGAATTAAATGTTATACCTTTAAATATTATACATAAACTAAACATAATTAAAAATAAAACAAAAAAGAATAACAAATTATATAATACACTCAAAATAATTAAATCTATTGTTGCATTTTTCTTTTTCTCTTTTCTTATATAGTAAAAACTAAATTCATTAGAAAATGTTGAACATACATTTATTGTATTCATTAATATTATAAATTGAAGAAAAATATTAAAGAAAGGAAACTGAAACATTATTATTAAAGTTTCTTGAATACTACTAATATTTTGTCCAACTGCAATAACTCCATAAATAGCTAATAATACTGTTAAAAAATATGTTAATCTAAACTTCTCACCATTTAATAAATATTTTAAAACAGAAATAATACTATGAAATTTGCTTTTCATATTCCATCACAACTTTCTCTTTATTAATTAATTTATAATATATAAAGATAAAATTAAATACTGCAATTAAAGAAGCAATTATAATTAATAATAAATAATTTATTTTTCCATCAAAGAACCAATACCCAGTAATATTAAAATAATCTGTATAACCTTTAAATCCTAATATCTTATTTAAAATAATTGCATATACTCCAATATAAACAAATAAATATTCAAGTAAGAAAATAACATAAGATACTATTACTGATATTATAGGATTTTTATTTTTTGTAGAACTAAATAAAGCAATCGTTCCATAAACAATACTCATTAAATATTGAAGTACACATATAACAATTCCATATAATAAGAAATTATTATATTTATATTTACTATATACTCCCATTATCTTTGTGCTTTCACTAACATTAAAATTAAATTTAGTTATTAAACACGATATTACAAAAATTATAATTAGACTGCATGGAATAATTAATGCTATTTTAAATATTTTTTTGAATATAGTCTTTAAAAAAGTCCCATAATTAACCCTTGTTAAATAATATTTAAACATCCCAGTATTAAACATTCCATTTACCGCTCCAACAACAGATGCAATAATAAGTAAAGGAGCTAATAATTGTAATATAGAAAATAATTCATTTTCTACTATTTCACACGTTAATGTAATTGCATCCAAATTTGCAAATCTAGTTTTTGGATTATTATCTTTAAAAAAAGTTTTCATTTCTTTTTCAGAAGAAAATTGTGTACAAAACTTATAATTGCCGGCTTTTTCACTAAAGCATTTCTCTTCTAATTTACAAAAACCATCAGCATACTGAAAAGTATCCTTAAAATACTTTACAAATGAAAATGAAATTATAAATAATATAACAAAAGAAACAAAAAATATCATTTTATTAGTTTTTAAAAATATTTTTAAATTTGCCATAATGCCTCCACCACTACTCTATCTAAATTCATTTTACATCTATCCAATAATTATTTCAATCAAATTTTTTTGGAAAAATATAATATATAATTAAAAATTCTAAAATCAAAAAAAGAGACTAATTAAGCCTCTTTCCTAACTAATCTGATATAAATCAAAAATTAGTTATAGACCTGACAAGGATTACTCCTTCGGTACAAATATTGTATCATATAATACTATAATTTAATAAATAATTTACATATAAAAAATAATATTTTAACGTTATTTAATATATAACTATTTTAATGTATAATATTTTAAAAGGTTAATGGTGATAATATGAAAAATTCTATTGATGAGCTTTTAGTTAATGATTTGAAAGAACAAAAAGTTAGGAGAAAATAAATAACCATAATAATTTTATAAAAGAAAAAAGCGAACAATTAAGTTCACATTAATTACATATTTGTATAATGCTATTTGATGGTTTCAACTAATATACCTAGTTATCAGTTTACTTGTTATTGTATATACATTAAGTTTTTTAATAATTATATTACTTGTAACAAACAATCTATTATAAATTTCTATAATTTAGTACAATTATTTTTTATAAAATAGTTTTTATGTTATTTTAAAGGAATAATTATTCCATTATTTTTCTTCAATTATTTTTTTATACATATCCATAAGTTTTGCAACACAATCTGATTCATTCATCTTTCTCCAATCAAAGCCGTATGCTTCCATAACGGCCTCATCATTAGCCTGATGAGCTTTTCTTAATTCAGGTGGCATAGTCAATTCATCATATAAATCTGCTAATGAACTATCTGGGTACAATGTTCTTGCATCTAATATTGTTTGAGCAGTTTTTTCAATTTTATCTTTTTGTTCTAAAGTTGGTTTAGGCCATGGGAATGTATTATAAGCCATTGTATTTGAATATCTATAATCTGATTTTAATCTTCCACATACTGTTCTAGTCCATGCCATATGAACATTAGAAGTTAATATACCAAATGTATATATATCAGCATTATCAACAAAGAATAACGCATTAGTATACACCATTCCCTCTGGCATAAAACAAATTGGAATATATCTTCTATTAATAGATGAAACAACAGGAACTACAATACTTTTACCATTTGGTACTTGTGATTGAAAATATTTTGTTGGTGTATCTTTTAAAACATTAGTTGATGGCCTTGTATTGTTTGCTCTATATTCATAAACTTTATTTACACGTTCTTTAATAAAACAACTTTTTCTTATTACATTTGGAGGACAATTTTCTAAATATAATACATAGACATCATCACCATTATTTATTAAATCATGAGCGTTGTAATATTTTCTAATATATTCCTTAATCTCTGGTTCTTTACTTATTACTTTATTATATTCATCATAATTACCAACAATAAAATTTCCATCATCAATTAATTGAGCACCTTTTGTCATTGGACCAACATTACATATAGGTTTACCACTTTTTTCTATAAATATTGAATCTGCTGGTGTTAAATACTGATTTATATTTTTACACTTTGTAATTTTTCCATCATCATTGATTGTTTTAATTTTCTGATTTAGATATGAAAATCCTATAATAACGCAATGTACATGTGCTTTAATGCTTGCTTCGCTATCCCAAATAAATGTTCTGTATGCAAAACATATATTAATACCATATTTATTAAATAATGGCTCCCAAATTGTAAGGGCTTGTTCTCCTTGAGTTATTGAATTACTAGAAACAAAAGCAGAAATAATTTTTGTATTTTTCATATACTCTGCAGCTTTAAAATACCAACACGCTACATAGTCCATTTGTTTAAATTTATCTATCGGAATTACTTCTTGCATATCACTCTTATTGCTATCAGTCATTTCTTTCATTCCAATAAATGGTGGATTTCCCATTATATAATCACATTCACTATTAGGTAATACATCATTCCAATCAATTCTAAGGGCATTTCCTTCAACTATATTATTATATGATTCTAGAGGTAAGAATTCATCTATTCCAGTTTCGCTTGATAATATTTTTTTCGTTTCAATAAACATTTGTGCTTCCGCAATCCATAATGCTGTTTTTGCAACTTTTACTGCAAAATCATTAATTTCTATTCCGTAAAATTGTTGAATTGATACTTTTATTTTATCACCAATATCTAATGAAATTATTCCTTGTCCTTGTTGAACTTCAATTGCTTCATTTTCTAGTCTTCTTAATGATAAATATGTTTCTGTTAAAAAGTTACCTGATCCACAAGCTGGATCAAAAAAATTTAAATTAGCAATTTTATTTTGAAATTCACTTAATTTTTCATTTCTTGTTTTTTCATTTTTATATCCTTCAGCTGTGGTTAATTCATTTCTTAAATCATTAAGAAATAAAGGATCTATTACTTTATGAATATTTTCAATTAAAGTATAATACATTCCGCCAGAACGTCTTGTTTCTGGATTCAATGTTGATTCAAATACTGCCCCAAATATAGTTGGTGAAATTTCTGACCAGTCAAATTCATCGGATGCTTTTGCTAACAATGTATTTCTAATTTCCTCAGTAAATTTTGGTATTTCAATATTTTCATTAGAGAATAATCCACCATTGACATATGGAAATTGATTTAAATCATCTTCTAAATATGGATCTCTATCTTCTAACTTTGTGTCTAGTATTTTAAATAATTCTATTAATGCCTTTCGCATTTGTATTAAATCGTCATATTTAGCTAAGTAATCATGAAATACGCTTTTTCAAATTTTAAAGCACAAAAAAACCGTCATCTTTCGATGAACGGATTATCTTGAACCCTCAAACTACAAAGTTTAAAGGGAATTATCTTTGGTAGCGCCGGAGAGATTCGAACTCACGACCTATCGGGTATGAACCGATTGCTCTAGCCAACTGAGCTACAGCGCCATTTCCAAACTGCATATTAATAATATCAAAATAAAATTAATTTGGCAATACTTTTTTCAAATTTTTCAAAACAAAAAAATTATTTATTTACTAAAACACTCATATAGAATATAATAATATCACAACGAAGGAGGAATTGCTCTATGAAAAAAGCAAGTACAAAAATATATAAAGGACCTATCAGAAAGTTAATGGTAACAGATACTATTAATCAAGTTGATGGAACATTATCTTTAAAAATACCAGAAGCAGAACAAGGTCAAATCATAAAAAGTGATGCTGAATTTTATATAAACTGGTTCGGAAGTCAAATATCTCTAAACTATAACACAAAACTTCCAGACTATAACGAAGCAAGAACATATGTAGAAAAAGTTGCCGAAACACACCCAGAACTAGCAACTTGTATCTATGTAAATGATCATGAAGTTCATTATTCACATAGCATCGAAAAAAATCAATTAAAAGTATTAAAAAAGACAAACAAAAAGCAGATATAATCAAATATCTACTTTTTTATTTTTTGATAAGCATGTGGATCATCAACTGTCCTATCAGTTAAAACAACCTCACTATAATCTCCTAAATTTGTATAAACATCAGAAAAAGCTGCCCATGTAGATTCATCAACTACTGTATTAATTCCTCTAGCACCAGTCTTTCTATCTACTGCTTCCCTAGCAATTCTTTCTACATATTCAGGAGTTGAAGTTAACTTAACACCTAATTTATCAAATATTCTTTCTTGTTTCTTTAAAGCTGACTCATCAGATTCAAGTAAAACTCTTTTTATTGCCTCAACATCTAAATCGTTTAACTTAATAACCGCAACTCTTCCCATAAACTCATCAGGAAATCCAGCCTTATCTACAAAGTCACTAACGCAAGCTTTATTTTCACTTGGAAATTCAGCATTAAATCCAACACCTCTATTTTTTCCTATTTGCTTATATACATCTTCAAAAGCTCCACCAAAAATAGGAATCATATTTGATGTATCAATCTTAACTCTTACATTTGATCTTTTAACATCAGCACAAGCATCATATACAGTACCTTCTATAAATGGTAAAAGTACATTTAATACTCCTCTACCACTTACATCACCTTTACCATATGAACCTTTCTTATCAATTTCATCAAAAAATACAATAGCATTTTGAGTCTTCTCAATATCCTTACCACACGCTAAATATAAATTCCATAATTCTTCTTCAATATCAGTACCAACATAACCTGGAATTGTAAGACCAGTTGCATTTATTTTATAAAATGGTCTATTCATATATTTAGCAATTAAACTCATCATCTTTGTTTTACCAACACCAGTACCTCCAGTAACTAAAATACCTCTGTTCTTCAAAGATGGATCTAACTCTTTTCTAGCAATCTCCGTAAGTACTCTACTTGTAGGCTCATCTTGAGCAATTAAAGTCTTTCTAATCTTACTAGCTATATCTAAAATATCAATATAATTTTTTGGTTTAAAACTACTTTCTTCTTGCATTTCACCATTTGCTAATGACTCTTCATATTGTCTTCTTCTAGCTTCTATAACACTTTCATCTTCACCCTTTAATAAAACACTTGATTCACCCTTAGAAGATGCCTCTATTTGTAAATCTAATGTATCGAGTAAACTCTCAAGTAAAGAAGAATTAATCTTAACTGTCTCTCTAATCTGCTTTAACTCATCTAAACTAAATGTACCATCAGTAATACTCATAATCATTTTATTAACATCAACTTCGGCACTATCTCTTCTAACATTTTCATCTAAAAAACTACTATTCTTATTAATAAATTTATCAATATCATCTGATTTAAAAGAAGAAAACTTTATCTTTCCATTCTTATCCCTATAAATTAAACTAATTAAATCTTTATATTTATTTCTAAACTCTTTTAATACATCTTTACTACTAACACCCTTAAATTCATTTGCCACTTGCTCAATAGGAAAAATATTAGAAGCAACAGTTGAAAAATCACTATAAAAAGCTTCTTCATTATCAATTACAGGATATACTCCTCCAGTAACATCAACAAAATAACCATTTTTACTATCATACTCTCCTACTGCGACATAACTCATAGTACAAATAAACTTATCTTCATCTGATATTTTATATCTATTCATCACAGTCGCAACATCTTTATTTTTTGTCTCTGACATATAAACCTCCCCCAAAAAAATTAATTATTATTTGTCTTTATTAATTTCTTACCATAATTTTTAGGATTTCTTACTGTCTCACCAGTTAAAATAATCTCAGAATACTTATCTTCATTCTCTAATACATCTTGATAAGCTAAAGAAGTAGACTCCTCAACTACATTATTTAATCCTCTAGCTCCAGTCTTTAATTCATAAGCTAAAGTTGCAACTTCATCTCTATATTCATCAGTAACATTTAATATAACGCCTTCTTCTTCAAACAAACGTTTTTGTATATTAAGAATAGACTCATCTGACTCATTAAGAATTCTCTTAATTGCTTGAACATCTAAATCATTCATCTTAATAATTCTAATTCTTCCCATAAATTCATCAGGCATACCAGCTTTTTCAATAAAGTCACTTAATTTAACTTCTTGTACTTTTACTGGATCTTTACCAAATCCAATTTCTTTAGGTTTAAACTTATCTCCATATACATCAGTAAATGCTCCACCAAAAACAACAATCATATTGTCTGTACTAATAGGAATTCTAGTTTGAGAAAAACCTCCAGCCATATTAGGACAAGCATTATAAACTCCACCCTCTATGAATGGTAAAAGAACATTTAAAACACCTTTACCACTAACATCAGTCTTACTAAAAGAACCTTTTTTATCTATTTCATCTATAAAAATAATTGCATTCTCTACTTTATCTAAGTTTCTATCACATTTTAAATATAAATTCCATAATTCTTCTTCAATATCAGTACCAGTATAACCAGGAACAGTTAACTTAGTCGCATCAATTTTATAAAATGGTCTATCTAAATACTTAGCAACCAAACTCATAAGTTTAGTCTTTCCAACACCAGTACTACCAGTAATTAATATACCTCTATTTCTTAATGCTGGACTCTTAATCTTTCTAATGATTTCAGTAACAACTTTTGCACTAGGTTCATCTTGAGCAATCAAAGTACTTCTTATCTTCTTTAAGATTTCCTTAAGATCAATTTCATCCTTCTTCTCACTCTTAGAAGCTCTTTTTACATCACCATTCTTACCACCAAAAGCTGCAATTACTTCATCCCTTTTACAAACACGTTCTTTTTCTCCATCTATTTCTAATCTATATACAACATCTCTATCTTCATCGCCGTTATATTCATCAGATTCAAAAGGATCATCTCTAACTAAAAACATATCATCAGATAATCTCTCAAATGTAACAATTTCATTAAGTGGACTATTTTCATCTTTAACTGCTTCACCTAAAACTGGTAATAACTTATATTTACCATTTTCACACATCATATCAATAGCACTTCTAAATGTTTCAACATTAAACTTAAACATTCCAACACGACCAAGATCATTTCTAATCGCAATATAAAAATAATTACCCAAATCATCATTATAATCCGCAAGTGCATCTTCATCTATCTCATCAACATTTAAGCTCTTCGCAAGTTCACCCTTACTCTTAACATTATAAGCAACATACTTATCAACGTCATATAAATCATCTATTGAATTTAAAACAGGAAATTCTTTTCCATACTTATCACAAAAATAATTATCAAATTTATGATATTCACCATCAACAATACGATCATACTTCAAAAAATATACCCCAACATCTATCATTTGTTTCTCTAATATAATCGCATAATCATTATCTTTTCTATTATTCATATCATCCATACTCATAACCATACCTCCTTAAAAATTTATTATATGTAACATACCACCAAAAATCAATAATTTATTAAAATCATCTAAAAAAAAATTTATAAATGTTTTAAATTTATAAATTAATTCTATTTATAATTTCTTTTAATTAAAGATAATGATAAAGCTTTAGGTCTTTTCACAAACTCCAAAACCTCATCTTTTCTACCACCTAAATCATCTTCAAAAACAATATTAGTATCAACATCACTCATATTAAATAAAGAAATGTATTCAAGAGGTAACTTATTTTTAGGAATTAAAATATTTAATAATTGTTCTATTAAAAAACTATTATATCTAATATTAGAATCTACTTTTATATTATCACTACTACTATCATACTTAATATTTATCTTCTTAGAGCCTCCATCATCAGTCATTAAACTAATAGAGTCTCCATTAATATTTAATGATTGATTAGAATTAAGTTTTATTCTAATAAAAGGTAATTTAAAAAGAAACCATATCTCTATAGTTTCTATAATTAAAGACTATATCTCTTTAACAACTTTCTCAAAGGCGTCTCCCTTTTCTTCAAAGTTCTTAAAATATTCATAACTTGCAGCTGAAGGAGAAAGTAAACAACTCATACCCTTCTTAGTATATAAAATTGCCAATCTATTAGCTTCTTCTAAAGTATCTGCATATTGTATATTCTTGTCACAACATTCTTCTAATATATGTCCAATCTTAGTACCAGTAGAAGGCATACATATTAAATTACTAATTGAACTGTTTTTTAAGAATTCAATAAAACCAGAATAATCAATACCTCTATCTAATCCTCCAAATATTAAAGTATCTACATCTTTTATAGCTTTAACTGCATTCTCTGTCGCATCAGGAATAGTCGCAATAGTATCACTATAATATTTTATATCATGATAAATACCTAAATATTCCATTCTATATTTAAGCCCTGCAAAATTTAAAATTATGTTTCTAGCTTTATCTAAATCAAGTCCAAGAATCTTACTAATTGTAAGTACAAACATAATATTCTTTAAATTATGTTCTCCAATTAATTTTCTCTCTCCATCAGTATAAACATCTTCTCCATTTATATATATATGTTTACCATCAGTTCTAACACTATTACCAAATACATTATCCATATCAAATCTAACATTATACTTAGTAGATTTAATATCAAATTCCTTCATCTTATTATTTAAATAAACATTGTCATCTGAATATATCGCATAATCCTCATTAGTTTGATATTTAAATATATTCATCTTATTATTGTGATAATGGTCCAAGCTTCCAGCGTGATCTAAATGATCTTGAAATAAATTTAAAATAACCGCAATATGTGGACTATGTTTAATAAATTCAAGTTGATGTGAACTCATCTCAATTACAAGTAAAGACTCCTCATTATACTCTTCAATCTTATCAAGAACAGGTATACCAATATTACCAAGCAAATAAACATTATCTCTTTGATTCCTTAAAACCTCATACATTAAAGTAGTAGTTGTAGATTTACCCTTAGTACCAGTAATACCAATAATGTTTTCTCTATCTACTTCAAGTAATAATTCAAGTTGTGAAGTAATAGAATCCTTAAAATCACTATAATCAATATCTTTTAATGAAATACCCGGAGTTTTTATAATAAGATCATATTTACCTAAATCATTTAAATAATCATCTCCTGTAACTAAAGTAATATTAGAATCATCAATAGTAATATTTGCTTTATCAATAATAGTTAAATGTTTCTCAGGTAAGTGCTTTCTAATAAAATTATAAGTAGATTTACCTTCTCTTCCAAATCCTAATATGGCAATATTCTTATCTTTTAATTTTTCAATTATCTTTTCACTATACATACTTATTCATCTCTTCCTTAACTAATCTATCAAAATGCTCATCTATATTATTTTCTTCATTATATTTATTTATTTCACTACCATCTAAGAATAATGGATAATGTTCTCTATAATAATCTAATAAATATGAATGTTCTTCTCCCTTTTCAAGTACCAAACTTATCGCATATCTTGCTTCTTCTAAAGTACCAACGCACTCAAATGGTTTAGTATCACTATATCCTAATATTTCTTTAAATGTTTCAAGTAATTCCTTTTTCTCAAATAAATCCTCTCCAAATATTTTTATTCTTTCGCACCTTTCAATAAATGGACTTAAAATTATATAAACAAACAAACACTTAGAGCAGTTACAACACCACTTCCAAGTCTCACCCTTACTTCCAAGATTACAACTCTTAAATACACTATGATATTTCTTATAATGTGAAAATAATCTAGCTATATTAAATTCACTAAGTCCTCTAAGTAAACTAAAATATTTTATATCTAAAGAAATAAACTCATTCATATAATTCATAAAGTCAGTCTCAAACTCATAAGTCTTAGAATATTGATGATTAATATTAGTACCTATTACTGTAGGTTGATTAGCACTAGCTTCATTAGATAAAATTATATTTTTCTTTCCATTTAAATAAGCAACTAAATACGTAATAAAAGCAACTATAGAAGAAAAAGGTGTATGTCCATTTAAATAACCTTCATTATTTAACTCAACTATCTTTCTATCTAAAATTCTCTTAACACCAATAATATCATCATCACTATATCCCGCAACAATACAACTATCATATGATGGTCCCTTAGGATTAATTATAAAACAAGAATTATTTTTCTCATTCTTAAGTATCTCTAAACTAACACAAGAATCCTTTCCACCACCAACACATATTAAGTTACCAACTCCATTATATTGAGTCTTACCTAAAGACATTACATCATGGGTACAATTAATATTAAATAACTCATCACTGCTAACATTAATATGATTAGTATATAAAAATTCTCCTAATCCATTAAAATATAACTTCTTCAAAAACTTAATTTGCTTATCATTAACATACCCACACTTAATATTAATATTAGGAGAACAAGTACATTTAACATAACTAATAAGTTCAATTAACCCAATCTGAAATACTAAATAATTTAAGTATTCTTCATCATAATCAATCTTTATGTACTTCTTATTTATCTTAATCTCTGGATAAAAATAAGTAAGTCCAGGTATATTAAAATAATATTTTATATTTAAATTTTCTTCATCAAATAAAATTTCATATTTTTCATATATAAAATCCGGATATTTCTTTCTAAATTCATTAAACTTTTCTTGATTATTCATTTCATTCACCTCTAATTTTTTAATATACATCTATTATATAACTATTTATCTTAAATTAACATTATTATTAAATGTATCAACAATTCTCATAATGTGTCTTGAAGTATCTTTAATCTTACCTAAAGTAATAGATTTAAATATCTTTCTCTTAGAATATTCTATTTCTAATTCATATACTTCATTTAATAATCTAATTAATTCCTTATAACTATTCTTCTTACCAATTATATCATCAAACCATTTGTCTATTTCATATACCTCTCCACATATCCTAAGTTTCTCTAAAGTACTAATAAAAGTTCTGTTTTCAAGTATTTTTTTGCATACATATCCCTCTAAATAATAAGAATTAGAATTATATTTATGACTAGTTTCACTATTAATTGCATATATTGTATTACCAATAAATCTATTATTAGTATCAAACCCTTTAATAATATTAATTATATCTTCCGTCTGTTTAGTATTAATAATTTCTTCAAGTAAATATGATTTATCCTTCCTAACAAAACTACAACTATCTTTTCTATATACTCTATAAGTAAGACCAGTTCTTAAATATAAATAATTCTTAGTAATTTTAATTTCATTAATAGAAGAATTAACTGCATGATTAAATTCATGAACTAAGTTATCAAGTAAATCAACTAAACTTATCTTATTATAATTCTGTATAACCATATATTTAACAGTAATATAATTATTATTAATTAACTTTGGTCTACTAGAAAAGTATGCTTTAACAACATCATTTTTAACATTACTACTAATAATTTTAATATTTTTAAATGTATCTAAAATCATTCTTTCATAATTAGCTCCATATTTAATAATAAATGCCGGAATAATTACATAAAGTAAATGTCTAATATTACTATCGTATCCATATAAATCACTTATATTATCAATTACTTTTCTTTCTCTTTCTATTACTAGATTACTATTCATAACTCATCCCCTAATCAAGACTTAATACTCATTAATTACTTCAATATTTATTATATCATCAATAGGTATAATAGTCTTGTCCTCAAGCACTACTTCACACTTATATTTGTCAAGTTTTCGTACTCTACTAACAATTTCTACATATTCTCCTCCGCTTTTCTTGTTATCTTTAACAAAATACCTAATTTTAACTAAACTATTTTTATTATTATCTATTATATTTAATTTATCATTAATTATAAGTTTTTCTTCATCAGTTAATATTCTTTTAATATCAGTATATCTTCCACTTTCATTAATCTTCTCAGCAAAACCATTAAGAGCAGAAAAAGGTGCAAATTGTGCAGCTCTTTGCTCCATAGAAAGTTTAGGATATTTTGACTTAGGTCTTTCTAAATAAATAATGTCATCATAGTTCTTAGGCTCTATGTCCTCCAACTTGTTCATTTCTTTCAATCATAGTCCCTCCATCCTCTAAATTCATTCCTCTAAGAATAGAATTCTTTCCATACTTTTCTTTAATATCAAGTAGTACATGTTGTAGTTTATTTTCTTTTTCATCTACTTCTTCTTTAGTATTAGTACTATTATTATCAACTTCATCAAATATACTTAATTGTTTAGTTGCCCCACTCTTAGTAAGTGATGATTTCTTAATAACTGATACCGCACTAATATTAACTCTTCTAATAGTTAAATTATGATTAGTGATTCTTTCATATACCTTAATAACTTCATCCATAATAACTTTAGTAGAAGAAGTATAATCATCTAAATTAACAACTCCCCTTACAGGTTGTGGAGCATATCTTCCATAATGGTCTTTCTTTAATGGTCCATTATAGTTCTTAGTATTTTCAATATCATATCCAATATAAAGAACTAATTTCTTAGTAACTAAATCTTTCTTTACCATATCAAGTATTAAAGAATCAACCATCTCTTTAACAATAATCTTACACTTATCATATGTATATGGGCAATGTAGTACTTGACCACACCCTAAACTATTATGACTAGGTTTAAAACTCTTAATATCACGCATAGTAGCATACTCAACTCCCCACGCATGATCAATTAAAAACTCAGCATTTATTCCAAATAATTTAAAAAGTAAATCTTCATTATCAATAGATGTTCTAGCAATATCTCCCATAGTATATATTCCATACATATTTAATTTATTCGCAATACCAGCTCCAACTCTCCAAAAATCAGTTAATGGTAAATGACTCCATAACAATTTCCTATAACTAATAGGATCAAGACTAGCAACTCTAACTCCATATTCATTTGCATCAACATGTTTTGCAACTATATCCATGGCTACTTTTGCAAGATACATGTTACTACCAACACCACCTGTCGCAGTAATATGAGTCTCTTCATATATATTCTGTATAATAATAGTAGTAAGTGCCTCAGCACTAATTTTATATGTATTTAAATAATCAGTAGCATCCATAAAAACTTCATCGATAGAATAAACATATATATCATCTTTAGAAACATATTTTAAATATATATTATATATCATATTAGAATAATCCATATATAATTTCATCCTGGGTCTCACAATAATAAAATCAAGTTCTAAATCATTTGATTTAAGCTCATCACTATTAATTGACTTACCAGTAAATAACTTATAATTATTATTAGCTCTTCTTTCTTTATTTATATCTTTAACCCGAGAAACAACCTCAAAAAGTCTAGCCCTACCACCAATACCATATTTCTTTAATGATGGAGTAACAGCCAAACAAACAGTCTTCTCAGTTCTTTCTCTATCCGCAACAACCAAATTAGTCTTTAAAGGATCAAGTCCCCTTTCAACACATTCGCAAGATGCATAAAAACTCTTTAAATCAATACAAATATAAACCCTTTTCATAATAAATCACCACAGTATTCACAATAAATAATTTATCATACGTTTGTTTGTAAGTCAATTTAAAAAAAAGAAACATCAAGTAATAATTACTTAATAAGTTTCTTAGTATTCATAATAACATTATGTTCTTTTATATACTTACTCCATTTAATATATCCATAAATTGAATTAGTTAAATATCCAAGTTTAAGCACTAATAAAACAACTTGTCCAGATAAAACATTAATACCCCCTTCAAGTACAGCAGACATTATCCATGTAATCCATTGTTCTCTATATCTAAATAAAATAAATAATCCATTTAATATTCCTAAACAAGAAACACATGCATCCAAATAACAAACAATCATTTCTAATGTCTTATCACCATGAAATAATTCAGTACCAAAATCTAAATAAGTAAGTAAATATCCAATACCTACAGTCCAAACAATAATTCCAATTATACAAATAACTTCCTGCACACCAGACAATTTTCTAACTTCTGTTAATTCTTCCTCTTCCTTATCTCTATGTTTATGCCAGTTAATAAAACTAATTATATCAATCGGTATCCAGAAAAATAACGTAACTGCCATAGTCGCAAATCTATAAGCAAGTACTATACAAATAGCAATCTCACATATCTCAACAAACAAAGATACTATAAAATTCCACTTACTCTGTTTAGATAATAATAATTCACATAAAAAATTTAAAAAAATATCTAATAGATATAACACCATTATTATTTTTCCATTTACCCCATTAATATCTTCTTCAGGGAAGATAAATGCAAAAATAACTGAAAGAACTAAAATACTTATAAACCAACATTTCTCATACGTTGTAAAAAAATTCCATATGTTTTTAATTTTTTCTTTCATACACTTTCCTCTCTAAACAAAAAAATTATATCATAAAAAAACAAGTATTAAAACCTGTTTCTATGAAAAGAACTTATCAAAAGCTTTACT
>CAVLBI010000078.1:0-2857 GCA_963661295.1 bacterium
CATCTTATGAAAGTTGTTGTTGCAGCTGGGGGAACTGGTGGACATATATATCCGGCGATTGCAATTATAAATAAAATATTAGAAAAAGATAGTAAGTCAGAAATTTTATATATAGGTACTACTGATAGAATGGAGAAGGATATTATACCTAAACTTGGAATAAAGTTTGTTGGTATTCCTATGGAAGGTTTAAATAGAAAAAATATTTTTAAGAATTTTTCTGTTTTGAATAAGTTTAGATTGGCTATTAATAAGGCAACTGATGAGTTAAAAGAATTTAAGCCTGATGTTGTTGTTGGGGCAGGTGGTTATATTACTGCACCAGTTTTATATGCTGCACATAAATTGAAAATACCTACTATTATTCATGAACAAAATTCTATACCTGGCGTATCTAATAAGTTTATTGGTAATTTTGCTGATAGGATTTGTGTATCGTTACCTAGTAGTTTAGATATGTTTCCAAAGAATAAAACTGTTTATACTGGAAATCCTAGAAGTGAAGAAATTATTAAAGCTCGTAAAAAGTTAAAAAGTGAGTTGGGTTTTGATGAGTCTAAAAAACTAGTTATATTTGTTATGGGAAGCTTAGGTAGTACTACTATGACTCAAAAAATAAAAGAATTAATACCGGGATTTAATAATAAAAATTATCAAGTTTTAATAGTTACTGGAAAGAATTATTATGATGATTATAAATCCGTTTCTATATCAGATAATGTTAAAGTTGTACCTTTTGTTGAAGATTTGATTAATTTAATGAAAGATAGTGATTTGATAGTATCTAGAGCTGGAGCATCTACAATTGCAGAAATTACTGCTATTGGGCTTCCTGCAATACTTGTACCTAGTCCTTATGTTACTAATAATCATCAATATAAAAATGCTAAGGCACTTGAGGATGTTGGTGCTTGTAAAATTGTTTTAGAAAGTGATTTTTCTCGTGATACAATAATTAGAGAAATTGATAAACTTTTTGATAATAAAGAAGATTATAATAAAATGAGTAGTGCTAGTCATACATTAGGAATAGATGATTCTGCAACTAGAATTTATGAAGAAATAAAAAAGATTATTAGGTGATAATATGAATGATGTCATTCAAAAAATTAAAGAACAAAATATTTGTAAAATTGATGAAGGTGTAAGTTTAAGTAAATTTACTTCTTATAGAGTTGGTGGTAAGGCAACATGCATTGCTTATCCTAAAGATGTGAATGAGCTTGTTAATTTATTAAAGTTGTTAAAGAGTAATAATGTTAAATATAAATTACTTGGAAATGGTTCTAATTTACTTTTCAGTGATAAAGATTATCAAGGTGTGTTAATTAAACTTAGTGAGTTTAATAATATTGAGTTTATTAGTAAAAATAAAATTAGAGTAGGTGCAGGATATTCATTAATTAAACTTAGTTTGCTTACTGCGAAAAGGGGGCTTACTGGACTTGAGTTTGCATCAGGTATTCCTGGTAGTGTAGGTGGAGCTGTTTTTATGAATGCAGGCGCTTACAAGTCTGATATGGGATATGTTGTTGAAAGAGTTAAAGTGTTAACTCCAAATTATGAAGTTATTAATTTAGAAAATAAAGAGATGAATTTTCACTATAGATCTTCTTATTTACAAAAAAATAGAGATTATATATGTTTAGAAGTTTTAATAAAATTACAAGTTGGGAAAAGAGAGGCAATTGAAGAAGTTATTAGAGAAAGAAGAGAACGTCGTATTGCCTCACAACCTTTAGAGTATCCTAGTGCTGGTAGTGTTTTTAGAAATCCTGAAGGTAATTTTGCCGGTAAGCTTATTGAAGATTGTTCCTTAAAGGGAATGAAGTGTGGAGGAGCAATGATTAGTGATAAACATGCTAATTTTGTAGTTAACTATAAAGATGCAACTAGTAGTGATATTAAATATTTAATTGACCTTGCACATGATGCAGTTTTAGAAAAATATGGAATTGATATGAAAATAGAACAAGAATTTGTTAATTGGGAGTAAATATGGCAAAAAAAATAGTCAAGAAGAGAAAACTAAAATTATTTAATATTTTAATAGTTCTAGTCGTTTTAGGAGGACTATTTTTTGGTGTGTATACATTAATTAATGTTTCTATTAAGAATATTGTTATAAAAAATACAAATTATTTAAATGATGACTATATATTAGACCTTGCAGGTATTAAAGATTATCCAAGCTTTGTACTTACTAAGTCTAGTAATATGAAGAAAAAACTTACCGCTTCTAAATATATAGATAATGTATCTATAAGTAAAAAATGGGGGTTTATTCTTGTATTAAATGTTGATGAAAATAGGCCATTATTTTATAGTGTGTCCGATAATAAATATGTTTTAAGTAATATGGATACTGTTCGAGATGATACTATTAGTCATGATTTTAGAGTACCTAGACTTCTTAATTATGTACCTGATAATAAATATAAAAAGTTTGTTAATGGTATGAATAGTGTTAAAGCAGATACTTTATCAAAAATTAGTGATATTGAATATAAACCTAATGATTATGATAAAGATAGATTCTTATTATATATGGATGATGGTAATATGGTGTATTTAACTTTGACTAAATTTAAAATGATAAACCATTATAATGAGGTATTAACTCAATTAGATAATCATAAAGGAATATTATATTTAGATAGTGGAAATCATTTTAAGATAATGGAGTAGGAGAGATAATATGATAAGTTTTGTAAGAAATAATTATAAAAGTATTATAAAATTTGTTATATTATTTTTCTTTTTTTCTTATTAAAATTTTTTTATGTTTTGGTATTTGTTTATTTTTAGATAGTATTTATACTTTGAAAATTATAAGTTATTATGGTATATATTAAGC
>CAVLBI010000079.1:0-17597 GCA_963661295.1 bacterium
GAATTAGTTAAATCACAAAAAATCACACTAGGATCAAACTCTAAAGTAACAATAGCTGAATAACATTTATTTTTATTAGTATCACTAAGTTTAGAATAATCATCAATTGAAATCTGATCTCCCACATTATGACTACCAAATGCTTCAAGTACTTCATAATATGGAATAGAATTAGTAAGATTTAAAGTTAAATACTTAGAATTAACACTATCTTCAATATTATAAGTAAAATCACTCTTAGAAGTACCAATATTATAACTAGCAGATAAAGTCTTAGTATAAGGAGAAGATGATGTTACACTAGTCTTAACAACTGCAACCTCTCCTTCACTAAATTTACCTTTACTCTTAACAGTAATTTGATAAGTATCACTTCTAGTTGACTGATAAATAATTCCATTAGTTTTACTAACTTCACAAGTAACATTAGAAGAACAATTAACACTAATATCATAAGAAATATCTGCTTTAGTATATCTATCATCATTCTTATAATTATTAACATCAATTGTCAAAGTATAATTATTAACACCATCCCAGTTATTAATAGAATAAGCTTTATCATTCATAGTTAAAACACTACTATTAAAGTAAAATGCCTTAGTCTCTAATATAAAATTATTAATAACATTCAATATATATTTACCAAAAGCAATACTAATAATTAGAAAAATAATTAAACTAATTAAAACTATAATACTTAATTTCCTATGTTTCCTAACAAACTCCATAAAATCACCTACATCTGTCTAGACTTAATATTAACCTCAATACTCTCAATATAATTCTCAAAATCAACATTCTTAGAATAATCCTTAGGAAAATCAATAACCATAGTATAAACATCAGTAGTCCTATCCTTATAATACATCTCATAAGTATCAGGACACTTATAAACATTATACCAAGCACCATCCATATCTTGAACCACATTAGATGACTCAAATAAATTAGTAGAATTAGTATTGTCATAAACTTCATTTCTATATAATTTAATAGTAATTGGCAAATTAGTTGTAGTTATGATTTTTAAATCATAGTAAATATCTACATCTGTTTCTTTTTCTTCGTTAAAGTTTGAAACACTAAACTTATAAACATATGGTTCATTGCTTGGTACTATCCCATCAGGTTCTAAATTAAAAGATTGTTCTCCAGTATCAAGTATATATAAAGCTTTATTAATATTCGCATTTATTTTTGAATGTACTTCATATCTCGCATAAGCAATTCTAAATAAATAGAATGCAAGAAATAAAAATATAAATAATATAAACATAAAAAGAAGAAATTTACGTTTTTCTTCATAATATTTTGTATGTTTAATTTTATACATAAAACTACTCATAAAACTTACTCCTTATATTATCCTATTTTCTCTCCTCTATATTGAACAGCTTTAAAATCTAGTGAAAAATAATCATCTAACGAACTATTATCAGTATCAGACCCATCAACTTCTTCATCACTAAATTCAAAATCCATTGTAACATTAATAACTTTTCCATTATTTATATCATCCAGTGTAATTAATCCAGTATATTCATTGTCACCTGTCTTAATTAAGTTACCATTGCCAGAAGAAAAATTATTAATAATAAGTAACTTATCTAAATCGGTATTTTTATCTTTTACTGTGAAAGTATATAAAAATGCAACTTCACTATCTTTAGGATCTAGAGTAAATGAAACTTCACCTGTAGCTCCTGGAGCAACTTTTCCAGTTCTAGTATGAGACACATCCCAAGTAATATTATCAAGTGTTACACCATCTTTTAAATCTTCACTTTGAATATCTTTACCATCAATCGCAATATGAATTCCCGCAACATCTGCACTTAAAGTTCCATCTACTGAAGACTCATAACTCATGTATGTATGAACAGAACAATAATATAAAATTGCAAAGCAAAAAACAATAAGTAAAAATATACCAAATTTTTTATTATTTTTCCTACCTTCCATACTTACTCTCCTATACTAAAATTATAGCATAAATTTAACTATTTACAAATTTAAAAAGAAAAAACCTTATAAAGAAAAAGTAGCTATGAATAAACATAGCCACTTATTATTTTAAAGAACCTCTATATCATCTTTTTTTTCTTCATGTGTAGAAGTATTTTGCTTTGTGCTCTTTAAACTTTTCACACCTTTACTTTTTTTATTATTCTTAGAGCCATCATCTTCATCTACTTCATTGTATTTTAAAATAACAACAAACTCATATAATTGATAAATGAATACTACCATTATTGGTAATAAAACTAAGAATAAGAATCCAATTCTACTTTCTAAAACATTGATAATTGAGCCAACATTACTATAAGTAGTTGAATACTTACCAAGAAGTCTACTACTAGCAACACTAACAGCTTGACTACCTGTACCAATAGTATATAAAGAATTATAGTTATCATCGATTACATCAGATACAACTCCACTCTTTACTATATACTCATCATTAATTACTGAATAATAGTAAATCAAGTCTCCATTATGAATATCATTACTATTTTTAACTAACAATAAGTCTCCCTTAGAAACATTCTGAATAGTCTTCTCTTCCATCAATCCAACAGTTACAAAAGAATAATCACCAAACTGAGTATACCCATACTTATTCTTACAAAGAACAAATAACGTTAAAGCAATTACATAAACAATAATAACTACTTCTAAAAACGACCAAACCCAACGAAAAAACTTCTTCATATCTTATACCACCTTCTTAAATATTATCACACTATTAATCACTAATCAATTTCTTTTTTTACAATTACGTATTTAATATCCTGATCAATTAATTGACTATTATCATATAACTTAAACACTACTCTATAAGTACCACTCGTTAAGTTATCAGCTAAATTAAAATCTATACTATCCTTATTTTTAGCATATAATAACATTTCATTGCCACTATAAGAAGGCAGTACATTACTAAATAAACTATTAAATGGAACTGATATAAAACTATTAGAATTACTATCTGTTGTATCTCTTTTATAAACTTCTACCCTAACACTAGGATTATTCAAATCAGATGTATAGTTAATATTATAAGTATTAAATTTACGTAAATTCAGATTAAGTCCCTTATCACCATCAACAACTTTATCCTTATCATCACAATCAACAGTTATCGTATTATTAGAACTTACAACATATACCGTAAAGTCTTGAGAAGTAGAACCATCAGTATCAGAATTATGAAGACCATCCTCACTTGCAAATAACGTATATCTCATAGTATATTTACCAGCCGGTAAACCATTACCAACACTAATTGTCACATTACGAGTAACATTAGAAACTTTATTCGCAAGCCTTATTCTAAATATACCATCACTGTCTGCAAAGTAATTGACTCCATCAATCTTAACAGATGAACTAGAAAGTAATGAAGAACTAACAATGTCCCCTGACGAAGTATAGAAACTAATATTAAGACCCATACTATTTGATTCATAGTTTGTATCAATAATAGATTGTTGGTTAATTGTCTTATTATAATTAATTGAAGTTGAATAGCCGACATTCTCATCAATATTATAATATAAATATTCATCATTATTAGAAATTTTTTGCTCTAAAACCGCATTAGTCTTATCGTATAAATTATAAACCATTAAATCTTGACGAAGACCATATACACTCTTAACACAGAATCCATCACCATTTCTAAGTTCAAATAACATCTTATTATTTAAATGTTCCCCTGTCTGATTAGTATTTTTAAAATCAAATATAAAGATAAACTCTTCATCAACTAATCCATCATTAAAATATAATTTATTCGCGACTTTATCATCATAAGTATTATCAGTACTAGTACTTCCCATCTTTATAAAGTTACTTAATCTATATGTAATTTCATTATTATTATTAAGTTCTGAAACTGATTGATTATAAATGGTATCAGTAATCTCATAATAGTAATACTCAGGTCTCTTATCATTTTGACCAAAATCAAGCATTGTAATTCTAGTTCCAACAGGTAAAGCATAATTTGTAGTTAAAACATGATAATACTCATTATTTTTTCCATATACTTTTGAAAAATCATCAGCATTCGCAATCATTGAATAGAATGTTGTGAATTGACTGTTATTAGTAATATTAACATCTGTAGCAGATGGCATTTCATATCTCTTATCATAAGTAATAGATGCATCATAATTATCATCATCTGCAGACTTTTTAGCATCCATCTCAACCGTAATCTGAATCAATGATATTTCACTATTAATTTCATCAATTGGAACGGCTGCCTCTAAAGTAATAGTAACACTTCCCAAGTCTCCTTCACGACTAATATTCTTAGCATGATACAAGTAAAACATCAAAGATGGAGCAGTATTTCCACTATCAGTTAAATACTCTAAAGTACCAGAATACTTTACATCAGATGAACTATAGTATTTAGTAGTTCCATATCCAGTCCACTCTTGAGTTTCACTCTTCATAGATAAACCATAAATATTATTAGCTTCTTCTAAAGTTTTACCAATTCTTGGGACTTCATTAGAATCTACTAAACTAACATCTTTACCAAGCAATCCACTATTAAATCCAACTACAGTAAATGTTGTATCTCCAGCGGCAAAGTCAGTAAGTTGAACAGTACCAGTACCAAGAGATGAGAATCTAGATGCAGTTAGTTTTATTTTATATTTAATTGTCTGTGCTCCAATACTCCAACGATATCCTGTATTACCAATCTCAGTTGGGTCTATATACTTAGTAGAAATAGAAGCATAATTATCATCTTTAGTTATATAGTTTGAATAATAACCATCCTTTGTAATATCATGATTTGCACTATGAAGACCAAGAACATAACTACCACCAGAAATAACAAGACCAGCATCTCCACTATCTCCATAAGATAAACTTCTATCATATACTCCATAGTTATAAGATGTTCCTTGAACTTGATACATTCCAAAGAAAGTCATACCAGAAACCTTACCATAAGAAGTAGCTTGTTGGTTAATAGTAACATTTAAGTTCTCATCAGTAAGCATATATAATCTATTATCAACATTCTTAGTAACAGTCTTATTATCATCATCTATTGTAACTTCAGCCTTCTCGATACTACCATCAACTTCTACTCCGCTATAAAACTCTTTTAAAAGGTTCGCATTATTTTGAAGTAACAATGTAGAATTATTAAGTAAATTTAATTTATCTATTCTATTAAATGAATATTCATAACTACCAAGTTCATTAGTTCTATCATAAGTACCAATTAATTCTATAACTGATGAACGAATATTAAGTTCACCAACTCTTTGTATAGAAATAGCTTTATTTGGAGCATCACTAGTACCTAGATTAGTAATATTAACAACTGATGTACCTTCAGAAGATGAAGCATTTCCTGAACCAAATATACTTCCATGAATACTAAAATCATGTCCATTAGTCAAATAATCAGTTCCATCTATATCAACAGTAACACCATAAACAGAAATGAATGTCCAGTCGTAATTATCTTTACCATCAGCATTAGACTCACCACCACCAAAGACAGTTCCACCTATTGTTATATCACTCTCAATTAGTCCACTAACAGATACAGAAGATGTACCAATATTTGTATCAGTAGTTCCATAAACTTTAGCCATTTTTGCTCCGCCATATACATTACCAAAAATATGACCACCAACAATATTAACAATAGCTTTAGAGCTCTTTGAACTTTCCTCACCAGAGTTAGCTGCATTTCCGCCACCAAAGACACATCCAGCACTTGGCGCAACTCCAGCATCAGATCCAACAACAGTATCTCCATCAATTGTAATATTAGTATTTCCAATAACTATAGCTGAACTACCATTACCACCTGCATAAGCGTTTTGTAAAATATTAGAATCAGTCAGAGTTACCTTTGTATTTCCAGTAACTTGACCATTATCTCCACCACCAAACATACTTCCAGTGATATTAGCACCATCAACATCAACCGATGTTGAACCATTAACGGCAGCACTTCTACCACCACCATATAAGTTTGTAATATTAGACCCATTTACAACAACCTTAGTACTATTAACAGAAGCTTCATTTCCACCACCATATACATTAGTAATAGTTCCCCCATTAATAGATACATTAGCAAAAGCAGTAACACCACCAGCATTATTACCACCATACACGTTAGTAATATTTAAATTATTAGATGAAGATGAAGACTCATAATTTCTAGATATTTTAAATTCATTTGGTAATACATCACTAGCAAGTTTGAAACTAAAACTATAAGTAGCCCCAGCAGCAATTGAATTAATTCCATAATTTTTATTAACTTCATTAAAAGAAGCAACACCATTATCTAAAGTAACAACTGTGCTAGAATCATTTGAATATAAAACTGCATCTTCTGGAACATTAAGTGACATATTCCATTTATCTAACTTTTCATCAGTATTATTAGTAACAGAAACATTTACATTATAAATATATGCTTTAGTTGTTCCCTGATATTGTCCACTATAACTACTAAATGTATAATCAAATCCAATACTATCTCCACCTACAACAACATTAGATGTAGAAATATCACCAGTCTGATTAGAGCCTCCAAATATATCAGTAATTGTTCCTCCAGTAACTTTTACATTTGTCTTATCTCCACCGGCTTGGTTTCCTCCACCATATACAGAATTAATAATTCCACTATTAATATTTACTTTAGAAGTTGTAGTAGAACCACCCTCATTATTACCACCATATACAGAATTAATTTTACCCTGGCCTGTATCAACAGTAACATTTGAAGTAGTAACATCTCCTGACTGATCACTTCCACCAAATACATAATTACAAGAACTATTATTTGAAACATTAACATTTGTAGTAGTAACTCCAGCTTGTTTTCCACCACCAATAACATTATTTAGATTAGATGAATCAATTAAAACATTAGAAGTAGTAGAATCAGCTTGATTTCCTCCACCATATACATTTCCTGTAGAATTATCAAATGAAGTAACAGAAACATTAGTAGTAGCTGTAGTACCAGCTATATTATTACCACCATATATATATGAGAAATTACCACTAGTTGCATAAACATTAGAAGTCGTAACATTCCCTGATTGATTAGAACCACCAAACAAATTAGTTACAGTTGAACCTTGTAAATAAATCTTAGTAGTAGTTTGTCCAGTATTATTACCACCACCATAAGCATTACCAATAATTCCACCGTTTAAATAAACAACATCATCATTAGCAGGTGTACCACTATTATCAAATCCACCAAACACATTACCAATATTTCCATCATTAATATTAACAGTAATATTACCCGCAGTATATGGAGTATAAGAAGAAGAACCCTTACCACCTCCAAAGACACTATTTTTAATAGTACCCTTATCAACAGTAACATTACAAGAAGAATTATTATTTAAATAACTATAAGTATTATTAATAGTACCAAAAGCACTACCACCATATACAGAACCATCAATAATAGGAGCTGATTCATAATCATTAGAACCAATATTTAAAGTAACATTTTGAGAAACAAAAGTATCATTACCTTCTCCTCCTCCATATACATCAGTAAGTATATGTCCACCAAATACTTTAACATTTGTAGAACCATAAACAGTACCATTAGTACGAGACCCTCCAAATAAAGAACCTTCTAACTTACCATCATAATAATTAATATATGTATTAGAAACAATATTAGAGCTAGCAGAACCAATATTATTTCCACCACCATAAATATTATTCTTAACATCTCCACCATGAACTTCTATAGTAGCATCTTTATCATTTCCACTACTAAATCCAACTGAACCATAGTTTCCACCACCATATACATTACCATTAATAGTAGTAGAACCATCAATTACAATATGAGAACTAAATACACGTCCAGCAGAACTAGATCCAGATTGCCCATTACCTGCTCCGAAAACACTACCATGTTCAGCATTAAATCGGGCTCCACTAGTATCATCAGAACCAATTATAGAATTACCACCAACATAAATCAAAGTACTTCCACTAAGTTGTCCATCACTACTTCCACCATTATATGCATTAGAACCACCGAAAACATTATAACCAACAACACCACCAGTAATTGAAACAATTCTATTACCATAAGTTGTTGTAGTCGCAGCTCCACCATAAACAGTATTAGCATATCCACCTAACATATAAAATGCAGTAGAATTAGTAGTTAAGTTATTTGCAACACAAGGCCCTCCATTAACAGAATTAACAATACCGCCAAGCATAGTAACACGCCTTAATGAGTTAGAATAGTGAGTATTACTACGTCCACCAACATATACACCATATGCAGAATCAGTTGATAACTGAACTCCTGTAACAGTACTATTCCATCCACCAGACGTAACTGTACTTAATCCATACATTCCACTCTTAATAAGCATATCAGACGAAGGCGTAACCTTATCATTACTATTAAAATTACCATTAACAGAAGCTAAAGCATTAAAATATACAAGTAACTTATTATTATCGTTATTTACCCTATCATAATCACTTCCATAAACCATTTGTCCAGTAACATAAGTTTCAACTGTACCACTAGAAAGTGCATTAAGAAGTCCATTATAAGTGCCACTCTCAACAATAACTTTATATACCTCAGGATTACCATTAGAACCCCTTAAAGTAGTACCAATAATATTATTAAAAACATCATAATAAGTTCCCCTAGTATTTAAAACATTTCTACCTACTTTAACATTATGAGAATTAGCATTTATTGAATTAGTAGTATCAATAGTAGGAGTACTATTCCATCCACTACCCATAACAACAGTATTTGTAGTTCCATTAACATATATATTTTCAAGAACATAATCATTTCCCATAGTAATATTTCCAGTATTAACATAATAATTACTACTAATATTACTACCATCATAAGAACTAGTTAAAGTAAGAGGCTTATTATTAGAAATATAATCACTTAAACTCCTATTATTCTCATGTACTAATAAAATATTCATATCACGAGTAACTAAATAATAATAATTTTCATTAGGATAAGCATCAGTTCCATAATTAATAGCACGAGAATCATTATATTGAATTAATCTATACATATCTCCACTTTTACAAGTTACTTCACTACATCTCTCACCATTAGAATTATAAAAATTATAAGAATCAGTAGCATAAGAATAATTTTCTTTATAAAAGAAACCTGTAAGATTAGCCCCCTCTGGAATATCTAATTCATCAGAATCAACACACTCTTCATAAGAACTTCCTGCAGGAATTGTAGTAAATGTAGCATTAGAAAGACTATAACTTACATATCCCCACCTATCAGTAGTACTATTAACAAAATAATAAGTCTTAGAACTATCATATTCAGTATCAGTAGTCTTAACATAGTATGTACAACCATTACGCATTGAACAATATACAGATGAACCATTACCAGCAGTAAGCGTATTACGGCTTGTATAGAAATCCGGTGTATACTGTGAACCACCAGAAGCAACTTTCCTCTCATAGTATACAAGTCCCTCTGTAAAAGTAGTTTTATCCTCAGTAGTATACTTAGTCTCACAAACTTTCTTAGTATTTAAATGTTTCATACCAACATCATCAAGTTTATTTAAATTACTAGAATTAGTTTGAATATTTGCATCATACCAAATAGCATTCATATGAATACTAATTTTATTAGTACTATTAACAGGAATAGTTAAATATCTAGTATAAGTAGAACTATCATATGAAATAACAGCATTAGGATAACTAGTAGCCCATCCATTAAATCCCTTACCATTAGGTCTAGCACTAAACGGATTATCAATTAATTCAATCTTAATTTCACCATCAACAATAGGATAATACTTATAATAAACATACTCAGTTTCACTCTCAGTAGGAGAAACACTACCAACTAAATTACTATTATTTAAATCAGTACTTGAATAAGAAATCGCAACAGGTACTAAATTACTCTCAGAATATCTCTTGCTATAAGTAGGCAAATTACCACTATCAATAGTAGTATAATTAAGTCCCATATAATAATTATAAGAAGACTCTAAATCATTAACATAAACAACACCATCACTTATAGAAGACTCATGTTCTGATATATCACTAGTATCATTAGTCAAAGCAAAATTCTTAATAGAAGATGAACTATTAGTATCACTACTCTCCTTAACATACTTACTACATATAAGATTATTATCTTTCATCTCAAAATAATAATCATCCATCTCACTATTAAATTCACTAATAATAGAGTCAATTGTAACCTCATCTTTACCTAAATAATATTTACCATTACTAACATAATACTTATTACTAACAGTACCGTCCCCTGTATCATTAAATTTAAAATCAGAAAAAGAATAACTATTACTATTAATATCTAATAATATATTATTGATATCACTATCAAGTATCTTACTAAATGAATAAACCCCATCATTATAATTAGTATTAATATCTAAATCCATATAAATATTATTAATATTAATCATCTTATCAACAGAAGAAGTAAATAAACCAATAATATTATCTTTATTATATAAAGTATCACTTAAATCAATACTACTATTAGAAATACTTATATTACTAATGATACCAACTTCATCAACCTCATTATTGGTATCATCAATTAAACTATCAACCTCAGAAATAACACTACCAACTCTAAATAGATTATCTCCACTTTTAACAACAACCTTCAAATTATTAATATTCAAATTATTAATATATGCATTTTTAGTCTTAGTAAACAATCCATAATACAAAACATTATCGTAAGTAACACCTTTATCTATTAAAATATTACTAATAGTATAACCATTACCATCAAAGTTTCCCATAAAAATACAATCATCAGTAATGCTTCCAATACCACTAATAGAATGATTATCAAAATCAAGATCATTATTTAAAACATAATATTTATCCCTATAAGTACTAGAATTATCACCATCAATTAAACTCTTAAAATACATAAATTCACTACTAGTACTAATAACATATGGATTATCTAAACTTCCATTACCACTAGAAAAAGATGACGCAACACTTACCCCATCCCATTTATCAACTTCACCTAAAGTAGTTCTACCAACAATAAAACTATAAAGAAAAAAGGCTATTAATAAAACAGAAAGAGTAATGATTCCACTAACAAAAAGTTTATTTTTTAAATTAAACTTAATTTTCATTACTCATCACTTCCTTGTACTAATAACTCTTAATCTTAATAATTCTTTCTATTTTATCCAATTCAAAAACATGCTTATTATCAAATCTATTAGACACTTTTTTCATAAACTCAATCAAAGTTTTAATTTGTTTTACACTATAAGTATCATTTTTTCTAATAACTTTAAAATTATTATCTTTATCAATTAAAATCTTATATTTCAATATCTTATATATACCATCAAACATCTCTTCATCATTATATAAAATTGAATATGTAAGTAGTCTCAAGAAAACATGCATATCACAATCATAAATCTTATTTCTAATTGTCTCAGTAAGTCCAACCCTCTCTAAATCATAATCATAAATCTCTTTAAAAGGAGGATTAGAAATATTAGAAACAAATTCATCAGTATATCTACCTAAAGCTAAAAAACATAATTTATAAACATACTGATACTTAGTAAGCCACTTCTTATTCATACGAGCCTTAGTAACATTAGTCTTCTTACATTTAAGTATAGATACAACCAAATCAATAGTCTCTTTATCCTTATTGTACTTTCTATTGTTGTTGACAGGCTCTTCTAAATATTCATCATCATCTAGTATTTCAATTGCTTCTTCTTTCTTTATTTCTTCTTCGTGTTTTTTATTCAACTCTTCCATTTCATTAAATGAAATTGTAACCGTTAATCCACTAGAAGGATCATCCTTTACTTTAGGATTTTTAAATATATCATCAGGTAATTTATCATTTTTATCTTTTGTAACTATATATTTCTTAACAATACCATCAAAATTAATTAAAGCTAAGAATATAAAGAGTATTAAAAATATAGCTATACACTTTAATATAAAGCTAGGAGAAACAATCAAACTAACAACACCAATTATTTGTCCTTTATTAATAGGATCATCAGCTGTATTATTAGCATCCCCCTTAAGAATATACTCTCCATTATTCATACTTATAAGTCTATGTGTAACAATAGCTCCATCATCACTCTTATAAGTAACAACATCATTTAAAGCTACATCCCTAGTAATCTTAACAAATATAATATCATTAACTTCTATCTCACCAGACATAGAACCAGACGCAACCACAAAATAAGAATAACCAAATACATTAACATAATCTTTTTTCATTATATCAGTAACAACAAATGTATATACACTAACTAAAACTAATAATACCAAAAACAAAGACGCTATATACTTTAATATATTCTTAAAAGCTTTCATTACCTTTCACCACATTTCTATTCTTCAATCTACATTATAACACAGCAAAACACATAATTCTACAAAAAAAAGATATTCACAAAAAATTATAAATATCTTTAAATAACATCTAAATTATCACGATTTACCGAAACAATCTTATCCATCTGATATAAATTATTAATTATATCTAAACTAATAGAAGACTCATCAATATTTTGAATCAAATTAATATAACTTAACGTATCTATTGTAGAATCAATATTATCCATATTAATCATCTCATCAGTAACTTTCAATTCCAATAATTTATACTTTTCAGAAATAATATTAGTAATATTAAATTCTACTAAGCAATTTGTTTTTCTTAAAAAATTGTTATTTGGATTAAAAATAAATTTAAAATACTCATCTACATTAGATTCTAGACTATTAGTATTAAATTCTTCACTATTATTAAAAGTCTTTTCAATAAAACTAAACGAAGATAAACTAATTAAAAATAAATCATATAAAGTAGCAGATTCACTCAAACTATTCAAATTATTAGTAATTTCTAAATCATAATATTCACTATATAAATCATTTAATTTCTTAATTTGTTCATTCATTTTAAGCATCAAATCATTCATTTTAGTTTCATTCTTTCTTGCAAATAATCCAATACCACTTGCCTTTAAATATTTCTTATAAATACTCGTTCTAAGAGCCTCGGCACTATCAATTTCCTTTTTCTTTGCATAAAAACTACTCTTAGCACTTTCCCTATCATTATATCTTTTCAATAAATCTTGAACAATAAACTCATATTTATAATATTTTTTTAATTCAACAAGAGTTAAATATAAACTACTAACAGCAGAATTATAACTATTTTTAGAATATTCAGTTAAAGCATTATAGTCATCAACAAAAGTATTATAATTTTTATCTCTTGTAGGACTACCAATTAAATAATCCTTTATTTTTCTTTTCTCATCTAAAAATATTTTTAAATTATAATACTCATCAAGTGCCTTTCTCTTACCTAAACTATCTCTAGTATAAATATATTCATTAATAACATCAGTATCATTAATAGATGCATCACTTAATCTCTTTTCATGATGACTATCTAAATACTTAGAAATATCTTTTTTATATTTATTAATTATATCAATAAGATTCATTTTTAATTGTAATTTAATATCAGGACACTTAAAATAAATAGATTCAAAAGTCTTAGTCATAGTATTAAACTTATAATCTTTAAAATAACTCTTCATATACATCTCACAAAACATAGTATATTTAAAATCATTAATACTAAGATTTATTCCAAAAGATTTAAAAGTATCAATAAACTTCTTTATAAGCATATTCATTTCATCTAAAGAGGTATTCTCAAAACTAGAAACAATATAATCAAGCCCAAGCTTAAAAGTATCTGAAATATTACACTTTAGCTTAACTAATTCAAATAATTCATTAACACGTTTTTCTTCTTCATTATATTCATTAGTTTTATCAACTGGCATTAATCTTTTAATTCTTTTAACCATCTCATTTTCGAGTAGTATTTTATAATTAGAAAACTTAATATTTTCTTTATTTATATAGTTATTTCTATTAACAATAGCCTCTTTATGAAACTTTTCTTTTACTCTCTTAGTCCCTTGATTAGTATCCATCTTAAAATTATCAATATGGACTTTATTAATATTAATCTCCTTAACAATAGAAAGTTCATCAATCTTACTCATCTTTTTCACTCTCCTCTGAAGATATAATATTACTATTTAAATAATCCATATGTTCAATTACTAAATTATATAAATCTAATAAATCTTTTTCAGTTAAAGTATTTAAATTATCTTGCATATTATTCACCCCATATAGAATAAAAAGCCTCCAATAAAGAAGGCTTATTTTATACTAAATACATTTTAGTTTCCAGTTTCATCAATACTGAATGATAAATTATAAGAAACTGTTCCTCCAGATGCATTATCTTCACAGTCAACATCTTGACCTTCAACCCACATATAAATTCTAACCTTAGTAACTCCTGCACTTAAAGAGAATGGTTTCATACGAGTTGTAATTCCAGATTCAGGACTTTCATTTGTAGTAACTGATTTAAAATAATTAGTATCACTACTATTTACTAGAACACCAGTATTAATTTCAGCATTTACACCATTATAAGGAATCTTTGCAGCTCCGGCAGCAGTAGTAGTTATACCATATGTATTTAACGCATTTTGGATACCTGATGCTTTATGAACATCATAGTTTGGTTCCCAAATCCATGCAGAAGTACCACCTTTTAAAGCTTGAGCAGCTTGGGCAGTTGCATCATAAGCAACATTTCCTTCAACTATAAATGCAACACGTGCAGCATTTTGAATCTTAGTATCCTCTCCACCATCAGATGAAGTAACTTTAGAAGCCTCAGTTAAATAAATTTGTTTAGCTTCATTTATTTGGAAGAATAAGTCAAATGCAACATAGTTACCTGTTTGACCATTAGTATCAGTCTCCTTAGTAGCTGTTAATTGGTTAGCACCTGTAGTAGTATTAGTACTAATTGTTCCTAAATACATATCCATATATCCAGTTGTAGAATCAATTGTTCCTGCTGAAGAAACTGGATTTAAATTTGTACTTGGAACTTGATTCTTAACTCCGCTCCAACTAGCACCAGTAATATCATCTTTTGTAACAACTGCTTTCCAGTTAGTTGCATCAGTAGAAATTTGTAAACCATTAGTAGCAGTAACATTAACGTCAATGCTTTCAACTTTAACAGTATGATTAGCAGTAAACCATGCATAAGTACTAGCAGTTAAAATTATACCAGTAAATAAAATCATGATAAATGCTAAAAAAATCTTACGTCTCTTGCGATTGTTCTTTACTTCGCTTTTTTTCATCTTTTAACACTCCTTTATTTATCTTTTATTAATATGTTCTTCAGTGAAGTCCATATGCATCTTAATCTCCCCACCGAGAAGTTCATTTTTACACTCAGGATCATCACCCTCAATCCAAATAACAATAGTAAATCGATCTTTTGCTTTAGGCTTTAAATCTTCTCGTTGTTCCAAAACTGCAATAGACTTAGAAACAAATTTCTTTGTACCTTCCTCAGCCTTACCAGTCTCTCGACTTTTCTTTGCATAAACAACTTTTTTACCATTTTTAATAATCATAATTCTAATAGCTTCATCAACACTCTTAATAGAATCATCAACATCAACTTCATACCAATAATTGACACTCTCTTTACCAGCGTTTACAACATAGAATGTATAAGCAATATAATTATCACCATTATGAGAACCAGTAGCCTCAGTATCAAGATTATCAGGTAACCACTTAATAGAAATATTATCCATATAATCTATTGTATCAGCAGATAATGACCTTGACTTATCAGACAACTTACCAGTTTCAGATAAATATACATTCTTTCTATTAGACATATTCTTATCAAGATTAACAGTAAATCTACCGCCTTGATAAACAATATATAAAAATAAATAAATAATCGAAATGAAAACTAAAAGAAATAACAATACAATCCAAATAATCTTTCTGATTACTTTCTTCCTATATATCGTTTGTGCCTTCTCTTCAACATTATTTTTCATCTACATTCACCACTTCTATATACTATTCACACGTACTAAGCAATTCCACCCTTCCTACTATGTCTACTATAAATTTACCATAAAAAAATTTAATTATCAACCAATAAAATAAAAATTATGTCGAATTTTTAAATAAACTTTACTAAAATTTACCCACTTTACATCTTAATTAAGAATATCATTTATACTATTAATAAAATTATTATCTAAAGAATCATATCTTTTTGTAATAAAACCAATTTTTTTAGCCATATCTATATTTTTCTCATTATCATCTATAAATAAACTACAAGAAACATCTAAATTATATTTATCAATTAATATTTTATAAAATTTTTTATCAGGTTTCACAACATGATAAAAACAAGAGAAACAATCTCCATCAATATCTTTATAAAAATCTAAGTTTCTTAAATATTCTACAGTATCATAATTATTATTAGATAATATATATACATTATAACTATTTATCTTTAAAGTATGAATAAGTTTTAAAATAGCCTTATTAAATTCTCTATACCTATAACAATTAATAAGTATATCTTTTAATTCATCAGTCATATTAAAAGAAAAATTACATTTATCAAACTTTTCTTTTAAAGTAACTTCTCCTAAATCAAGATCACTCCAATTAGAAAAGAATTTATTATTTACTTCTTTTTTTAATTTACTATCTATATCAATTTTATCTAATACATCAGATGGATGTCCTTTTACTATTACACCACCTACATCAAAAATAATATTCTTTATCATCATATCCTCCACTATTACAATTTAATAATATCAAAAAACAAACAAAAAAGACATGAAATCATGCCTTAAAATTACAAAAAATGGTGCCGAAACCAGGACTTGAACCCGGAACCTACTGATTACAAGTCAGTTGCTCTACCAATTGAGCTATTTCGGCATCACAATGAGATTATATATGATAATAATTATACTTGTCAATATAAAATCAAAAAAATGGTGCTCCCATCCGGACTTGAACCGGAACTCTATCGCTAGAAGCAGATTTTGAGTCTGCCGCGTCTACCAATTCCGCCATGGGAGCATCAACAAAAAGATTATAACATATCTTTAACCTTTTTGTATACCTAATTTTCTAAAGATACTTTAAATCTCTATTTATTTAGATTTATTATTTTTTATTAAATTTCTATAATCTTTTCTATAAACTTTTTTAGGAATTAATTTAACTTTTAAAATAGCTGACTCTCCATCTAATACCACATCATAAACATACCCTAAACTCTCAGCATTAATTAAATATTCATTCTGAGAAGAACTATATGAAAAATCATCATTATTAAGATAAACTCCTTCATTAAAGTCACTTGGTACATCATACTCTATAAGTACATTTCGAACTACTCCTTCAGGGACTTCTTTTTTAAAATAAGAAGTATCTTTAAGAAAAGAAGTAGAAGTAAACCCATAATCAAATAAATATTTATTTTTTAAATTTATAAGTTCACTTAAATTATCAATTCCATATTCCTTAAAAAAAGAAACAGGAACACCTCTAAATAC
>CAVLBI010000080.1:0-4904 GCA_963661295.1 bacterium
CCTCATTTCTAGTAAGTATCCCAATAACTTTATATAACTTTTATGAAATAAATGTATTAAGTATAATCTATAATTTATTCTATGTTCCATTAGTAAGCTTATTAATATTTCCACTCACATTGCTTGTATTCATCTTTCCTAAACTAGAAATAATTTATAATATATTAATATTTATATTAGAAAATTCATCCCTAATATTTACAAAAATACACTTTTCAAAATTAATATTTAAAAGACTCCCTCTAATAATCTATCTAATTTACTTATTATTAATAATATTCTACGTATTTAAAAATAAAAGAATCTATATTTATATCTTATTTGGATTATTAATAATTCACTATTTTTTACCGTATTTTGAATCAAATGATTACATTAAAATGATAGATGTAGGACAAGGAGACTGTATTTTACTTCATTCAAACAATAAAAATATTTTATTTGATACCGGTGGTACTTCAGTCTATAATAATGATTCTGATGGAGAAATATATCATAATACGATAGGCCCAACCCTCAAAAGTTTAGGTATTAAAAAAATAGATAAATTAATACTAACTCATGGAGACAAAGATCATTTAGGAGAGGCAGAAACTCTAATAAAATATTTTAAAGTAGACGAAGTGCTACTAAACTCTAACTATATAAATTATCGAGAAAAAAGAATAATATCACTAATTCCTAAAAAGGTAAATATTGCAAAAGAAGGATATACAACTAATGTAGGAGACTTTAAACTTATTGAACTAAATGAAGACTTAACAGATGAAAATGACTCAAGTCAAATATACCTCATAAAGTATAAAAACATTTATATTTTAATGACAGGAGACGCTAGTATTAAAAGTGAAGAAAATCTACTAAATAAATATACTTTACCAAATATTACAATATTAAAAGTAGGGCATCATGGTTCGAAAACAAGTACAAGTGAAACGCTACTAAAAACATTAAAACCAAAAGTTGCCCTTATCTCATCCGGAAGAAATAATAAATTTAATCACCCTCATAAAATTACTATAGACAATCTAAAAAAATATAATGTTAAAACATACAATACAAAAACAGGAGGTACAATAACAATAAACTTAAATAATTTAAAAATAAATACAACGCTCAGCTAAACGTAAAATAAAACTATAAAATTAAAAAATACAGTAGATTTTTATGACTATTTTAGGTAAAATATACTTAGTTGGTGGTGGTTAAATGGATAAATTAAAAAATATATATGATTTTGATTTAACAGATCTAACACATTCTTTTCAAGATGCTTGTAGTGATAAAGACTTTAAAGATTTTGTATACGGCTTAAATATTAAAGAAGAAACACTTATGCGCTACACATCAAATCTTGAAGATGCCTATAAAGAAATGACATCTTGTAAAAACTGCACAAACATAGATAATTGTCCAAATAAATTAAAAGGTTATGTATATACTCCAGTAAATAGTGGAAATGTCATAACTTTCTCTTATGATGCATGTAAAAAAACACAAGATAAACTAAAAGAAGATGCCTATAAAGCAAATCTTGATTTATTTGATATGCCACAAGATATAAAAAATGCAAGATTTAAAGACATGTATAAAGATGATAAAAATCGTCTTCCAATTATCAAATATTTTAAAGAATTTATGGATAGCTACAATGATAAAGAAAAACCAAAAGGAATATATTTAAACGGATCATTTGGCTCAGGAAAAACTTACTTAATTGCGTCACTTTTTAATGAAATGGCAAAAAAAGGAGTAAAGAGTATATTAGTATACTATCCTGAATTTTTAAGGAGCCTAAAAGCTTCGTTCAATACAAACTATAATGAAAAATTTGAATTATTAAAAAAAATCCCTTTATTATTAATAGATGATATTGGTGCCGAAAACTGTAGTAACTGGTCAAGAGATGAAGTACTAGGCCCAATTCTTCAATATAGAATGGACAATCACTTACCAACATTTTTCACATCTAATCTAACTTTAGATGAGTTAGAAACATCACTATCAATAACCTCATCAGGTATAGACAAATTAAAAGCACGTAGAATAGTAGAACGAATCAAACAATTGACTATTCCACTTGAATTAATAAGTAAAAATAGAAGGGGGTAAAAATATGAACATCGAAAAAGCTTTAAGAAATTATATAAAAGGAGTAGGCCCAAAAGTGAAATATGAACATTTCCTTGCCATGACTCAATCTGATGATGGAAATAAAGCTTCAGATGTTCTTTTTTCATTAATAAATGAACAAATTGATACGATGACCGATACTAAAGTTTTAGATAGAACAATAGAAGTCATGAAATATATTAGCTTGTTACTAGCAAACAAAGAAACAATAGATAGAAATTTAATAAGTAGAAAACTCCATAAACTAGAAGAAAAGTTAACAAGAATAGAAAGAGAAGGAAAACATAAATATAATATGAAACACCTTCATAGTGAGTTTGAAAAAGTAAGAAGACAAATAAATGAAATTAATGTAATGCTAGAAGACAAAGAACCAAAAAGATATGAATTAATGAGATGTTTAATAGATGAAATAAGAGATCTTGAATATCTTGATTGTACACTAAAAAATATGCCTAATCTTGTAAATGTTCAAGATAAAGATAACGTTCCGTTATTTAGAAATTTAGTAAATAAATATTTAGAAAATGTAGAAGAATATAATGAAGAAAATATTCAATACTACAACAATATAATTTCTTATATTATGAATCAAAAAAACTTCTCATTGTCAGAACGTGAAAAAAAATACTGTCTACAAGACATAAATTCCTATCTTAATAAATTAACTTATAGAAAAAAAGCTGCCAAGGCAAATGCTAAAAAAGTAGTTTGGGTAAATAGACTTGTAGACTTAATTAAAGAATTGAATTCAAAGAAAACGGATATTACAGAAATAGCAGATAAATATAATGTTCAAGTCTACTTCGATGATGAAATACTAGAACAAGCAAAACTATCAAGAGAACCTAAAGAAGGTCAAATGAAAGATAGAGAAATATTAGATGACTACATAATAACAATAGATGGAGCTGATGCAATAGAGATAGATGATGCCTTATCATGTAAAAGACTTCCTAATGGTAATTATCTTTTAGGGGTACACATCGCATCAGTACTAGGATATTTCGAATATGAATCAGACATAGTCCAAGAAGCTCTAACTAGAACGAAAGCAATTTATTTACCCGCAAAATATCAAACTAAAGATAATGATTTTCAAAGAGCTATTCCAATATTTCCATATAGTTTCTCAGCAGAAACAGGTTCATTAGTTGAAAATAGTCCAAAACTTGCAAGAACTTTCTATTTTGAAATTGACCCTCAAGGTAATTTAGTTAATGAAAGATTTATTAAATCAGTTATAAGAAATAATAAAAAAATGACTTATCAAGAAGTAAACGATATATTAGAAAATGGAACCCAAGATGAAAGATTACAAGATACAATAACAAACTTAAATATAGTCGCAAATTTACTAGATCAAAAAACTAATGTCTCAGAACTATATAGAAGTATAAAAGAAAATACAGAAGACTATTCAGAATTAAGAGTTAAAAAGTTAGGATCAGAAAACATAGTTTATCAAGCAATGCTTTTAACAGGAACAAGAGTTGCGACATTCTTTAATGATCATAACTATCCATGTCTTTATAGAGTTCATAAAATTGATAAAGAAAATAGTGGTAAACTTCAAGCGATTATTGATAACCTAACAGAAAATTATGGCGGAAAAGAATTTAAAAATTTATACAAATTACTAGAAGGGATATATCCAAAAGGTTTCTATGCAAAAGAGGGTAGACATGATGGGTTAGGAAAAGAGCACTACTGCCACTGTACATCAGGCCTTAGAAGAGCGGCAGATATAGTAGTAGAACATGCTCTAGAAGTATGTTATGATAAAACACCAACTGAAGAAGAATTAGCACTACTAGAACAAGAAATAGAAAAAAGAGCCGAAGCAATTACAAAAAAACAAGCCCCAATAGAGTGGCTTATTGAAGATTATAGAAGAGTTTATAAAAAAAGACGATGACCATCAAATTTGACAAAAAGCCTAACATATAGTATAATAACAACCTGTTTTATAGGGGTGTTGTGAATGAATGAAAATATGTTTATAATTAAAAGTAAATGTATCATAGTTATTTCAATTGCATTTATTATGATTGCGATAGGTCTACAAACAAAAGACTTATATACATCATCTAGTGATTATAAAATAAGCTATGAATATGTTAATATAAAAGATATGGCACAGGCATCAGTAAAGACTAAAGCAAATACATCAAGCATTATAAAAGATTTATTTACAGGAAATACAACAAGTGGAGAAGTAACAGAAGTGTCTCTTCCAACAACAGGACAGCCACAAGAAGTAGAGTTACCTGCCATGAATAATACAGAAGCAACAGCAACAACACCACGACAAATATGGTATCTACCAACAGAATATGGAGAAATTACACAATACCCACATTTTGGACACGTTGCATATGATATAACAAGTCCAAGAACATATAGTGAAAATATTTTCCCAGTCGCAAACGGTGTAATATCTGGAATATATACAGATAGCGCCGGAGCAAAAATAGTAACGATACTTCATAATATTGATGGAGTAAAATATACATCTCAATATGTTCATATGTCTCAATATGCAAGCGGATTATATGTAGGAAAACCAGTAACAATCAACGATAGTATTGGTCTTATGGGATCAACTGGTAATTCAACAGGCCCACACTTACATATATCAGTTGCTGATTGTGCATTATTCGATGCAAACGATTCTAATTGTAGTGACTTAAATGGTTGGTTTAGATATTTAAATAGAAGACTATCACAAAACTACTATGGTTTAGGAGTACATGTATATATGCCTGGAA
>CAVLBI010000081.1:0-49009 GCA_963661295.1 bacterium
TATTCAGTTTTAATTTGGTCGAATTCGACCAAATTAAAATCTTGATTATGAATTTCTTCTCATAGTCCAATATAATCAATAGTATTTATTCTTCTTAACCAGTTTTTAACTGTAAAAGATGGATCACTTGAATTTTGATACTTTGCTAAATCAGTTAAAGAAATGTAATTAACATTTCCAACTCTTAGTATTCCCACCTTATTTTCTTTAACTATTATTTCTGATGTTACTAAATCTTTTTTCAATATTTTTTCTCCTTTCTATTTAGATTTTAAAAGGTGTCAACAAATATAATTATTGTTCTGTAAAATATTGACAGCATATTAATGGTTATTATATATTGAATGTAAGGAGGAGTTTTAAATGAATGGTAATTTTGAAAATCAAAATGTAATTGGTAACAATACAATGGGTCAAGATGGTACAATTCAAAATAATTATTATCAAAATAATGGTGCCAGCATAAATGGAACTAATAATAAACCACAACAAATTAAAATGAACTATGCGTCTTTTGGTAAAAGATTATGTGCTGGATTAATAGACGCTTTTATAAATACTGGTATCTGTTTGATTTTTATGTTTATATCTTTAGTTATTGGAAATTTTCTTGGAGATGAAGTTGATTCAATAGTATCAGGAGTAATACTTATATTTCTGACGGTTATAATTTTTGGATTTGGTGGTACCCCATTGTTTGCATATTCAATATCACAAATGAGTGGAAAAAGACATATTTCTATAGGTCAACAAATAATGAAAATAAAATTAATAATTGAAACTAAACAAGTACCTTTAACTTCAGGACAACTAATCGTTAGGTTTATACTTAATATTATCATTTCACAGTTCTTGTTTTTTGATATGATTGTAATGCTCATAACACCAAAAAAACAACGAATAGTGGATTTGATTTTAGGGAGTGTATGCATTGAAATTTAATCTTAAAACAAATAACGCCGGTAATTTTCCCAGCGTTTTTTTTATAAATTACATCCCATATCTTTATGGTTAAGATCATTATATATCGCATAAGTTAAGCATTTCAATCCACCGTGACATAATTCTGAGTGTTCACATAGAACACAATCATCAGGTATTTTTTTCTTCTTAATTCTTGTAATACTTTACTATTTTCATATAAATCAATCATGTTGCTACTTAATAAGTTTCCAACAACAATTGGCATCCTTTTACAAGGTACTAAATCTCCATTTTCCATAACTGTTAAAAGCGTGTCACCGGCCGTGCAACCATAAGCAAAATCATTTGTCATTTGAAATTGTAATGCTCTATACATTGAAATAGAGGTAGAATTATTTTTTGATTTTCTTAGTTTTTTTATTTCTTTTTTCATTATATCTAAATATTCCCTAGTTTGTTTTAGATTAAGGACTAAATTCTTATCTATTGAGTCTCCTAAAGGAATATATCTATCTGACCACACATTATTTACTTTATATTTTTTTGCACATTTAACTACTTTAGGGAATTCTCTATAATTTAGTTTAGTTGCTGTAAACGAAATTGATGTAAATATATCTTGTTTTTGCAAATTGTTGATTCCTTTGATTATGTTTTTATTTATGGTTATAGTCTTATTTACAAAATCTATATTATCCCATGTTAATCCATAAACTTCAGAAACTCTCATTCCTGTATAATATGCAGTTAAAAAAGAATAGTATATTGAGTGAGTATCCTTAAATCTATTTAGTATTTTTTCTATTTCTTTCTGAGTAAATATATGTGCTGGGTCTTTATTTATTGTATTTATCCTGGGAGCATGGACATGTTCTGCGGGATCAGTATTAATATAATTTAGTGTATAACAAGCATCTTTAAGTGATCCTTTTACAACTTTCAAAATACTTGCTATATAATTTTTAGAAAAAACAAACTCAACATATATTTTATTAATAAAATCTTGTAAAATTCTCGTATCTAATTCCCCTAGCCTATAAAATCCAAGTCTAGGACCAACGTGGTTTTTAATAATATTTTCATATGTAACTGTTGTTGCGTAATGTAAATTAAAACTACAATAAGAACTAATCCAATAATCTAAAAAATCAGAGTAGGACATATTTTCTTTTAAAGCTGATTTTTTACTATTATAATAAAATTCGTTATATGCTTTAGCACCCTCTCTAAATGCCTCATCCTTAGTCTTATATCCAGCTTTATTTATAAACTTCCTCTTACCATCAACACTAGCAACCTCAAACTTATATTGATAAGTGCCACCCCTTTTTTGAATAGTTATGCTTGCCATAATAATTTCCTCCCATCTATTTTTATGAATAAAAAACAAAAATGCTAGAAACATGAATTTCTAACATTTATTTGCAATATGTTTATTTAACTAGTAAAGTTTGGGATACCTATTATATTTTGTTTGCATTTAAGATTTTATGCAAACATTTAGCCTTTTTCAACCTTTTTTTGTTTGCATAATTCTTCGCAAACCCTTATTTTATCGCTATTTGCCACAACAATTCTTGTATTTCTTCCCACTTCCACATGGGCATGGTTCATTTCTACCTATTTTCTTTGATTTCTTAGGTTTTCTTTTTGGAGCTGATTCTTCTGATTCATTTGTTGTTACATTTTTTGTATTTTCTTTTCGTTCAATATTTTGTCTTATTTCTGCTTTAAGTAAGAATATTGAAACGTCTTTATCTATTCTTTGTAACATTGAATCAAATAAGTCGAATCCTTCCATTGTATAAGCACGAAGTGGATCTTCTTGAGCATATCCACGTAAGTGAATTCCTTCTCTTAAATGTGACATTGTATTTATGTGTTCCATCCAGTAATTATCTACTACTTGAAGTGTAATTACTTTTTCGAATTCTTGGCTTACTTCTTCTGGAATATCTTTTATTTTTTCTTCATATTCTGCAATTACTTTTTTACATATGTAATCTATTAATTCTTCTGGTTCTTTGCCATTTACTTCTTTATCTGTTAAATCTTTCTTTAGTAAATTTTCATTTACCATTTCTTTTATGTCTTTGTAATCGTCTTCTGTTAATTCATTAGCTGGTGCCATATGGGATTTAACTACATCTTCTATATGATGTCTAAATGAACTTAATACCATTTCATGGATTGATTCATTATCTAAGATTTGATTTCTCTTTCCATAAACTATTTCTCTTTGATTATTCATTACATCGTCATATTGAAGTAAGTTCTTTCTTATATCATAGTTATTTCCTTCAACTCTTTTTTGAGCTTGTTCTACTGATCTTGTGAAAGCTTTACTTCTAATTGCTTGGTCTCCTACTCCCATATTTTCCATCATTGCACCAATTCTGTCTGATCCAAATCTAACCATAAGGTCATCTCTCATTGATACAAAAAATTGAGTATATCCTGGGTCTCCTTGACGACCAGAACGTCCACGTAACTGATTATCTATACGGCGTGATTCATGACGTTCAGTTCCTACTACGCATAAACCACCTAAAGCTCTTACTTCATCTGATAATTTAATATCTGTTCCACGACCAGCCATGTTTGTTGCGATTGTTACGGATTTACCTAAACCAATTTTTGAAATAATTTCTGCTTCTCTTTCATGATTCTTAGCATTTAATATTTCATGTGGAATATGTGCTTGTTTTAATAAACCACTGATAAGTTCACTTGTTTCGATGGCAATTGTACCTATTAAAACAGGTTGTCCTTTTTCATATCTTTCTTTTACAAATTCAATGATTGCTTTGTATTTTGCTTCTTTACTTGCATATACTAAGTCAGCTTCATCTATTCTTGCGACTGGTTTATTTGTTGGAATTTCGATAACATACATGTTATAAATGTCTCTAAATTCTTCTTCTTCTGTTTTTGCAGTACCAGTCATACCTGATAATTTGTTATACATTCTGAATAAGTTTTGGAATGTGATTGTTGCTAATGTCTTAGTCTCTTGATTTATTGTTACTCCTTCTTTTGCTTCTATTGCTTGGTGTAATCCATCAGAGTAAGCTCTACCCTTCATTAAACGACCAGTAAATTGGTCAACAATTACTATTTCTCCATCTTGTACAACATAATCAACATCATTTTTCATTGCATAATTTGCACGTAATGCTTGATTAATAAAATGTAATAAAGTTGAGTTATCAACGTCATATAAATTTTCTATATTAAACATTGCTTCTGCTTTATCTACACCTTTTTCTGTTAAGTTAACACTTTTTGTTTTTTCATCATAGATAAAATCTTCTTCTTGTTTTAATGTTTTAGCATATTTATCTGCACTTATATATAGATTTTGATTTGCCATTTCTCCACCAGATATAATTAAAGGTGTTCTTGCTTCATCTATTAAAACTGAGTCGACTTCATCGATAATTGCAAAATTTAATGGTCTTTGAACTCTTTCTTCTTTTCTAACAACCATGTTATCTCTTAAGTAGTCAAATCCGATTTCATTGTTTGTTGAATATAAAATATCACAGTTATAAGCGTCTCTCTTTTCTTCAGGAGACATATCTCTTCTATTTACTCCAACAGTTAATCCTAGGAATCTGTGAATTCCACCCATCCATTCAGCATCACGTCCAGCTAAGTATTCGTTAACTGTAATAATGTGTACTCCTTTTCCACTTAAAGCATTTAAATAAGCAGGTAAAACTGATGTTAATGTTTTTCCTTCACCTGTTTTCATTTCAGCTATATTTCCATAATGAATTGCTAGTGCACCTAAAATTTGTACATAGAAGTGTTTTTCTCCAATTACACGGAATGCTGCTTCTCTAGCGGTTGCAAATGCTTCTACTAAAATATCTTCTAGAGTTTCCCCTTTACTTAATCTTTCTTTAAATTCATCTGTTTTATTTTGTAATTCTGTATCAGTTAGTTTTGAATATTCTTCATCTAAAGCCATAACTTGATCGGCAATATTATTGAATCTTCTTAACTCTTTATACTCATGATCGAATAATTTTTTTAAAATATTCAAATTCATCAGCTCCTTCAATTTATTATTTTATCAAAAAAAAAGGAAGAATAAAAGCTTTATCTCCCTTTTTTATCTATTCAGATTCAATAATACCATAGTTTGAATCATTTCTCTTATAAACAACAGCTGGCTTATTAGTTTCACTGTCTTTATACATATAAAATTGATGTCCCAATAATTCCATTTGAAGTATTGCTTCTTCTTCATTCATTGGTTTAACTTCAATTGTTTTTCTTTTTACAATTTTTGTATCTTCTTTTTCTTCTTCTTTGTCTAAGACAATACTATCAAAGTTAAAATCATAGCTTGGTTTAACTTTCTTTGACATTAATCTTGTCTTATTCTTTCTAACTTGTCTTTCAAGTTTATCAATTGTCTTATCAACTGCTGCATAAAAGTCATCTTTTGTCTCTTCAGATCTTAAAATAAATGACTTTAATGGGATTGTTATTTCAACTCTTTGTTCATGATTTTTTACTTTTACTATGACACTAGCGCGAACATTTTCGCTATTTTCTAAATACTTATCTAATCTTTGTAATTTTTCTTCAATATAGTCGCTCATAGCTTTTGTAACTTTTACTTTGTCTCCATGAATAATAATTTCCATAATATCTCCTCCTTTATATTTTTATTATACCATTTATATATTAAAAAAACCATATTTTTGTCATATAGTAGACAGTAAAAAAAACAGAACTATTAATTCTGTTTGTGTTTAATTATTTATTCTTGCTAAATAGCATGTTCTTGAAGTAATCTTACATTAATTGCTTGAAACCCCTTACTTGTTTCAATAAGTTTAAATTCTACTAATTGGTTTTCTTTTAATGTTTTATACCCATCAATTTCAATTGCAGAATAATGAACGAAAATGTCCTCATTTTCTTTAAACCCGATAAAACCATATCCTTTATCATTATTGAACCATTTCACGCGTCCGGTCATCATTCTTTACACCTCACATTCTACCAACACTTTGTTCTTGGTATCTTCATGATAGCAGATATTTCATTTTATTTATGTTTTTTCTTAAATATGCATTTATGTTTTATTACTTTTGCTCTTTAACTACAAAATTCGACAAATTTAGTAATTTTATTTTTCTTGTTAAATTTATTATTTCTTTTTTCTTTTGTCTTGATATTTCAAAAATCTTTAAATCTCCACTTAATGTTATTATGTTGTCTTTTGTGTCATACTCTCTCATTTTATTTATATTTATAATATAACTTCTACTGCATTTTATAAAGTTTTTATTGAGAATTTTCTCTATTTTAGGTAAAGTTAATGGAATATAGTATTTATTTGTTTCTGTTTTTATAATACTTCTTTTATTTTTGGAATCTGATTCTATATATACTATATCTTTTTGGGAAATATTATAGATTATTCCTTTATATGTATAGCAAATACTATTAGGAGTGTCTGTTAGTATTTTTAAACTTATTTTTATGTTTTCTGTTAGTTGATTATACATATTTTTATTTTTGTCAATGACATCTAATATTAATAGTTTATTATCAACTAATCTATATTTAATATTTGAATTATCTGATATCAGTATTATTATCGATGACCAGTCGTCTTCTTTTATTCTTATATTTAGTAATTTGTTTATTTCTGTTTTGCTTGTTGTATCATAATTTAGTATATATATACTGTTTTGTTCTTTATTTTTAATGTCTTTGTAATAATTTACTTTATATTCTAAATTGTAATTCATCATTATTTTTTCTATTAATTCTTCTAGATTTTTATTTTCAATTATAAAATTAATCATTTTACCACGCCTTTTTTTTAGATTAACACTTCGAGCTAATAAAAAAAAGACCTTATTTAGTCTTTTTGATTTTTTCTTTTAATTTAGTAAATATATGTGGATGTTTATCTGTAATTATTGTTGTATGAGCTACAAACCATAATACTAGGATAAATAATATTATATATATTGTTTGAGCAATTATTGGTTCTTGTAATTTTAATGTATAAAAGATAGATGCCATTGCGAATAATATATCAATTCCATATATAATTAAAACTGTAGTTGTTTTTGAAAAATTCATTCCTAAAAGTTGATGATGTAGATGTTGTTTATCTGCTTTAAATGGTGGTTCTCCTTTTAGTAATCTTCTAATTATTGCGAATAATGTATCTAATATTGGAATTGCTAGTATTGTTACTGGTACAAAGAATGAAATTAACGCTGGCCCTTTGAACTCTAGTAGTGTTATTACAGCAATTATAAATCCCATAAATGTTGCGGCATCTCCAGCGAATATCTTTGCATTTTTAAATGGTCTAAAGTTATGTACTAAGAAACCTAGCGTTGATCCTAGCATAATTAATGTTAAAACCATTACTAAACTTCCAAATCTTCCTTGGAAGAAACCGATTATTGCAATTGTTATATAAAATATTGAACAAATTCCACCACTTAGTCCATCTAAGCCATCTACTAGATTTATAATGTTTGTACAGGCAACAATAAATAATATTGTTATCGGATAAGCTAATATTCCAAAATTAAATGAATATCCAAACGCTGTTATATTATCTAATAAAATGTGTCCATAAAATACTATTATTGATGCAGCTACCAAGTGTCCCAACATTTTTTGTGATGCTTTGATTGAATTTATATCATCTATAATCGATGTAAGTATGATTATGAAACTTCCTATTAGAATTGAGTTCATTCTCACACTTTGTTCTCCAAAGAGCATATAGCCTAACATAAATCCTAGGAATATTCCTACTCCTCCTAATTTTGGAGTTGGTTCTTTATGAACATGTCTATGTCCTTCTTCGGATCGGGGCATATCCATTGCTCCTACATGTACTGCAACTTTTCTCATTAAGAACATTATTAATGTAGAAAAAATAAATGTCGTTAAGACTATTTTTGAAGCAGCAAATAACTGTTCATGCATATAATTCACTTCTTTCTACATAAATTATAGCAAATCTCTTTACAAATAAAAAGAAAAAACCATTTTTATTGGTCTTCTTCTAATAATTTTATATTTTCTAAAAGTATTCCAGTTCCTTCAGCAACACAAGTTAATGGTGTTTCTGCAATAAGAACAGGTATTGTTAATTCTTCTTCTAATAATTCCACAAGTCCTGTTAATTTTGCTCCTCCACCTGTTAATATTACTCCTTTTTCCACAATATCTGCGGATAATTCTGGAGGTGTTTGTTCAAGAACATTTTTTGTAGCTTTAATTATTCTTGATAAACTATCTTTTAATGCTTCTTGCGTTTCATCTTGTGTTAATTCTATTGAATCAGGTAATCCTGTAATAAGATTTCTACCTTTTACTGTTAATTTTTCTTTTTTATTTGGATTATGTACGTTTGCAAAGTTTATTTTTATATCTTCAGCTGTTTTATCACCTATTAATAATTTATATTTACTTCTAATATATTTTACTATATCTTGATCAAATACATTGCCTGCAATTCTTACTGATGATGATGAAACTATTCCATTCATTGAAAGAATCGCAATATCTGTTGTTCCGCCACCAATATCTAAAACCATATTTGCAGTTGGCTTTGATATATCCATTCCTGCACCAATAGCAGCTACTTTTGGTTCTTCTTCTATATAGACTTTTCTAGCACCAGTTCTCTCAGCTGCTTCTCTGATAGCATTTTTTTCTACAGGAGTTATATTTGTTGGACAACAAATAAGTATTCTTGGTCTTGAAAATAAACTTCTAGCTTTAATTTTGTTTATAAAATGATTAAGCATTATTTCTGTTAATTCAAAATCTGCAATTACTCCATCTTTCATTGGTTTTATAGCTTTTAATTTTTCTGGTGTTTTTCCATACATTTCACTTGCTTCTTCACCTACGGCTATTACTTTATTTGTTTCGGTATCAACAACTACTACACTTGGCTCATTTAAAACAATTCCACGACCTTTTATATATATTAAAACATTTGCTGTTCCTAAATCTATTCCAATATCTTTTGCTAGCATATCCTTCATTCCTTCCTTTAATATTTTACCACATAATTTAATTTATTATTTATTATATTACAATTAAATAAAAAAAAGAAGAAATATTTTCTTCTAATTGTCAACTTCCTTATTTAAATAGTTTGTTGGGTTTACACTTGAACCATTTTCATATATTTCAAAATGCAAGTGATTACCAATTTCCTTGTCTAATTCATTTGTTCCACTTTTTCCAATTACTTGACCTTGTTTTACTTTATCATTTTTCTGTACTGTTATTTCACTTAGACTTTGATAACTTGTAATTAGTTCATTATCATGTTTTACTTCTATAACTTTTCCTAATAATTCATCTTCTTTTACAGTAACTACTGTTCCATCAAGGACTGATACAACATCAAATGTATTTGTACTTATATAATCAATTCCTGTATTTTGAATATATGTATTTTCGTATACTGTAATTGACTTTTCTTGTTCTGTTGCTTCACCTTTATAATCATAATATGATTTTGATATTGTAACTGATGCATCAGTATAGGGATTAATCATCTTTTTAGTTTCATTAATAACTGGTACTGTATCACTTATAGTATCATTTGTTACTAAGTCATTTGTTTTTTTCATTGATTCTTTACTAAATATAATTATCGTTAGAACTGGTATTAGAACAAGTATTGCTACTATTATAGGAAGCTTTTTTAATTTTACCTTTCTTTGCATTTTTTCACCTCAGTATAAGTTTTTACAAAAAAAAGAAGATTATACATATTTTATAAATCTTCTTATACTATTTTTACTGTTGTGAATATATCAAATATAAAGTTTGTTATTAAATAAATCATTGATATTCCTAAAAGAAAATAAAAAATTCTTGCTTGTAAGATTTTGTTTTTTTTAAATATTCCATTTATATTTACTGAGTCCATGGCCCATATCACTAGTATTGTTACTAAACAATATATAAAGAACTTTATACTCATTAATGGTCCTCCTCATATTCTGTTATTTTGTCAACTCTTCTATGATGTTTTTCTTCTTGTGAGAATGGTGTACTTATAAAATTTATAACTATTTGAAAAGCTTCTTCTAAAGGAGTCTTTTCTCCGAAAGCAACTATATTTGAATTATTATCATTTCTTGTTACTTTCGCTTCTTCTTTTGTTGAGACTTTGGCGCATCTAACTCCTTTTACCTTGTTACAAGCAATACTTATTCCTATTCCTGATCCACAAATTGCTACTCCAAAATCCACTTTTTTATCTCGAACATTTTCTCCTAATTTAAAAGCATAATCTGGATAATCAGTTGATACTTCACTATCTGTTCCATAATCTTCTACTTCAAAATTTCTTCTTGCTAATTCGTTTTTTAATTGTTCTTTTAATTTATAACCTCTATGATCACTGGCAATTCCTATTTTCATAAACCCTCCTAAATTATAGTATATATCTTTAGTATACACTAATTTTAAGTTTTTACAAAAATAAAACAACTGAAATTATTCAGCTGCTTCTTTATCAAATCCATATTTCTTGTTGAATTTATCAACACGTCCTGCACGTGAAGTTCTACTTTGTTTTCCTGTATAGAATGGATGACAGTTTGAACAAACTTCTACATTAATTTCAGACTTAGTTGATTTACAAGTAAATGTATTTCCACATGCACATGTTACTGTACAATCTTTAACTTCTGGATGTATTCCCTTTTTCATATTATCTCTCCTTCCGCCATGACAAATAATTTGCCATAGATATAAATCGCGTTATTAATATATCAAACATTTTATTATTTTTCAAGTGTTTTTACAATTATTTTCTTTGATATTCTTAGATATCCCTGTAAATTTGGATAATAACTATCTTTATTTGAGAAGTATTTTTTTCTAGGTTTTAACAAATTGTAAGTATCTATGTATGTTGTATTTTTGTTTGATTGTAGGACTTTATTTAATTCTTTTATTCCTATATTCATATAATAATCATCTTTATTAGATGCAAAATAACCTATTACTACAATTTCATTTTTATAATATTTTCTTATTTCTTTTAGTAAATTCAAATAATCTTGTTTTATTTCTTTTACTTCTTTTTTTAAATCTTGTGAATTTATATTTTCAGTTATGTTTATCTTATATATCAAATCATTATACCCTACTGTTAAAATTAAAATATTTGCTGAACTTAAATCTTTCTTTAAATTATTGTTTTCTTTTAATTCTTGTAGTAGTGAAGATATTGTAAGGTCTTTTTTTGAATATTGATCATTTTTAATAACGGTTTCTTTTTTCTTTAAAATATAATCTTTATAGAAATCTATATATGATGGGCCTTTTATTCCATATGAATCAATTCCAAGTGATAGGTTGTCTCCTAATGATAGTATTGTATATTTACTATCTTTTGTTTTTATATATATAAAGAGAACTGATATTATTACGAATATTAGAAATAGTAATTTAAGAAGTTTTTTCATTATTCCTCCAAAAAAAGAAATATAATTATTATACTTCTTTGTTATTTATTATATTTCTTTTATTCTTATTTTAGCACCTACATTTGTTAATTTATCTACTATATTTTCATATCCTCTTAATATGTGTTCTATATTAGTTATTGTTGTTGTTCCTTGGGCTGTTAATGCTGCGGCTACCATTGCTGCTCCGGCTCTTAGGTCTGTTGCAACTACTTGGCAACCTTTTAAATCACTTTTTCCAATTATTGTTGCAGTTTGATTTTTTACAGTTATATCTGCACCTAAATCATTTAAGTATGGAACGTGCATAAATCTGTTTTCAAATATTGTTTCTGTTGTCTTACTTTTTCCATTACATTGTGTTTGTAATACTGTGAATGGTTGTTGTAAGTCTGTTGGGAATCCTGGGTAAACTGCTGTCTTTATACTTGTTGCTCTTTTATTACCTTGATTTGATACGATTACATAGTCCTGACCAATTTCTAATTCTACTCCCATTTCTTCTAGCTTTGATAATAATGAATCAACGTGTTCTGGTATTACATTGTCTACTTTAAGTGGTGTTCCACATAATGCTCCAATTATAATATAAGTTCCTGCTTCAATTCTATCTGGAATTACTTCATGGAAACACTTATGTAAATAATCTACTCCTTCAATTTTTATTGTTGAAGTACCCGCTCCTGTTATTTTTGCTCCCATATTATTTAAGAATGTAGCTACGTTTACTATTTCTGGTTCTTTAGCTGCATTATCAATAATTGTTTTTCCTTTTGCTTTTACTGCGGCTAACATAATATTTATTGTTGCACCTACTGATGCTATATCTAAGTAAATGTTTGCTCCATGTAATTCTTCTGCTTCTACAATGTACTTGTTTTTCTCACTAGTTACTTTTGCACCTAAAGCCTCAAAACCTTTTAAGTGTAAGTCAACTGGTCTTGCGCCTATTGAACATCCTCCTGGAAAATACATAACTGCCTTTTTATATTTACCTAATAGTGCTCCCATAAAATAATATGATGCTCTTAATTTCTTTGAAAATTCTTCTTTTATTTCCATGTTTTTCATATTTTCAGGATTAATAATTATACTTTCACTGGCTCTTTTTACATCAACATTTAATTCTTTTAAAATTTCACATAGTGCTTCTGTATCTGTAATTTCAGGTATATTACAAATTGTAGCTTCTTCATCTGTTAATATTGCTGCTGGAATTAAGGCAACGGTCGCATTTTTTGCACCACTTATTCTAATTGTTCCAGAAAGTTCCTTTCCACCTTCTATTTCCATAATTTTCATAGATTTTCCTCCACTCAAAACTTATATTTTTTATTATTTAAATAATATTCTTCTTTTTTCTCAATCTTATAATAAGTAATATAGTTTTTTTTGTCAATTAAATAAGATAAAACCTGTAAAATTTAACGTAAAATAAAATATATAAGAGTTTGTTCTTATATATTCTATTCTAATTGATTATTAAAAATACTTATCTAGAGTTTCTTTAATTAAAGATGTATATTGAATATTTTCTTCATCAATATTACATAGTGGTGGGAAGAGAATGCACCAGAAATTTCTTCCTTTTCCATCACCTAAAGTAATTACAAGGGACTCATATTCTCCTTCTTCATAAACTATATTTTTATATTCTTTTCTAGGAAAATAATTCTTTCCATAGTTAATGTTGAAGGTATTATTATAATTATTTTCTTTAAGAGTTTTATCCACAATTTCTGTGAATTTTGGTAATTCTTTTTTTATAAATGTACGAGTCTCAGTAATTGTTGATAAATTATTTGTTTCCACAATTTCTGTTCCTAAGTTTTGTAATATTTGTTTTTTTATTGTTTGGTCTATGTTGGTATTACTATTAGCTATTATTCTAAAGCGAATTGATTCTTTTGGAACAATTACTTTCTCTTCTTTATTTATACATAAAATCATTATAAGTACTGATAATACTATTATTAATTTTTTAATATTAAAACCTCACTTTCATCTTTCATAATAATAGTGAGGTTTTTATTAGATTTTTATTCAATATTTTTAAAAATAAATAACATTCTATCTTTTCCTGATAAATCTTTTTTTATTTCTAATTTTATATTACTTAAATATTCTTTAGCAAGTAGCTCTATATCATTAGCTTGTGTATAACCAATTTCAAAAGCAATTATTGCTTTTTCTTTTAAGTTTTTATCTATATCTTTTAGTATTTTTTTATAACAATCTAGTCCATCTTCACCTGCGTATAAAGCAAGATGTGGTTCATTATTTTTTACAATGCTTTCTATTTCTTCATTTGTTTTTATGTATGGTGGATTACTTATTATAATATCATACTTTTTATTTATTCCTTGTAGAAAATCATTTTGTATTAAATTGGCATTTGATTCTAACATTTTTTTATTATTTTCAGTAACTATAAGTGCATCTTTACTAATATCTACTAAATCCACAGAATTTGTTGATAACTTTTTTTCTAGTGTTAAACCAATTACTCCACTTCCACAGCCTAAGTCTATTATATCCACAGGTTGTGTGAAATACTTCTTTGCATATTCTACTGTGTTTTCTACAAGTTCTTCTGTTTCAAATCTAGGAATTAGTACATTTTCATTTATATAAAACTTTTCTCCATAAAAATTTACATATCCTTGAACATATTGAAGTGGTTTGCCTTCTTCTAGAGCAAGTATTTCTTTTTTATATTTTTCAACAATATCTGTTGAAACTGGCTCTTCTAAATAATTTAAAAGTTCTAATGGATTTTTATTTAAATCTTCCGCTAAAAGTATCTTTGCATGGTCTGAATGAACATGACTTTTTCCAAGGCAAAGTAACTCTTCAACAGTCATTATTCTTCTCCTTGAAGCTTTCTTTTTTGGTCTTCTTGAATTAGTGCGTTTAGTAAGTCTTCCAAGTCACCATCCATTACTCTGTCTAGATTTTTTGTTGTATATCCAATTCTATGATCAGTTACTCTGTTTTGTGGATAGTTGTAAGTTCTTATTTTTTCTGCTCTATCTCCAGTACCTATTTTACTACGTCTTTCTTTTCCTTCTTTTTCTGCCTTTTCTTGTTCTTGCATTTCATATAGTCTTGACTTAAGTACTTTCATGGCTTGTTCTTTATTTTGAATTTGACTTCTTTCATTTTGACAAGTTACAACTGTATTTGTTGGTAGATGGGTAATTCTTACTGCTGAGTCTGTTGTATTTACTCCTTGTCCACCGCATCCACTAGAACGATAGATATCAATTCTTAAATCATTAGGATTGATTTCTATTTCTATATCTTCATCTGCTTCTGGCATTACAAGTACTGTAGCAGTTGATGTTTGTAGTCTACCGTTTGATTCTGTAACTGGTACCCTTTGAACTCTGTGTGAACCAGATTCATATTTTAATAATGAATATGCACCTTTTCCTTTTACAATAAACTCTATTTGACTAAATCCACCAGCAGTTCCGTCTATTGAGTTATATACTTGATAGGAGAAGCCTTTCTTTTCAGCATATCTTGTATACATTCTAAATAGGTCTCCTGCGAATATATTAGCTTCATCGCCACCAGCAGCACCACGAATTTCTATGATAACATTTTTCTCATCGTTAGGATCTTTAGGAATTAATAGAATTTCAAGTTCTCCATCTAGTTTTTCTTTTTCTGATTCTAGTTCTTTTAATTCTTCTTTTGCCATTTCTCCTAATTCAGGATCTTTTACCATCTCTTTTGTACTTTCAATATCTTCTAGTACTTTTTTATATTTTTTATAACATACAACTATGTCTTCTAGAGATGACATTTCTTTTGAATATTCACGTGTCTTTTTAACGTCACTTAATACTTCTGGTTTTGTTAGTTCTTGTTCTAACTCATTATATTTTTGAAGTGTTGTTTCTAAACGTTCTATCATATTTTCACCTAATCTTTCGTAAATCAGTCCTATTATATCATACTTTTTTAATGAAAAAAACTAGATTATTGTTCTAGTTCTAATTCATCCTCGTCTATAACTACTAAATCTTTTAATTCTTCATTAGTATCATCGTCATAGTCTGAGTCATCATCTGTATCATCATAATTATCTTCATTGTCTTGAATATCTTCAATTTTTTCTTCTTCTGTTTCTTCATCTTCGTCATCATCATCGTCGTCTGTAGATATTTTTACAACCTTATCTGATGTATGATTACTTCTTAAATCCCATTTACCATTATCTAATAAGATAAATCTCTTATCAGTTGCTAATGCTGTATAGAAATCTGCGATTTTAGCTTCAAATGTACTTTCAGGTAATTCTAATAATTTAATGATTTTTTTAAATAACTCTGCTGTATTTAAATTTCTTTTGCTATCTTCTAATATCATAGCAGCAATATCTTTGTTTGAAATTAATTCTAATTCTTCTTTTTTCATTTTAATACTCATAGGTAGTCCTCCTATATATTTTCTATATAAAGTATGGTAGAAAAATTACCAATAAATTTTATAACATATATCTTTTATATTGACAATACTTTTTTTACATTTTTTCTGGAACTTCTATTCCAAGGGTATTTAAAAGAAGTGTATTTATATTATAAACTACTTTTGTTAAAACTAACCATGATTCTTGAAGTTCTGTATCTTCTTCTGTTAGTACCTTGTTTTCTGAATAGAATTTGTTATATAAAGATGTGATGTTATATAAGTATTCTGTTATTTCATTCATTGATTTTGTATCTAGAGCTTTTTCTATTACATTAGGAAGATTTAGTATGGTAAGCGCTAATTCTTCTTCTGTTTTTCCTCTAAATTTATGTACTTCTTCTTGTTTTAATCCTGATGCTTTGTTAAGTAAAGATTTCATTCTTATAGTTGAATACAATAAGTATGGTCCTGTTTTTCCTTCTAAATCTGCAAATTTTTCTGGTTCAAATACATAATCTGTCGCTCTGAATGGTAAGAAGTCTGCGTATTTTAAAGCTGCTATTGCTACTTTTTCTGATATTTTTTCTTTTTCATCTTCAGAAATAGATTCATTTGTTATTTTCTTTCTTGTTTCATCATGAATTAAATCTATTAAGCTTTTAAGTGTCATTACGCCACCATCTCTAGTTTTAAATGGCTTTCCGTCCTGACCGTTCATTGTTCCAAAACCAATAAATTCTAGTTTGGTTTCTGGTCTTACTAACTCAGCTTTTCTAGTTGCACGGAAAACTTGTTCAAAATGAAGTTCTTGTCTTCCATCTACAACGTACCATACTTCATCTGGGTCGTATTCTTTTCTTCTTTGTAAAAGTGTTGCTAAATCAGTTGTTTCATATGAAATGGTACCATTTGATTTAATAAATAATAATGGTGGAACTTCTGCTTTATCTGAATCTTTGCTTACTTCAACGATTTCTGCTCCATTACTTTCTACTAATATATTCTTATCTCTATAAATTTTTTCTAACTCAGAAAAATATTCCATGGCATCACTTTCGCCATACCACAAATCAAAATCGACATTTAAACTATTGTATACTTTCTTAATATCTTTCTTTGATATTTCTACTACTTTTTTCCATAAGTCATAATATCCTCTTTCATGACTTTGTATTTTTCTAGTTACTTCTCTTGCTTCTTCTAAGTACTCTTCATCTTCTTTTGACTTAGCACTCGCAAGTGGATAAATTCTTTCTAAGTCTTTATTTGAGATTGGTAACTCTATTTCTTGATAATCTCCTGTATAATTTTCATCAAAATATGCTAAATCAGGATACATCTTTTTAATTTCTAATACTACAAGTCCTAATGGTCTTCCATAATCTCCTAAGTGTGCGTCACCTATTACATTATATCCAATTAATTTACCTAATCTTTTTAATGCCTCTCCTAAATTTGCACTTCTTAAGTGACCTACATGTAAAGCCTTTGCAACATTAGCACCACCATAGTCAAGAATAATTGTTTTCTTTTCTCTTTTATCTATATTACTAAATATATCTTTATTAATTTCATTAATTATGTGTTTTTTATAATCATCACTTAAAGTAAAATTAATAAAACCTGGTCCTGCGATATTTATATTTGTAAATCTTTCATCTTTTTCTAATTCTTTTACTATATTTCCAGCTATTTCCCTTGGATTAGTATGATATTTTCTTACTAATTGCATTGCGTCATTTAATTGGTATTCGCCAAGATCTTTTCTGTTTGATGTTTCTAGGGCTATTGTTTCTTCATCATAACCAGCATTTTTTACTATGTTTTTTAAATCATTTTTTAATTCACTAAATAAACTCATTTTATCTCCTCAATTCTATATTTAAATATATCATTATCTATTTTATATTCAATACTTATATTATTATTTATTTTTTCTATTTTTTTTGTTTCTATATCTATATTTATTGTTCTTTTTAAATCCTTTAAATAAATTGTTCCTACAGTGTTTTTTAAATTATCAAATAAATACTCCATCCGCAGTGTGTCATTTTCTCTTATTAGTGTATTCTTATCTAAATTGTATAGTACTTTTGTATTATCTTTTTCCCTATATTTTATTATATTATCAGATATAATTGACACTAATTTATAAGAATCTTCTATTTCGTTATTTGAAATACTTACATTAATATTAATTTTAGGCATATTACCACCAACCTCAAATTTATAGTAATGATTATATCACATAATGCTTTATTTTACTAAATTAATTAATTCGGTACATATTTTTTATAATATTTTTAATACTAGTAATGGAGGGGATACTACTTTGAAAAGGTTATTTAAAATTATTAAGGTTTTTATGATTGTGATTATTGTTTTAATATTTGGATGTTTCTTATATGTTAAATTATCTCCTAAAATTACTATTAATAGTGCGAATAATATTAGTTTGTATGATACAGATAAAAACGTATTTTTTAAAGGGAATGAGTCTAAGGAATGGGTAAGTTTAGATGATATTTCTGATTATTTAATAAAGAGTACAATTTATACTGAAGATAAAAACTTTTATAAACATTTTGGGTTTGATTTTTTAAGGATTGGAAAAGCTCTTATTACTAATATTACTAGTGGTGGTAATAATCAAGGAGCATCTACTATAACTCAGCAATATGCGAAGAATTTGTTTTTAGACTTTGATAAAACTTGGAAAAGAAAATGGGATGAAATGTGGTATACAATGAGGATAGAAGCAAACTATTCAAAGAATGAAATTCTAGAAGGATACTTAAATACAATAAATTATGGGCATGGAAAATATGGTATAGAAAATGCTTCTAAGTTTTATTTTAATAAAAGTAGTAAAGACTTAACTCTTTCAGAAGCATCATTACTTGCGGGGATTCCTAAAGCTCCTAGTAAATATTCTCCTATTATTGATATGGATAGTGCCAAGAAAAGGCAATTAGTTGTTCTTAATTGTTTAGAAAATAATGGAATAATCACAAAAGATGAAAAGGATAAGGCTTATAATGAAAAAATAAATATAATTGGGGAAAATGAAGGTGATACTCTTACTAGTATTAATTATTATGTTGATGCAGTTATGAATGAGTTAGAAAATATTGATAGTATTCCTAGTAACTATAATGAAATTAAAGGATTAAAAATATATACTAATTTTAATTATGATGTTCAAAGTAATCTTGAAAATAATATTCAAGAGACTTTTCCAGACGATAGTAAGTTAGAGAGTGCTAGTGTTATGATGAATCCTGATAATGGCGGAATAATGGCACTTATTGGTGGAAGAGACTACAATAAATCAACTTATAATAGAGCTGTTAGTTCTAAAAGACAGGTTGGTTCAACTATGAAACCTTATTTATATTATGCAGCTTTAGAAAATGGGTTTACTGCGAGTACTTCTTTTACTAGTGAGAAGACTACTTTTCCTGTTGAAAATGGTAAAGCTTATTCACCAATTAACTATAATAATAAGTATGGTAATAAGGCTATTAGTATGGCTACCGCTATTGCATATAGTGATAATATCTATGCAGTTAAAACACATATGTTTTTAGGGTATGATGCATTGATTAATGTTGCGAGAAGAGTTGGAATAAGTTCAAAATTAGAAAGTGTTCCTTCACTTCCTCTAGGTACTAATGAAATTAATATTATGGAAATGGCTGGTGGTTATGCTGCTTTTGCTAATGGTGGATATAAAGTAAAACCTCATTTGATTGAGAAGATTGAAAATAAAGATGGTGAAGTTATATATCAATATAAAGATGATAAAGAATTGGTTCTTAATTCAAGTCTTGTATTTATATTAAATAATATATTAACTGCGACTTATGATCCTTCATACATTGATTATAATTATCCAACCGGTATCGGCTTAAATGGTAAACTTACTCATACATATGCCTTAAAAAGTGGTACTACTAGTGGAGATAATTGGAATATTGGATTTAATAAAAAGTGTGTATGTGCTGTATGGGTTGGATATGATGATAATAGTGAACTAAGTACTAAAGACTATAAATATGCACAAAACGTTTGGTATAAAACTGTTGAAAACTATGAAAAAAATATGAAGGATGAAGATGTTTGGTATGAAAAGCCTAAAAATGTTGTAGGAATGTTAGTTGAACCTATATCTGGAAAACCCGCAACCAGTAATGATAAAAATCAAAAATTAGTTTACTTTTTAAAAGGAACAGAACCAAAAGAGACAGATTCAACATTTGATGAAATTAGTGGTAATTGACATAGAGAAATTATTTTCTCTTTTTTCTTGTTGTGCTATAATTTATGTAGTATGGAGGTGTGATATGTTAGAAATTATTTTAGGCGTAATAGTTGTTATTTGTTTACTATTAATGGTAATTGTTGTGTATAGTAATAAGTTCCAATTAGTAATTATAAAAATAGATAAGGCTGAAGAAGATATTAGTATATATTTAGATAAGAAGAAGGAACTATTAGATAGAACTAGGCCTATTATAAAAAAAGAATTAAAGTTAGATAGTTTTTTAGATGAATTAGATAATTCTTTTGATGATGTTAATAATTTTGATGAACATGATACATTGAAGAAAGCTTATAATGAACTATTTAAAACTTTAGATGAAAATGAAAAGCTATTTAAGAGTGAAGCTTTAGTTTCAATACTAGAAGAGTTAAATGACAATGAGGAGGATATTGTTGGAGCTATTAAATTCTATAATGATACAGTTGTTGAGTTTAATCAACTTAGAATGGCATTTCCTTCTAATGTAATTGGTTTTTTCAAAAGATATAAGAAAAAAGAATTTTATAATAATGAGAAAAGAGAGATTTTTGAAATATTAAATGAAAAATAATTAAAGAAAGAGGTTTATTATGAATTTTATTGATACTATTAAAGAAAGAGCAAAAAAGGATAAGAAGAGAATCGTTCTTCCTGAATCTATGGATAAAAGAACAATGGAAGCTGCTGATAAGGCATTAAAAGAGAATCTTGCAGATATTATAATTATTGGTACTCCAGAAGAGATAGAAGAAAACTCTAAGGGTTTTGATATAAGTCGTGCAACTATAATTGATCCAAATACTAGTGAGTTAACTGAAGAACTTATTAATGGACTAGTTGAAATTAGAAAAAATAAGGGATTAACTTATGAAGAAGCTAAAAATTTATTATTAAGTGATTATATGTATTATGCTTGTATGCTTGTAAAAACTGGAAGAGCTGATGGTGTTGTTTCTGGTGCATGTCATTCTACTGCTAATACGCTTAGACCATCACTTCAAATTATTAAAACAAAACCTGGAGTTATGCTTGTTTCTGCATTTTTCTTAATGGTTGTTCCTGATTGTGAATATGGTGCTGATGGCACATTTGTTTTTGCTGACTCTGGACTAGAACAGAATCCAACACCTGAAAGACTTGCGGCAATTGCTGCTAGTAGCGCTGAGAGTTTTAGATTATTAGTTGAAAAGGAGCCATTAGTTGCAATGCTTTCACATTCTACTATGGGTAGCGCAAAACATGCTGATGTTGATAAGGTTGTTGAAGCTGTAAAAATTGCAAAAGAAAATTATAGTCAATATAAAATTGATGGAGAACTTCAATTAGATGCGGCAATTGTTCCTAGTGTGGCTAAGTCTAAAGCTCCTAATAGTGAAGTTGCAGGGCACGCAAATGTTTTAGTATTCCCTGACTTAGATGCAGGTAATATTGGTTATAAGTTAGTTCAAAGACTTGCTAAGGCTGAAGCATATGGTCCAATAACACAAGGAATTGCTTCTCCTATAAATGATTTAAGTAGAGGATGCTCTGCTGATGATATTGTTGGGGTTATCGCAATTACTGCTGTACAAGCTCAAAATAATTAAAAAAAAGAATCCACAGATTTTGTGGATTTTTTATTTTGCAAATATATTTTTTTATTTTACTGATGCATTATATATTTTTGTAATTGCAGAATCTAACTCTTTATTAAATTCTTCTTCTGTTTGATTTATATTTAAATTTTCAAGTAAAGCTCTTGAAAAACTTGCAATCATATTTTTATTTTTGCTTAGTAATTCACAAGCTGTGTTAATATCATAACCACCTGATAAGGCAACAACTTTTACAACACATTCATAGTTATATAATTCCTCATATAAATTTTCTTCTGTTGGAATTGTAAACTTAAACATAATTTTATCAGATTCATCCCAATTATCAAGATGAGTCTTAATTTCTTGAAGTAATATTTTTTCACACTCTGTTTTATCAGGAGCATTAATATCTACTTCTGGTTCAATAATTGGGACTAGATTCATATTGCATATTTCTTTAGCAAAGTTGAATTGTTGATCTACTATTGATTTAATTCCTTCTTCATTTGCTTCATATATTACACTTCTCATCTTTGTACCAAAGATATGTTTCTTATTTGCTTCTTCTAATTGTTCTTGTAAGTCATTTATTGGCTTCATTAATTTGACACCATTTTGTTCTTCTTCTAAACCTTTATCTACTTTTAAAAATGAAACTATTTTCTTTTTATTCCATAGATAATCTGCAGTATATTCTTCTTCTATTTTTCCTTCCATTGTTTTATAGAATAGAATTGTTCCTAAAATATGTTCACTTGTAAATGCAGGGGACGTAATAACTCTTGCTCTCATTTCATGAATTAAGTTAAACATTTCCTCTTCTGTTTGATAAGAGTCTTTAGAAATACCATATTTTTCTAGTGTCTTTGCAGAACTTCCTCCTGATTGATCTAGGGCTGCGATAAATGCCTTTCTTGACTTTACTACATCTAATTTTTCTTTATCCATATACATTCCTCCATCTTTAATATATCTTATTTATATAATTTATAAAAGATTATTAAGGTTTTTCACTGTAAAAAGTGTAAAGAAAAAGTTAAGATTTACTTAACTTATGATTCTTATTATAAAATCTACTATTACTGTTATCAATAAGACTATTGTGATTATATTTAGAATTGCTTGTTGTTTAATATTTAATAATTTATCAATTAATGGTTGAATAAAATAGATTGCGACTACTCCTTCTATTGCAAATCCTATACTTGCTCCTAAGCATACTCTTCCATTTATATTTAAGAAGTCTTTATTATAATTCCAGAGTGTAGTATTAAATACTGTATCAAGAATATAGTGACTTATATATTCTAATAATGTTGCGACTACAAATATTATTAAGAATACTAGTATTGGGGTTATATTTACTTTTCCTAGCATTATTTTTCTTTTTGCAAATCTACGTAATGCTAACCATAGTAATACGGCTCCAAAGCCATATATTGGTAAATATGGGCCTTGTAATAGTCCTCTATTTATAAAAATTCCTTTTTTAATATAAAAATATATTATTTCATTTATCCAACCTAGGCATGCATATATTATGAATATTATAAAACCATTTCTTAAAAGTCTTATTGATTTATTCATTATTCAACTCTCCAGTCTATTTCTTTTAAACCATTTTTTCTTAAGAAGTCATTTGTTTTTGAAAATGGTTTACTTCCAAAGAAGCCATTTCTTGCGGAAAAAGGTGAAGGATGAGCTGATTCAATTATATAGTGCTGTTTATTTGTAATTAAACTTTTCTTACTTCTTGCGAATGCTCCCCATAAAATAAAGACTATTGGTTTTTCTCTTTTATTTAAAATTTCAATTACATCATCTGTAAATATTTCCCAGCCTTTTCCTTTATGAGATGCTGGTTTATGTTCTTCTACTGTTAAGACTGCATTTAAAAGAAGTACTCCTTGTTTAGTCCAGGGCTTTAGTGAATTATGTTTTGGAAAAGGTATTCCTAAATCACTTTCTAGTTCTTTAAAAATGTTTTGTAGTGATGGTGGTTTTAAAACGTCATCACTTACAGAAAATGATAGTCCTTCAGCTTGGTTTGGTCCATGATATGGATCTTGACCTAATATTACTACTTTTACATTATCAAAGTCAGTATATCTAAATGCATTAAATACTTCATTTTGTTTTGGATATATTACTTTGTTTTTATATTCTCCTTTAACAAAACTCATAAGTTCTGTAAAATACTCTTTTTTATATTCTTCTTTTAATTCTTCATCCCATGCGTTTCCTATCATATTTCCTCCTATTTATGATAACTTTCGTTATTGTTTATTTTGTATGCTCTATAGATTTGTTCTAAAAGGAGTACTCTAAATAGTTGATGAGGAAATGTCATTTTTGAAAATGATAGATGTAATTTTGCTTTGTTTTTTATATCATCTGATAATCCATAACTTCCACCAATTATAAATACTATATTACTATTTTGAATTAAAATATTGTCTAGCTTTTTAGCAAAGTCTCTCGATGTCATTTGATTTCCTTCTATTTCAAGAGTTATTAAATAGTCTTTATCACTTATGTGCTTAGTTATTTTCTCTGCTTCTTTCTTTTTTGCTTTTTCTTCTTCTACTAATCCTTCATCTTTTACTTCAATAATTTCAATATTAGTATACTTAGAAATTCTCTTTTTATACTCTTCTATAGCATCTTTTAAATACTTTTCTTTTATTTGACCTACTGTTATTAGCTTTATCATATTAAACCTCTATTAATGGACTTTCTTCATATTGTTTTGCGATATATATATTTATATCGTTTCTTAATTCTACTTCATCTATTGCTTCTTTTATTTTTTCTTCTGTATTATTAGTTTCACTTCTATGTGCTAAAATAATATTTTTTGTATTTGGACCAATTATTTTCTTTAAGTATTTAGCTGTTGTTTTATTTGATAAATGGCCTTTATCACTTATTACTCTTTCTTTTAAAAATCTTGGATATGGACCATCCATCAACATTATTTCATCATGATTACTTTCTATTATGTAGCAGTCCATTCCAACTATTTTATTTAATATTTTTCTATTAATGTATCCTGTATCTGTTATATAGGATAATTTTTTATTGTCTTGTTTTATTATAAATCCTACTGAACACGGAGCGTCATGTGATGTATGTAGAAGTTCTATTTCAACATCATTTATATTAAATTCATCAGGAATTATAATACATTTTGGGTATGGGACATATTCTTTTATACTTTCATACATTTTTTCTGGTATATATACTGGTATGTTTGTTTTTTTTACTAAGGATGCTAATCCTTTTGTGTGGTCTTTATGACAGTGTGTTATTAATATTCCATTAAAATTATCAAAAGAAAGGGAATTTTCTTCAAGACTATTTTTTAAAGTCAAGTAGGAAATTCCCATATCTATTATTAAATTAGTTTCATTACATAACACTATTGTACAATTTCCTTTAGAACCACTGGCTATTGTTTTTACTTTCATTTTAATAGAAGTTCATAGCGTTTTGCGCTCTTCCTCCACGGTAAGGATATCCATACCACATACCAAAATGTAAATGTACTCCTGTTGCGAATCCAGTTTGTCCCATTGCTCCTATTACCTGTCCTTTTTCTACATATGCTCCTACATTAACATATCGTGCTGATAGATGAGCATACATAGTATAGTAACCATTGTGATGGTCTATTGTAATATATTGTCCATTATCATATTTATAAGATGATTGAACAACTGTACCTGATTGAGCTGCGAATATATTTGAACCATATCCACAACCTGCAATATCTGTTCCATCGTGAAGTGTTCCCCAACGATAACCAAATCCACTTGAAACTGATGAACATGTTGCTGGCCACCCCCATTGTCCTCTTGTTGGAACTACTGAACCATATCCACCACCAGAATATGATGATTGTTTTCCACCCTTAACGATGATTTCATTTACTGCTTCTTTAATAACTTCTGTATTTACGTTTACTGTACTTGTTGTTTCACCATTTATTTTTTGTATTTTTTTAGTTACTTTATTTTGTCCGGCTACTCCTTTTTGAATAACTTCTTCATATCCTACATTTTTATCATTGTCATATCTTGTTTCTGTTGTATAATTTTGTGTTTCTAATTCTACAACATGGTCTTGTTCTTCTACACTTATTTGTGGCTTTAATATTCCAATCTTTACTGTTTGACCAGGAGATAATAAACTATTTTCATCTTTTAAATCAGGATTAGCAATTAAGAACTCTTGAGTTGATTCTTTATTATTAAATGCTACATCAGATATTGTATCTCCCGCTTGTACTGTATATGTACTTTGGTCTTCTGTTGTTCCAAATAGAAGATATTTACTTAATTCTTCCTCTGTTTGATAAATCTTTTTATCTACTGGGATATTACCTTTTTTTATTGTTATTTTATTTTGAATTGAAATACTTTCTACAATTTTACCAGTATCCTTTATTTCTTTTTGAGTATCATTTGCATAATTATCATAATCTTCTTCTGATACAAATGATTTTGCAGTATTTTCTATTGAATTTGTAAATATTTCTTTATCAATAACATACAATGTCTGTGTTTTTCCTTTTATCTTCTTTCCAGTTGATGAATCTGTCGTATCTAGTCCTTTTATTTTTATAATATATCCTTTTATTGTGAATGGAGATATATCTTTTATTTCTTCATATATTTTTTTTATTGACTTAACATTATTTGAGTATGTTGTCTCTTTTTCTATATCAAGATCTTCTGGTGCGTAGACTTTTTTTACGTTGTATTTTTTCTTTATTTCGTTTTGTTCTTTATTAATATACTTTTCTAATTCTTTTTTCGATTCTATCAGTCCAAGTGATTCACCTTTTAGATATACTCTATAAAGAGTTTTCGGAGTTGAAAGAATCTTTGAATAACCTGTTGCTAAAAGAAGTGTCAAAATCAAAATAAATGATGATATTATTTTTAATTTTTTACTCACTGCTTTGTCCCTCCATATTTCTTTCTTTTCTTAAATTTAAGAATGTTGATGTATTCTTTTTAAATAATAATTCAATAGTTGCAGTTGGTCCATTACGATGTTTTCCTATTATTAGTTCACTTATACTGTTATTGTCTTCTGTTCTTGCTTCTTTATTGTAATAATCATCTCTATATAAGAAGGCTACTATATCGGCATCTTGTTCTATTGAACCAGATTCACGTAAGTCGCTCATTAATGGTCGCTTGTCTTCTCTTGCCTCTACTCCACGTGATAACTGAGATAAAGCAATTACTGGTACACCTAGTTCCATAGCAAGTGTTTTTAAGCTTCTTGAAATATCAGAAACTTCTTGTTGTCTATTAGTACCATAGTTTTTTCCACCTGATATCAATTGTAAGTAGTCAATTATTACTAGGGCAAGACCTTTTTCACTACTTGCTAGTCTTCTACATTTAGCTCTAATTTCACCTATTGTTATACCTGGAGTATCATCTATTACTAAGTTAGTGTTAGCTAATTGAGATGAAGCTTCATTAATTCTTTTCCAATCTGGATTCATAAGGTTTCCTGTTCTTAATTTAAAACCTTCTATTTGTCCAAGACTAGATAAAATACGCATTGCTAATTGCTCGGCACTCATTTCTAAATTGAATAAGGCAACTGATTTTTCTTGAGTCATTGCAGCATATGTTGCTAAGTTTAATGCAAAGGCAGTTTTACCCATAGCTGGACGAGCAGCTATAATTATAAATTCATTTGGATGAAGTCCAGTAGTTAGTTTATCGAAGTCATACCAACCTGTTGCAAGTCCTGTTATTTCACCTTTGTTTTCTGATAATCTTTCAAGATCTGACTGAGTCTTAATTAATACATCTTTTATTGTTCTAAATTCACTAGCTTTTCTATTTTTTACTATATTTAAGATTTTCTTTTCTGAATTATCTAATATTTCATTTACTGTTTCATTTGGACTGTATCCTTCTGAGGCTATCTCTTCTGCAGTGGCTATTAAATTTCTTAATATTGCAGCTTCTTCTACACTTTTTATATAGTAATCAATATTACTTGCTGTTGGAACATAGTTTAAAACTTCTGTTAAGTATTCAACTCCGCCTACTGCGTTTAATTCATTTTTCTTCTTCAAATAACTTGTTACTGTAGTTATATCAATAGGTGTGTTTTCATCCATTAAAGCTACCATTGTTTCAAAAATTTTACTATTTTTTTCATTATAGAATGAATCCGACGTTAAATTTTCGTTAGCTTTTTGAAGTGCGTATTTTGAAAGAAAACATGATCCTAGGACTGATTCTTCAGCTTCTAAGTTGTTTGGTAATGTTCTAATTGGCATTTAAATCACTCCTATTTTATTACGTGTACTTTTATTTTTGCGATTACTTCTGGGTATAAATTTAATTTTACATCATGAAATCCTAGTGAAGAAATTGATGATGTTAATTCAATTGCACTTTTTTCTATCTTATATCCTTTTTTTGATAGTTCATCTTTAATTTGTTTTACGCTGATACTACCAAATACTTTGTCCCCTTCTCCGGTTTTTACTTTAAACTCTAATGTAACTTTATCTAATTGTTCTTTAAGTTTTAAAGCTTCTTCTTTATTTGCTTGGTCTTCTTTTGCTTTCTTAGCTTGTTCTTGATTTAATTTTAGTAAATTTTCTTTTGTCTTTTTTACTGCATATCCATTTTTTATTAAGAAGTTTTCAGCATACCCATCTTTTACTGTTTTTACTTGTCCCTTTTTTCCTTGATTTTTTAAATCTTTTATAAAGATTACATCCATTTTATTCACCTTCTTTTAATATTTTCTTTAGTTCTTGTTCTACTTTTGCTAATGTTGTATTTTCTTTTGTTGCTGCTCCGGCATTATTATCACCGCCGCCTCCTAGCTTAGTAAGAATTTTTCCTATATCATAGTTGCCTAAGCTTCTCGCACTTATTCCGATTGTATCTTTTCCAATTTTTCCTATTACAAATGATGCTTCTATATTATTAAAGAATAATAAAGTATCTGCAACTTTGGCTAAGTCTTCTCTTCTATAAATTGTATTTGCAGAAGCTCTTGTAAATGCAATTTTATCATCTATTGTTTCGATATCCGCCATTAATTTTTGACGTTCTGTATATTCATTTATATCTTGTTTTAATAAATATTGTACTTTTTTCGCACTTGCTCCTAATGATGCTAAATAATATGATGAGTAATATGTTTCAGCTGATGTGTTTAATGTATAGTTGTTTGTATCTAATACAATTCCTGATAGAAGTATAGTTGCATAGTATGAATCTAATTCTACATCATAAAATTCTATTAAACTTGTTATCATTTCACACGTACTTGAAACTTTAGGATCATCTATTATATCGGCATTTTTTATTGTTGTTTTTCCAAGATCATGGTGATCTATTACTATTTTTTTCTCTATTTTATTTAGTGCTTCTTTACTTTGAACTAGTTCTGTTTTGTTTGTATCTAGAATTATTAATAGGTTTTTTGATTGTCTTGAATCCATATATTCTTCTATTTCTGATGATTTAATTCTATTCATTACACCATCTAATTCTCTTAATACTTTTTCTACTCCAGCTTCATGTTCTTTATCATCTATTATAATGAAACAATTCTTTTTCTTTTTTTTAAGAATCATATACATTCCAATTTGACTTCCAAGGGCATCTAAATCTAGGTTTTTATGTGCCATTAAAAATATATTTTTTGCATTTCGTATAGCTTTATTTAATTTTCTTCTTTCTTTGATAATTCCCATATCTCCTCCTATAAAGTCCCATTATCATTATATAATAAATTATAGGGTTTGTCTAATAAAAGGGTTCCTTGAAAAAATAAAAAAATGTAGTTATAGCTACATTTTTATTTTGAATAAGGCATAAGTGCTACTGCACGTGCTCTTTTAACTTGTTTTGAAATATATCTTTGATGTTCAGCACAGTTTCCTGTTACACGTCTTGGTAAAATTTTACCTTTTTCATTTGTATATCTTCTAAGTGTTTCTGTGTCTTTCCAATCAACTGTTTTTCCAGTACACATAGCACATACTTTTTTCTTTCTACGATTGAATTCTGCCATGTTAATCCTCCTTTTTTATATTAGAAAGGTAGTTCATCATCACTGATTTCAATATTAGCACCAAAATCAGCAAATGGATTACTATCTACGTCTGTACCTTTTTGATTATTGCTACTGTTGTCTGCAAAATCATAAGGTGTTGGTTCTGCATTATGTGCTGAACCACTATTATTCATATTATTAGAATTACTTGAGGAATTTCTTGATCCTAAAAATTCAACGTTATCGGCAATTACTTCTGTGACATATCTTCTTTGACCATTCTGATCATCATAGCTTCTTGTTTGAATTCTTCCTTCAACAGCTGCTTGACTACCTTGTGTAAGATAATTTTTAACATTTTCTGCTTGTTTTCTCCAAACTACTACATTAATGAAATCTGCTTCTCTTTCTCCTTGCTGATTAGAGAAATTTCTATTAACTGCTAATGTAAAAGATGCTACTGGAGTATTGCTTCCTGTATATCTTAATTCAGGATCTCTTGTTAATCTTCCTATTAAAACAACCTTGTTCATAACATACCTCTTTTTCTTATTAATCTTCTACTCTAACAACGATGTGACGAAGTAGACTTTCATTAATTCTAGCAACACGATTAAATTCTTGTTCAGTCTTACTATCAGCTTCTACTACATATAAGAAATAATATCCTGTAGTGAATTTCTTGATTTCATATGCTAATTCTCTTTGACCCATTGCTTTTTCTTCCATAACTTTTGCTCCAGCATCAGTTAATACTTTTTTCATGTTTTCAGCTGTTTTTTTGATTTCAGCTTCTTCCATATCTGGTCTTACAATAAACATAACTTCATATTTGTTCATTTTTTACACCTCCTTTTGGACTTTAGGCTATACTCCGATGTATAGCAAGGAGCATTTTAAATACTCGGTAGTATTATAACAAATGCTCATTACTTTTGCAAGGATAAATATTAGTTTAAGTTATCTTTACAATGATTTTTTTTACTTATTAATTACATATAATAGAATCCTACAAAGTTTTGACCACTTTTTTCTTCGTTCCCTCTTATTCTACAATAATGGGATGCATAGTCTTTATTTGTTATGGTATCTATTTTATTAATTTCTATATGTTTTATTTGTTTATTTTCTAGTTGGTTTAATATTGCTTTATACATATCTATTTTATATTTTCCATTTTCTTTTTCTATACAGTCTTTCCATACTTCTTTATTAGTTGCCCAATGTGGGTATGTATCATATATAAAATTTTCTTTTTTCGCACCACTAGAAATGTAGACATATATATCGTCTGTATTACTTTTGTATTCTTTTTGTAATGATTCTATTATCTCTTTTGGTAGGTTTCTATCAATATATACAGCTCCACAATGGGCTAAGGCAGTTACACCTTTTTTTCTATCTTCTGCTATTACTATAGGACAATCGGCACACATGTTTCCTACTACAATTTTTTTATATTCATTACTAATCATTAGAATGTCAGCTTCTAGATTTAGATACCAATAGTCATCTTTTATTAAATCTTTTTCTTTAATATTTATATATTTACCATCTGAATATTCTACTTTATTTAAGTTAGTTTTTTGAACGGCTTGAATCATCTTTAACCCGTCAAAACCATACTTTTTACCTAATTTTATTCTAGTCTCTTTAAATATTTCATTTACTTCTTCTTGGCTTAGTCCATCCTTATAAAATATTTTATTTCGACTCATTACTCCATCTTTTTTGTTTGCTTCAAATATTTTAATTTGGGATTTCAATTAATCACCTCTTTATACATTAAATCTGAAATGACAAATGTCACCATCTTGCATTAAGTAATCTTTTCCCTCTAGTCTTGCTTTACCTGCTTCTTTCACTTTTAATTCGCTACCACATTCTATTAAGTCATCGTAGCTTATTACTTCAGCTCTAATGAATCCTCTTTCAAAATCTGTATGAATTATACCTGCACATTGTTTTGCGTTCATTCCTTTTTTAAATGTCCATGCTCTTACTTCATCTTTTCCTACTGTGAAATAAGTCGCTAAACCTAAAATGTCATATGTTGCAGTTATTAATTTATCTAGACCTGAACCATCTAATCCTAATGCTTCTAACATCTCTTGTTTTTCTTCTTTTGTCAATTCACTTAAATCTTCTTCTACTTTAGCACAAAGACTTACTACTTTAGCATTTTCTTTTTCGGCATATTCTTTTACTTTTAATACATATTCATTATCAGGGTTACCTAATTCTGATTCTTTTATGTTTGCTAAATATATTATTGGTTTTTCTGTTAAAAAACTATATGATTTTACTGCCTTCTTTTCTTCTTCTGATAAATCTAATTGTCTTATTGGTTTGTTTTCTTCTAGCGCTTTTTTACATTTTTCTAAGACTTCTGTTTCTAAAATATCATCTTTGTTTTTAGTAGTTCTTGCTTTTTTTGCAACTCTTTCTAATCTATTGTTAATTACATCTAAATCAGCAATTGATAATTCAAGATTTATTGTTTCTATATCTCTTATTGGGTCAATATTTCCATCTACATGGATTATTTTTCCGTCATCAAAACATCTTACAACTTCAACTATGGCATCTACCTCTCTTATATGTGATAAGAATTTATTACCAAGACCTTCACCTTTGCTAGCACCTTTTACAAGTCCTGCAATATCTGTGAATTCATAAGCTGTTGGTATAAACTTATTTGGCTCATACATTTCTTTTAATTTATCCATTCTTTCATCTGGTACTGTTACTATTCCTACATTTGGTTCAATTGTCGCAAATGGGTAATTTTCTGCTAATATTTTTTGATTTGTAATTGCATTGAATAAAGTTGATTTTCCTACGTTTGGAAGTCCTACAATTCCTGCTGTTAAACTCATATATATACCTCTTTTCTTTCGTAAATATTATAGCATTTTAAGATTTCAATGTAAAATAAAAAGAGAACTTTCGTTCTCTAGATTGTTGGACCAACTCCAGGTCCAATTGGTAGTCCTAATATATACCAACCTAATACTATTAAAATCCATGTTGCGGCTATTATAAGGAAATAAGGTGTTACAAGTCTTAATGACCTTTTAATAGTATATGGTTTTTTCTTGTTTAGATTATATATATTTAAATACCCAATAAATATTACAAATGATGCAAGTAAAGGTGTAAATCCTTTTGTCATTGAATCTCCAACTCGCATTATAATTTGTGCAAATTGTGGAGATAAGTTAGATTGCATAAACATTGGTACAACTACTGGTGCAAATATCATCCATTTACTTGATGGTGATGTTAAGAAGAATCCAGATAGTGCAATTAATAATAAGGACACTAGTACAAGTGGTATTCCGCTTAATTGCATGTTTTCTAATAATGTTGCTAACCAAGCAGTTACAATATATCCAATATTTGTTTTTCTAAATACGGCAATAAACTGTGCTACTACAAATATTAATATTATTATACTTCCTATATTACTAAATTTTTTACTTGCATTTTCTATTATTTCTTTATCACTTTTTATTGATTTACTTCCTAAACCATAAGCAATTCCCATTAGTATAAATACTAATGAAACCATATATGTAAATCCATCTTGAAAATATGAATTTGGTCCAAATAATTGGTCAAGATATGTTGTTGCATCTTTATCAAGTAACATTCCTGAATATGGTAAGTTTGGAATTAATGCATATATAAATAGTAATAACATGATAATTCCAACTATAAGTGCATATCTTAATCCTCTATTTTCATATTTATCTTTTTCTATTTGTTTTTGTTCTTCTTCTTCAATATTTATTACTCTATATTGCTCTGTTTTTGCAAATTCTTCATCTTTTTTATACTTTCCAATTTTAGGAGCAATTAGTTTTTCAATAATTATTGTTCCTACTATTGATAGAATTATTGTTGCAGCTATTATAAATATTAAGTTTGATGTTAAAGCTATATGTGTTGTATCATCTACTAGTCTTGCAGCATTTTTTGTATATCCCATTAGGTTTACTTCTGTTGATCCTACAAAGATTGATACTCCATAACCAAATGAAACTCCACAAAAAGCTGTTACTATTCCAAGAATTGGATTTCTATTATTTATAAAATATATAAGAGCAACTAATGGAATTAATATTGCATAACCTACTTCATTTATTAATGAAGAAATAGTTGCTACTAAAATTATTATAAATGTTAATACATATTTATTTACTTTACTTATATGCCTTTTTGTTAGCATTTCAATAAATCCTGTACCTTCAGCTATTGTTATACCTAACAAAGATATTAGTAATGTACCGAGAGGTCCAAAACTTAAGAAGTTGACTGCTGCATTACTTATAACAAATTTTAATCCGTCAAATGATAATAGATTTTCTACTGTTAAAAGTACTGGTTCCAATTCATATGTATTTGAATTTACTGTATTATATGTTGCTTGTACTTGGAATAATGAAAATATTCCACTTAAAATCATTACTCCAAATGTCAAAAGTATAAATGTTGTTATTGGGTGAAAATAAAATTTCTTTAATTTTAATTTTGGCTTTTCTAACATGTTTTCCCTCCTATTCTTTTACTTTCTTTAGTTTTTTATTGAATTCAATCCTAGGAATTAAAACTGTTCTTCCACAATTTAAACATTTAATTTTTATATCTGCTCCAACTCTTACTATTTCCCATTCATTGGTCCCACAAGGATGTTGTTTTTTCATAATAACAATTGAGCCTAATTTATAATCTTTATTTTCCATTATGCACCTCAATTTGTTGATATGGAATTTTGATTCCAGACTGATCAAATTCCTTTTTTATTTCTCTTCTTAAAAATCTTTCAGTTGCAAATTGCATCGCTGGTTTTGTTTCAACCACTACTCTATAAACAACTGATGAGTCATCAAGTTCATTTACTCCCCATACTTCTGGTTCTTTTGTGGCATTAGGTATTTTGCCCTTTAGTCTTTGGAAAAGTTTTTCAAAAACTTGATCAATTTCTTTTTCATTATTTTCATAGGCTATTCCTACATCTACTACTGCTAATGAATTGTGGTCACTATAGTTTATTATATTATCCATATTTCTATTAGCTATTATTTTAGTAGCTCCTTTATAATTTCTAATTCTTGTTGTTCTAAGTCCGACAGATACAACTTCACCCATAAATCCATCTACTTCAATTGTATCTCCTACTTCATATTCTCCTTCTGTTATTATAGAAAAACCTGCAATAATGTCTTTTGCTAAATCTTGGAATGCTAAACCAATTAAGGCAGTTCCAATACCTAGTCCTGCTAATATTGATTTAACATTTATTCCAAAGTTCGCAAGGATTGCTAATAATACTATTATTACTATTACATATTTTATTATATTGAGAATTAAACTTCTCATTGTTCTTATTTTTTGTTCTTGTTCTTTTTTTAGAACTTTTCTTTTGGATGTAGCTTTTGTAACAATATTTTTTATTATTTTAAATAGTATAGAACCTCCTATTATATATATGATTGGCATTACTATTTTAATAATTTCAACTTTTAATCCTAACATAGTTATCATTATTAATTACCTGCCTCTATATTCATTATTTCTAGAAGCCTATTTAAATCATTTCCATTTACAAAGCTAATTTCTATTTTATTTTTCTTTATAACTACTTTTGTTCCTAACTTTTCGCTTATTTCTTCTTGAAGATAACTATATTCACTATTTTCTCTTATTTTTGGTTTTTGAGGATTAGTTTTAATAATCTTTGGTTCCTTGGTTAATTCTTCTAGTTCTCTTACACTAATTCCTTCATTAATAACCTTTTCTTCTAGTTCAGCTTGTTGAGATTTATCTTCTAGTTTACTTAAAACTCTAGCGTGTCCCATAGTTATTTTTTTACTATTGATATCTTCCTGAATACTATTTGGTAAGTTTAGTAATCCTAACATATTTGTAATATGACTTCTACTTTTTCCTAATCTGTTTGCAAGTTGTTCTTGAGTTAATCCTAGAGTGTCTTGTAATTTTTTATAAGCTGTTGCTTCTTCTATTGCTGTTAAATTTTCTCTTTGTAAGTTTTCTAAAAGAGCTATTTCCATCATTTGTGTATCATTGAAGTCTCTTACTATTGCTGGTATTTCTGTTAATCCTGCCATAAGAGAGGCTTTAACTCTACGTTCACCTGCTATTATTTCATATCCTTTAATTGATTTTTTTACAATGATAGGCTGAAATACACCATGTTCTTTGATAGATGCAGCTAATTCTTCTAGAGCATTTTCATCAAAAACTTTTCTTGGTTGGTATGGGTTACTTCTTAACTCACTCAATTTAATATTTACTATTTCGTCTTTTTCTGTTTCTTCAACTATTTGTTTTTCTACAGTACTATAATCTAATACTTCACTGTTAAATAGTTCTTCAAGACCTCTTCCAAGAGCTCTTCTTCTTGGTATTTCATTATTATTTGTTTCCATTTCCTTCATTTCTTTCAATCACTTCCTTTGCTAGATTGATATATGCTTCTGATCCTCTACTTTTTGGGTCATATGCCACAATTGGTTCTCCATGTGATGGAGCTTCTGTTAGCCTTACAAGTCTTGGTATTATTGTATTATATACTTTTTCTTTAAAGAATCTTCTGATATCTTCTACTACTTCAAATCCTAAATTTGTTCTAGAATCAAGCATTGTTAATAGTACACCTTCTATATCCAAAGTTGGATTTAATCCTTTTTGTGCTAACATAATTGTTTTTAATAATTGTGTAATTCCCTCTAATGCAAAGAATTCACATTGAACAGGAATTATTACTGAATTTGATGCAGTCAATGCATTTGTTGTTATTACGCCAAGTGATGGTGGACAATCAATAATTATATAATCAAAGCTATCTTTTATATCTGCTAGACTATTTTTTAATTGTTCTCCTTTTTTAAATCCATTTTGTGTTCTGCTTTTTTCTAATAATTCAGCATCTATTCCTGCTAAATTGATTGTGGCTGGTATTACATATAATCCTTTATATTTAGTTTTAATCATTGCTTCTGTGACATTACATTCACCGATTAAAACATCATATATACTTTTTTCAATTTCTCCTTTATTAATTCCTACACCAGTAGTTGTATTTCCTTGAGGATCTAAATCTATTAATAAAACTCTCTTTCCTAATACTGCTAATGATGCAGAAAGATTAATACTGGTAGTTGTTTTTCCTACGCCACCTTTTTGATTAACTAATGATATAACCTTTCCCATCTAATCACCCATTTTCTAATTTACTAATATATTGTATCAGAGATTGAATGATTTTTAAATGCTTTTAATAAAAAAAGTAGACTTTTAAAAGTTCTACTTTATTTGTTTTCTTTATATAATTTAATGATAATTTGGAATGATTTTTCGAAGTTCATTTCATTTGTACTTATATTAATTCCATGTACTTTTAAATCTTCTACTAGATTTCTGATTTTTTCAGTTGCTTCTTCAATAGTATAGTTTTCGTCACCAACATTTGATGTTGGAATCATACCGTTATTCATTGGTGATATATTTGATGTTTCTTGTGGTATATTGAAAGCTGAAAGGTCTGAATTATTAAAATAATCTTTTGATTTATTCTCTTTTTCTAGTGTTGTTTCGGTTTTTACTATTTGTTCAGCTGGAGTAACGAAACTTGATTGTCCACCAATATTTAGAAGATTATCTATTGATGATCCTCCAGATGGTGTTTGAATATCATTTGTATTACTCTTTAAATCATTAATATCAATTGAAGTTACTGCTGGAGGTTTTTCAGCAATTTGATTGTTGATTTCTTCTTCTCTTGCTTTGTCTATTTCTCCATAGTTTATAAATTTACCCGTAGGCATCGCCTCTCCTTCTGGTGGTGCGATTGTTACTTTTCCAAAATTAGACTCATCTGCTGGAAGTTCAGCAGTTGGCATTAATGGGCTACTGTTAACAAAAGCATTTGTTGTTGCAATCTGTTCACTATTTGATAACTCTGGTCTTGCTGGAGCAGAATCATTATTCTTTGAATATAATCTTTTTATTTCTTCTTCAACTGAACGGACACTCATCTTATTATCAATTATTTTCTTTAACATTTCTTTTTGTTTTTTTGAATCTGGGATATTTATTAATGCACGTGCATGTCTTTCAGATATTTGTTCTTTTAATAAAGCATTTTGAACATCATCTGGTAATGATAACAATCTCAATTTATTTGCTACAGCTGATTGACTCTTTCCCATAGTTTTAGCTAATTCTTCTTGAGTCATTTGATCTATTTCTAATATTTTTTGATATGTTCTGGCTTCTTCTATTGGATTAAGGTTCTTTCTTTGTAAATTTTCAAGTAAAGCTACTTTTGAACTTTCTTTATCATCTAAATTTCTAATTATTGCAGGAATTTTAGTTAAACCAGCTAATGCTGATGCTTTATATCTTCTTTCTCCGGCAATTATTTCATATTTTCCATTTTGTACGCTTCTAACTATAATTGGCTGAATAACACCATGTTCTCTAATTGATACAGCTAACTCTTTTAATGCACGCTCATCAAATATTTCACGTGGTTGAAATCTATTTGGAATAATGTCATCTAAATATAATTGTACTACTTCGTCTTTTTCATTATTAAACATGAGTCATTCCCCTACTTTCATCCTTTTTATTTTCCCTATATTATCATTATAAGTTATTTTTTGTTTTATTTCAATAAATTTTAAAAAAAGACTATGTCTTTTAAGCGTATTATTTGCACATTTGACATAGTCTATTTATTTTTCATTACTACTAAACTTCTTTTACTTTCTTCAATTGGTAGTATAAATTTTTCTATTTTAGTTATTATATATTTTTTGGATAATTTGTTTTTTATTTCTTCTGTTAATTCATTATCAATATCACCTTTCATAGCAACAAAAATACCAGTTGGTGAAACTAAATGCATTGTATATTTAACAAGTTTTTCTATATTGGCTACTGCTCGTGATGTCACTAAATCAAACTTTCCTTTATAGTCTTCTCCTCTTGCATGAATTGCTTCTATATCACTTAAATTTAAATCTTTTATTATTGTATTTAAGTAATTTACTCTTTTTTGGAGAGAATCTATTAATGTGACTTTTAAATTTGGAAATACTATTTTTAGTACAATACCTGGAAAGCCAGCGCCTGTTCCTACATCACATAATGTATTTATTTTGCTTAAATCGACTACTTTTACTATTGTAAGACTATCATAGAAGTGTTTTAAATATACTTCTTCTTCATCTTCTATTCTTGTTAAATTAATTTTTTTATTCCATTCTATTAGAAGTTCATAAAATTTATTAAGTTTTTCTATTTGTTCTTCAGTTAAAATTATATTTAATTTTTCTAATTCTTCTATAAATTTTTCTTTAGTCATCTTTTCCATACTCCTTTTTCAAGTATACTGATAGGATTGAAATATCTGATGGGTTTACTCCACTTATTCTTATTGCTTGAGCTATTGTTTTAGGTTCTACTTCTTTTAATTTTTGTCTAGCTTCTGATGCAATGTTTTTTATTTTATCGTAATCTATATCTTCTGGAATTTGTTTTTTTTCTAATTTAAGCATTTTTTCTGCTTCTTTATATGCTTTATTTATATATCCTTCATATTTTAGATTTATTTCTACCTGTTTTTTTATTTCTTTATCAAATGGAATTTCAATGAACTTTTCTAAAAATTGAATTGTTATTTCTGGTCTTCTTACTAGTTGCTCTAATGTCATTGTAAATGATGGTACTTGAAAGTTATTTAATTCAAATTCTTTTTTTACTTCATCATCTATTTTTAGTTTGTTTTCTTGAAGAAATTTTTTTAATGCTTGTATTTGTTCTTCTTTTTTATGTAATCTATTTATTTGTTCTTCGTCGATTAATCCTACTTTGTAGCCATATTCTCTTAATCTTAAATCTGCATTATCACTTCTTAGTAGTAATCTATACTCTGCTCTACTTGTTAATAATCTATATGGGTCTCTTATTCCTTTTGTTATTAAATCATCTATTAGTACACCAATATATGCATCATTTCTTTTTAATATTAATGGTTCTTTGCATTCTATTTTTAGGCTGGCATTTATTCCTGCCATTAACCCTTGACATGCAGCTTCTTCATAACCACTTGTTCCATTTATTTGACCTGCTGTATATAAATTACTTAGAATTTTTGTTTCAAGGGATGCTTTTAATTGAGTTGGATATATAGCATCATACTCTATTGCATAGCCGTATTTTATAATTTTTGCGTTTTCAAGGCCTGGTAGACTGTGAACCATTTGTTCTTGAATTTCTTTTGGCATTGAAGTTGAGAATCCTTGTAAATAAATGTCATCATAATATTTACTCTCTGGCTCTAAGAATAGTTGATGGCGTTCTTTGTCTTTAAATCTTACAACTTTGTCTTCTATTGATGGACAATATCTTGGACCGATTCCTTCTATATCATCAAGTGCTCCATACATACTTGATTTATTTAAATTTGTTCTTATTATTTCATGTGTTCTTTCTGTTGTATATGTTAAGTAGCATGGAAGTTGATCTTCTATTTTGTAGCATGGTTCAAGGTCAAAACTGAATGTTAAATATTCATTATCTCCTGGTTCCATTTTTGTCTTTGTATAATCTATTGTATTTCCATCTAGTCTTTGAGGAGTACCTGTTTTTAATCTTTTTATTCTAAAACCATATTCTTTTAATTTATCACTAAGATAATTTGAAGGTCTTTCTCCATGTGGTCCTTGTCTTGTTCTTGTATCACCTACTAAAATATCAGCTTTTAAATATGTTCCTGTTGTTAATATTACTGCTTTTGATTCTATTTTTTCTCCATTTTCTAAAATTACTCCATTTACTGAATCATTTTCTACTATTAGGTCTTCTACCATTGCTTCTTTTATTTCTAGATTTTTTTCTGATTCTAGTACATTTAGCATTTCTCTTGGATATGCAATTTTATCACCTTGAGCACGTAATGATTGAACTGCTGGACCTTTAGCACTATTTAACATTTTTATTTGTAAATGTGTTTTATCGGCAACTTGACCCATTACTCCACCTAAAGCATCTATTTCTCTTACTACTATTCCTTTTGCACTTCCGCCGATGTGAGGATTACATGGCATATCAGCTATATTTTTTATATTACTTGTTATCAATAACGTTTTATGTCCTTTTTTGGCACATGCATGAGCTGCCTCACAACCAGCATGTCCTCCACCTACAACTATTATTTCGTACATTTTATCACCATCCCTATTTTCCTAGACAAAATCTTGAGAACATTTCATCTAATAGTTCTTCTTCATATGAAGTTCCATTTATTTTTCCAAGCTCTTCCCATATATTTTTTATATCTAATTCTATCATATCTATTGGCATATTATTTTTTAGTCCTTCTTCTACATCATTAATTGCTGAAAGGCAATTTTTTAATATACTAATACTTCTTGAATTATTTAGATATGTTGGATCTTGAGTTTCAATTGCTTCTATATTAAATAGTTCTATTATTTTATTTTTTAATTCTTCAAGACCTTTATTTTCTGTAATGCTAAGTTCTATTATTTTATCCTTATCTATATCTAGACTATTTATATCTAATTTTCTTTCTAAATCTGTTTTATTTATTATTACTATGTAGTTTTTATCTTTTATTTTTTCAACTATTTCTTTTATATCATCTGTTAGTTGTTCATTATTATTAAGCATTAAAAGAATTAAATCAGATTCATCAATCATTTTTTTACTTTTTTCTACTCCGATTGATTCTACTAGGTCTTCTGTTTCTCTTATACCTGCTGTATCAATCATATTTAAAATGATACCATTAATCACTACTTGTCCTTCTACTATGTCTCTTGTTGTACCTGCTATATCTGTTACTATTGCTTTATCTTCTTCTAATAAGGCATTTAAAAGGGAACTTTTTCCTACATTTGGTCTTCCTATTATTGCTGTTTTTATTCCATCTTTTATTATTTTTCCGTTTGTTGATTCTTTTAGTATTTTTTCTATTCTTTGTTTTAAGTTAGTTATTTTTGGAATAAGTATATTGTCTGTTATTATATCTACATCATCATATTCTGGGTAATCTATGTTTACATTTATATTGGAAATTATTTGAACCATGTCACTTCTTAATGAATTTATAAGGTCTGATACTTTTCCTCCTATTTGGTTTATTGCCATTTCTCTTTGCTTTTCTGTTTTAGAATTAATCATATCCATTACGGCTTCTGCTTCTAATAAGTCTATTCTTCCATTTAAAAATGCTCTTTTTGTGAACTCACCTGGTTCTGCTAATCTACAGCCATTTTCTAATAATAATTCTAAAGTTTTATTTGTAGGAGATATTCCACCATGTGTATTAATTTCTACTGTATCTTCTGCAGTAAAAGTTTTTGGTGCTTTCATTACTGATACTAAAACTTCATCTACTTCTTGGTCTTTATCCATTATGTGACCATAGTTTATTGTATGAGAATTTACTTTTGTTAGGTCTTTACCTTTAAATATTTTATTTACTATATTTATTGCATCTTCTCCACTTACTCTAATTATAGCGATTGCTCCAACGCCTTGACTTGTTGCAATGGCACATATTGTTTCATTCATAGTAGTCCTCCTTTTTTTCTAGGTTATTATATCATATATTTTTTTTAGTAAACAAAAAAAGAGTATTTTTAAACGAGATGTTTTATTTCAAGTTTAATTTGACTCTTATTTTTATAATATTAATTATTTTTTTCTTCTTTTGGTTTGATTACAACATAACGATTTGGTTCTTCGCCTTCACTTTCTGTGTAAACGTTCTTATTATTTGTTAATGCGTTATGGATAATTCTTCTTTCATATGAATTCATTGAATCTAACTTAGCTTCTATTTTTGTTTCTGTTACTTCTTTTGCAATTCTCTTAGCTAATTTTTCTAATGAGTGTTCTCTTTTTTCTTGATAATCATTAACATCTATTGTGAATTTAAATGGTTTTGATAATTCTACATTTAAATGACCACTTACAATCATTGATAAGGCTTTTAGATTTTTACCATTTCTTCCTATTACTATTGCATCATTATCTGAGTAAATTATATATTTTGGAACAGTATCTTTATTTTTTATTTCTATATTTACTGTTAAACCCATTTCTTTTAATATTTTTACTAAATATTCTTTGATATGATTAATTACTTCTCTTTTTTCTATGACTTCAATTTCTACTTTTTTACTTTTGAATAGGCCGCTTTTTGTTTCACCTATTTCTTTTATTAATAAATTACTTTCTAATTCTTGTAATTCTTCTTGTGCTTTTGTGATTGCTTCTTCTTTTGTCTTTCCTGTATATCTATGCTTTTCCATTTAATTCTTTACTCCTTTTTACCAAAATATTTTGAACTATTGTGAATAAATTTGATGTTGCCCAATATATTCCTAAACCAGATGGCATGAATAAGGCTGTTACAATAATCATTACTGACATCATTGTAGGCATCATTTTCATTGCTGGGTCTTCCATATTTCCTGTTGAATTGAATTTAAATGATAGATATGTTGTTGCGGCTATTATTATCATTAATATAATGTATGAGAATAGTGTCGCAGTTCCTAAACCTACTATTGGAGTTGTTCCAAGTTGTAATCCTAAAAATTTATCTTCGAAAATTACTGGTGTTCTTTGGATTGCTTCAAAGAATGCGATAAATATTGGTAATTGGATAAATGCGAATAAGCATCCTGATATTGGATTTATTTTATATTTTTGATAAACCATCATTATCTCTTGATTTTGTTTTATTAAAGATTCTTGGTCTTGTTTGTTTTCATATTTCTTTTGAATTCTTGTTAATTCTGGTTGAGCTTTTTTTATTAGTTCAGATTGCATAGCAGTCTTTTTAGTTAGTGGGAATGCAATTAATCTTATTGCTAAACTTACTATAATTATTGATAAAGCATTATTCTTAACTAAATTTCCTAACCAAATAAGAAGAAATGCTAATGGTTTAATGAATAAGCCTGTCCACAAACCTTCATATTTTCCTGAGTTAACTTTAAAATCCTTACATTCTGGTATTTTGTTTAAGTCTACTCCATTTTTTTCATATAATTTGATTGTTTCTTTATTTGTAGGTTTACACAGTATATTTTCTGTTAATGTTTGACCTGTTGTTTCATTTTTTACTGCTTCTTTATTTTCATTTGTTAATGTTTTTGTACATCCTGTTGTTAGTAATAATAGCATTAATATTATAACTATCTTAATCTTTTTGGCATTTTTTTTCATCTTGATATTCCTTTCTTATTGTCGATTCATCAAATCAAAGAATTCTTTTTCTAAATCTTTAAATGACTTATCAACTCCGCCTCTTCTTAATATTATAATATAATCTTCATTATTTATATAGCTTTTTTTATAATTATCAACTATATTTCTTATAATTCTTTTATATTTATTTCTAAAAACAGCGTTTCCTAATTTTTTACTTACAGATATGCCATATTTATCGAATGGTAAATCATTTGGTTTGTGATGAATTATAAAACTTCTATTTTTTTTACATTTACCATTTTGTATAATATTTTCAAAATCTCTTGAATGTTTTACTACATATTTCTTCTTCATAATAATATACCCTATTCCTTTATAGTAAAAAACCACTGTTTAAGACAGCGGTATTTTATTTGCAAAGACTTTTGCGTCCTTTGCGACGACGACGATTTAAAATATTTGTTTTTTTACGAGCAAAAAATCCTAATTTCTTTGATTTTTTACGGTTGTTTGGTTGATATGTTCTTTTCACTTGTTCCACCTCCAGACATAAATCTACATTATTATAATAATATATTTCGTGATTTGTCAAATAAAACTTATCTTTTTATAATATTTTATCCACTTTTATTGTTTATTTTTTTCTAATTAACAATTTCCACATATCTGTTGATAACAAAAATTAACTCTGTTTATAAAAAATTGTGGAAAATGTGGAAAACTTAATTATTCATTTATATATATAGGTTTTATTTGTTGAAAAAATTGTGGATTTATGGTGGATTTTGTCGAATTGTATTTTTTGTGTTTTTTTATGTGTTTATAAATTTGTTAATAATTAATATTTTTGTTTTGACTATTATAAAATTTGTGATATTGTATTTAGTAATGTTTTTTATTTCACATTATTTTACCTTATTTTTTACTTTCTTTTTTTTGGGTTTTAATGTAGAATAAGTTTGAATATTGATTCTTGTGGGGAGATGGTAATTTGAATGTAGATATTTTATGGTCAAAAATACTTAGTCAAATTAAAGACGAAATTACATCTATCTCTTATCAAACATGGTTTTCTGAAACAAAATTACATGAATTAAAAGACGGTAAAGCTTATATAATTGTTCCAATGCCAATACATAAAAAGCATTTACAGGACAATTATTATGAAATTATATCAAGTAAGCTTGATAATTTAACTAATTCAAGTTATGAACTTAATTTTTTACTTGAAGAAGAACTTTCCACATTAATTGTTGAGAAAGAAATGAAAAATGAACGGGATATAGTAGAGCAAAAAGGGGATAATTATAACTTTAATATTAATTCAAACCTTAAACCTAATTATAATTTCGAAAATTTTATTGTTGGAAATAGTAACAGATTTGCGCATGCTGCTGCGTTATCAGTTGCGGAAAATCCTGGAAAAATATATAATCCACTGTTTTTGTTTGGAAATAGTGGGTTAGGGAAGACTCATCTGATGCATGCAATAGGTAATTATATTGTTGAAACAACTAATAAAAAGGTTTTATATGTTACCAGTGAACAGTTTAGAGAAGAATTTGTTAAAGCAAACAGAAAAGATGATAATGGAACTAATTTTAATTATGTTGATTTCTTTAAGGATAAGTATAGAAATATAGATGTTCTTCTTATTGATGATATTCAATTTTTAGGAGGTGCACCTCAATCTCAACAAGAATTCTTCCATACTTTTAATAATTTGTATAACGACAGTAAGCAAATAATCATATCATCTGATAGATCACCTGATGATTTAAAACTGCTTGAGGAACGTTTAAGGACAAGGTTCTGTTGGGGATTAACAGTTAACATATTTCCTCCAGAATTTGAGCTTAGGACAGAAATATTAAAGAAAAAAATAGTGGCAGGTAATTTTGAACAAGATATTCCTGATGATGTAATAGAGTATATTGCTTCAAATATCGGTCCTGATGTTAGACAACTTGAAGGTTCTATTACAAGATTAATTGCTTATTCCACAATAATGGGTGGAGAAAAGATAAATCTTGATTTAGCAATTGATGCATTAAAAGACTTTATAAGTAAAGGAATAGGGGAAAAGAATGATATTCATAGAATTCAGAAGATTGTTTCTGAGTATTTTCAAATTTCTGTTGATGATATAAGAAGTAAAAAGAGAAGCTCGAATATATCTTTTCCTAGACAAATTGCAATGTATTTGTGTAGAACTATGACTAGTGAGAGTTTTCCTAAGATTGGTACAGAATTTGGGGGTAAAGACCATTCTACTGTAATGCATTCTGTTGAGAAGATTGAAAATGAGATAAAAGTTAATAAAGATTTGGCTAATATTATTGAAAAATTAAAGAAGGACATAGGGGTTGTGAAAAACATGTGATTTTTCAATAGGTTATCCACAACTAAATTTTAGTTAAATCTTTTAAATAAAAGGAAAAAATGAGGTTTTAAACTTTTTCCACAGTAATAATATAAATAGTAAAAAGAAAGAAGGAATATAATATGAAATTTACAATTAAAAAAGATTTATTATTGGATGCACTTATTAAAGTATCTAAAGCTATTTCTACTAAGAATTTAATACCTGTTCTTGCAGGAGTAAAATTTGAGTTAAAAAAGAAAAGATTAACTCTAACTGCTAGTGATAATGATATTACTATTCAAACATCTATAGATTCTTTATCAGATGAAGATTTTAAGATAGATAGTGAAGGAAGTATCATTATTCAAGGTAAATATATTTTAGATATAGTTAGAAAATTACCTGATAAATATATAAATATTGAAGTTATTGACGAATTAAAAATATTAATTTACACAGAAAATAGTGAATTTAACTTAAATGGTATTAGTGAGAGTGAATATCCTAATGTTGGTTTAGAAGAAAGTAAAAAGAAAGTTAATATTAAAGCAGGAACTTTAAAGAGCATAGTAAATCAAACTGCTTTCGCAACATCTACAGAGGAGAGTAAACCTGTTCTTACTGGTATTAATTTTAATATTGTTGGTGATGTTTTAGAATGTAACTCAACAGATTCTTATAGATTAGCTAGAAAAGTAGTTAAATTAGAAAAGTCTAGTGAAGATAACTATAATATAGTAATTCCAAGTCATAATTTACTTGAGTTTACAAGAATATTAGGCGATGATGATGAAGAAGTTGAATTACATATATTTAATAATAAAGTTTTATTTAAAAACGGAAATTTAAAATTTGAATCACGTTTAATTAATGGAACATATCCAAATACATCTAATTTATTACCTGATGATTCTTATTTAGTAGTAAGTACTAACTTAAGTGATTTCTATAATGTTATTGATCGTGTTAGTATTTTAACTAGTGATAAAGAGAAAAACATTGTTACTTTAGAGACAAATGGGAATATTTTAACATTAAAGAGTAGTTCTGCAGAAATAGGTAGAGTAGAAGAGAAGATGACTATTTCTAAGAATAATAGTGAAGATATAAGAATCTCATTTAGTGCGAAGTATATGATGGAAGCATTAAAAAGTTTTTCAACAGAAACTGTTGATTTACATTTTGTAGGTGAAATTAAACCAATATTAATTAAATCAACTGAAGATGAAACTCTTACTCAACTTGTTTTACCAATACGTACTTATTAATTTAAAAAAAAGAGATTTTTCTCTTTTTTTTTGTATTTTTTTGTCTAAAAAGCTAATAATTTAAGTAGAAAAGTAAAAAAAATTATATATTTCTACAAAATTCGACATATTTCGACGAAAATATAGTTTATTATTTTTCAACAAGAGCGACAACTAGCGTTCTAAAATAAATTTTGAAAGGGGGGTTCTAAGTTGAATAACAAATGTGAATATGAGTTCAACAAAGGAACTTTGGCAATTATACCTAACGGTAAAGAATCTAGTTTAATTTATGAGGATGAAAGCAGATATATTATTGATGATAATCCTTTGAATATTATGGAAGGAAGTTGTAAATACTTTGGAAGTACTTTTGATGGTAGAATTCAAGGAGCTAAAGATATTTTAGGAGCTGAGTATAAGGTACCTATTATTGTTGAAGATTCAAATAATTTGGTTGTATTTCCTACATCATCTCCTAAGTCTAATGATTGTTGTTGGATATCTTTAAATAGAGTTGATAATATTTATAGAATAGATAATGATAATACTAAAATAGTCTTTGATAATGACAGAGAAATCATTGTACCTTGCTCATTTAGATCTATTGAAAATCAATTTTCTAGAGCATCTAGATTAAAAACTGTATTGCACAAGAGAAAAAATAGCTAAAAATGCTATTTTTTCTGTTTTAAAGGGGTATTTATGGTATAATAGGTATGTATGTATAGGAATACCATGTTAGGGGGTTAATTTATGTATGTGTCTTATAAGTCGTTTTAAATGAAAATTAGTAAAATTAAATTAGTTAATTTTAGGAACTATTCAAATATGAGTGTTTCATTTAATAAAAATATGAATATTTTTGTAGGTGATAATGCTCAAGGTAAAACAAATATACTTGAATCAATTATAATTTTGGCTTTAACTAAATCACATAGAGTAGGGAATAACCCTAATATTATTATGTTTAATAAAAATAAGTGTAAGATTAGTGGCGTGGTTAGAAAAGATAAAATTATAACAAAAATGGCTGTTGAAATAACAAATGAAGATAAAAAATTAAGTATAAATGGCGATAATATAAGAAAAGTCGCAGATTATATTTCTAATTTAAATGTAATAGTTTTTACTCCTGATGATTTAGAAATTATAAAAGGTTCTCCTAGTGTTAGAAGAAATCTACTTAATATTCAATTATCTCAAATTTCACAAAGTTATATAAAAATTTATAATGAATATAATAAACTGTTAAAAACACGAAATGAATATTTGAAAATATTATTTAATAGTAGTATTGCTGATAAAAATTATTTAGATGTTATTAC
>CAVLBI010000082.1:0-2616 GCA_963661295.1 bacterium
TCTATTAATTGGTTTAATTTTACTTTAAATTCTTTTTCTTCATTATCTTCAAGTCCCATGTGATAAATTTTATCTATTTGACTATGATCAAATAAGAATGTTTGATTAGATGAAACTATTCCTTCTGGAAATAAGCATCCTGAATAATCATAGATTCTGTTTTTTTCTTCATTTGATGATGCACAGAATCCTGTAATCATAGTTCTTTTTTTGCCACCTTTTAACAATACTACTGTTCCTATTGGTAGATATTTTTCTTTTATTTCATTTTCCATATTTTCCTCCATTTATAAATTATTGATTATTGATTATTGATTATTATTACCGTTACTATTTTCTGTAGTGAGCTTTGATACTTCAGCTTTTAAACTTGTCATAAATTCTTCTGAAGCTTTAGTTTTAAAACCTTCAAATAACACTCTTTCTATTTGGTTATGATTAAATACTGCAGTTATATCACTACTAAAGTCCCCTTCTGGATAAACTACAGATTTATAATCAAACATTTCTTTTGTCTCGTTATTAATTGGAACATATCCTGTTATCATTACAGCTTTCTTAGCTGTTTTTAACATTACCACTGTTCCTAATGGTAAATATTTTTCTCCTATTACATTTTGAATTTGATTTTCCATTTTCTTTCCTCCATTTTACTAAGACATTAATATTAAGTATTTTTTATTTTTAATACTAATTTTGTTAATTATTGTCAATATGTTCATTTTCTTTTTTTAATAATTCCAGCAATATTTCTAAATCTTTTATAAATTCTAATGTGCCATTGTATCGTTCAGTTAAATTATAATTTATTGATTTTTTTAAAATACTATTAATTCTATCATCTTCAAGTAAGTTGTATTTATTTTGTTGTTTTTGAGCAATTATATCTTCTTTTGTTCCATAAAACGGAAAATTTCCTGTCATTAAAATATAAAAAACTATTCCTAAAGAATATATATCAGATTTCACTGTTGGTGGCAAGCTATCTAACTGTTCTGGGGAACATGTTTTAAAACTTAAATAACCTTTGGAAAATGAATATTCTTTAATACTGGCGTTATGAAAATTAGTTATATAAATATTATTATCAGTGACTAAAATATTAGACAATTTTAAATTTCCATGAACAATATTATTGACATGAAGGTAACTCATAGTTCTTAATATATTAATCATTATTTTTACTTTTGAAATGATATCATAGTCAAAGATTTTAGCCCAAGGTATTGCTTCAACATATAAATAATCTATATAAAATTCATTTTGTGAAAATTTATACTTAATTATTTTTGGCATAACATTGAAATATTTTATATATTTATATATTTCAATATCAGCTTTAAGCATATTTCCATATTTTTCTATATTCTCTTGTTCTATATATTTTCTATATAGTTTTATATTATCAACAACAAGTGTTTTACTTTTAATAACTGAATTCAAAATTTTCATCTCCTTAAATTAAAGTTGTTCGTTCTTATGTGTTATCTAAACTTATACGAGGCAGGTTCGAGATAGTATCTTCAATATCATCCCAGCTATTTGATTCCCAATAGGGGATTACTTCACCAAAATGAGTTACATGACAGTTAATTACAAAATTTTCATCTATTTGGCCGGTTAATTGTTTTAATCGCAATAAGTTAATTCTGTGGTTTCCATCTTCACCAACAAAATAAGAGCCATTTGCTTCTAATAAACTGATTCGTACTGTTGAATCATTCACAGAATCAATTAAGCTTTTTCCTAACATTTCTTCAAGACAATTAGTATAGTACCTTCTTTCCGTAAAAATCTCATCAATTATATTCATTCCTTGACCTCTTGTGGCAGAACCAACAATCTTAGACAATTCCACTCTTTCTAGTCCTTTTTCCATGTCTTCCCCAACAGTCCATGCATACATAGGAAACCTAGCAATTTTGGCATTATATACATTGTCTGGAATATTATCAAAATCAATTTTTAGAACCTTTTCAAAATAAGTTTTTAATATTCGTTCTTTATAATCAGAAATTTTTACATCTGGGCTCCAAATTCTAGCTAATTCCTCATCTGTCATAGAGTTGATTTTTTTCATGCTTTCTGATAATTTTTTTCTTTTTTTATTCAAATATTCTTCATAACTACCAATATTATTTACTAATGCTCCTTCAACAAATTCATCAGCGTCGCTTAATTCATCTGTATATGTATTGTTTTTAAGCTCTTCTCTAATATTTAACATATCTTCTAAGTCATATGGGTTACCAGAAAATTCACTTATACATTTATCCATTCTTTCAAGGCTTCCTTCGTCTAGTTCTAAATCTAAATTGTTTTTTTCTATTGTAGTCTTTAAATCATTTAAGGCATTTCCTATTTCTAGTCTTTGAAATCCATCTATTTTGTCAGTTAAATTACCATCTAATACTTTTTGAGTATATTCAGGATCTTCTATTACTTTAAATAAATAGTCTATTGGAATTAGTTTATTGGTAGTAGAATCAATACCATGTGCTGTAAAATTTTTCTTTGTATTTGCTATTTTTCCGGCTTTATATGAAGTTATTATATATTCCCTTCCTGAATCTTCTAATACATTTAATCCAAGAGCAGTTAAATATCTTGTTCCTA
>CAVLBI010000083.1:0-4328 GCA_963661295.1 bacterium
AGTAAAAACTTATAATAGAGAAGAATTAGAAAACTATGGTGTAAATAAAAAATGGAATATAAACACAAATAATAAAGATAATATCCTAAAAACATATGAAGTTGATTCTAATCAAAAAATATATGACTTTTCAGATGTATTAACAGACGAAGAAGAACAAAAATTAACTGATAGAATGTATGATTTTACAGAAAAATATAAGATAGATATTGTAATTTTAGTAGACAACTATCAATATACACAAGACTCCCAAAACACAACATTCGCAACAGACTTTTATGACTATAATGATTTTGGAATAAACTTTGAAAAATATGATGGAGTAATGTTATTTAGAAATACGTATGAACAAAATCCATACTTTGATGCTTATTCATTTGGAAATGCTCAACTATATTTTTATGATACAAGACTAAGCAACGCTCTAGATTACATATATGATGATTTACATAACGAATCATACTATGAAGGATTTAATAAATTCATTGATAAGATGGAAGAATATTATAATGAAGGAAAATTAACAGATTACTATGTAGATGATTCTGGATTCCTTCAAAAGCAAAAAACATCAAGTTATTATCTAAAAATGATTGGATTATCTATGTTAATTGCTCTAATAATAACAGGTATAATTATTTACATATTAATAAAGAAAAATAAAATGATTTTAAAAGCAACAAAAGCAACAGTATATATGAATAAAGAAAAAAGTAAAATAACAAACGTTCAAGATAATTTTGTAACAAGTAATACAACAAGTTATGTCATATCATCAGATACATCATCAGGTGGAGGCCATTCATCATCAGGAGGATCATCTGGGGGAGGATTTAGTAGTGGAGGAGGAAGACACGGCTAATCATTCACAAAAGAATAATATTAATTTCATATAAATTTCACATTAAAAGTATATATTAAGTATGAAAAAAAATTAAGAGGTGAAAAAATGAGAAAGGAAAAAGTTGAAATAAATAATATGGATAAAGAACCAAAAAAAGAAAAAACAAATAATAAGACAAATAAAAGAATAGTTTATGCAGTTATTGTATTATTTGTAATTATAATTGTATATGCATTAATAGTCTCATTAAATAATGTAGGACTATTAAATTTAAATAATAAATCAAACAGTAAGAAAGCTACACTAAACTATACAGAAACTCAACAAAAAACATCTGACGGTGTATATATAACTGATGTTTCTGAAGTAGTAGATAATGCAATGCCTGCAATCGTTGCGATAACATCAAAATCTTTAATTAGTTCAGGAAACTATGGACCAAGCTTCTTCTATAATAATGATAAACAATATACAGAAGGTGCTGGTTCTGGAATCATAATTAGTCAAACAGATAATGAACTATTAATACTAACAAACAATCATGTAGTTGAAGGTGCTGATGAATTATCAGTTCAATTCGTAAATGAAAAAACAGCTGATGCAACAATAAAAGGTACATCATCAAGAAAAGACGTAGCCGTAATATCAGTTAAACTAAGTGATTTAGATAGTGAAACAAAAGAATCAATAAAAATTGCTACAATTGGTGATAGTGATAAATTAAAAGTAGGTAATGGAATTATTGCTATAGGTAATGCTTTAGGTTATGGTCAATCAGTAACAACAGGTGTTGTAAGTGCCCTAAATAGAGAAGTACAAATTGATAATCAAACAGCAAAAATGATTCAAATAGATGCTGCAATCAATGGTGGTAATAGTGGAGGAGCATTATTAAATAGTGCTGGTGAAGTAGTTGGAATTAACTCAGCAAAATATTCATCATCATCATCTTCATCAACTGCCTCAATTGAAGGTATGGGATTCGCAATACCAATATCTGATGTAAAAGAACTTATAGAAACATTAATGAATGGAGAAGAAGACACAGCCGATGCATCAATTGGAATTCAAGGATATATAATAAGTGAAGATAACCAATATAACTATCCTGCAGGATTCTATATTATGAGTATAGTTGAAGGATCAGGTGCTGAAAAAGCAGGTCTAGAAATTGGAAACATAATTACTAAAGTAGAAGGAAATAAAGTTAGTTCACTAAGTGATATCCAAGATGTTCTATATAAAAAGAAAAAAGGAGATACAATTGAGTTAACTGTATCTTATGTATCAGGAAGACAATATAAAGAAAAGAATGTAAAAGTAACATTATCATAAAAAATAAAATAGTTTAGAGAAAAATCTAAACTATTTTTTTAATATAAACTCAATTGTCTTAATAAGTTCATCTTCCATTAAATCATAATTTAAAATATCATGTTTATGATAAATCACTTCATGACAGTAATTATCAACAATACCAATAATAATATGGACCTTTTCATGTATATTAGTAAGAATAAAACCACTATCTTTCAAATAATTAACTATACGTTCCGACATTGCAATCTCATTATCAGTAAATATTTTTCTAACATCTTTATCTAAGTGACTCATAGCCATTAATTCTTCATGAGCTTTCTTAGACATAGTATGATTTTTGACAAATTCATTTATTATTTTTCTAATTACTTCTTCTAAATTATTTTTATCTAATTTAATATCACTCAAAACATCAAGCATTGGAAATGTAATATTATTTGAATAAATCTTTACTCCTTCAATAAATATCTCTCTTTTATCATTAAAATATTGGTAAATTATCCCAGTAGAAACACCAGCATACTTCGCAATATCTTTAGAGTTAACATTATGAAAACCTTCATTACACATTAATTCAAAACCATATTTTATAATTTTTTTTCTTTTTTCAATTGATCTTTGTTGAGTAGGCATTCTAACATCTGACATTCAAATCAACTCCTTAAAAACGATTATACAAAAAAAAGAAAAATTAAACAATATGAAAAAAAATTCATATTCTATATTGACTATCATAAAGACAGAGGTATAATTTAATTATGTGAAATTTATTTCATATATTAGCAAGGAGAAAGTGTATGAAAGAATTAATTAAGTTTAAAAATGTAAAGAAGTCATATGAAGTAGGTGAGAAAAAATTTAATGCTCTAGATGGAGTAACGTTTTCTATACCAAAAGGAGAATTTGTAGTTATCCTTGGTCCAAGTGGAGCAGGTAAGTCTACATTACTTAATCTATTAGGTGGAATGGACACAGTAACAAGTGGAGAAATTATTGTTAATGATGAAAAAATATCAAACTATAGTGATAGAGAACTTACAAAGTATCGTGCAGAAAATGTTGGATTTATTTTTCAATTCTATAATATTTTGCCAACTCTTACAGTACTTGAAAATGTAGAACTTGTAAAAGATATCGTAAAAAAACCAAAATCTGCAAAAGAAATATTAAAAGATGTTGGATTATTAAAACACGCTAATAAATTTCCAAATCAGTTATCAGGTGGAGAACAACAAAGAGTGTCCATTGCAAGAGCAATTGCTAAAGACCCAAGCATAATCTTAGCCGATGAACCAACTGGAGCACTAGACTCAAACACAGGAGTAGAAGTATTAAAACTTTTAAAAAAGCAATGCGATGCGAATAATGGAGAAAATACTGTAATAATTGTTACACATAATTCCCTAATCGCAGAAATTGCTGATCGAGTAATTCGTCTAAAAAACGGAAAAATCGAATCAAATACAGTTAATAGCCATCCAAAGAATATAGATGAAGTAGAGTGGTAATATGCTAAGAAAAAAGATGTTTCGCGATATATTCAAAAATAAATCACAATTTATCACAATACTTCTAATGGTTACAATAGGAGTAATGGTTTATGCAGGAATAGAAGCATATATGGATGGTATGACTTCATCTGCTAATAACTTTTATGAAAAATGTAATCTTCAAGATATAAATGTTTTAGGAAAATCATTCACAGAAGATGATTTAAAAAATATCAAAAAGATAGATAACGTAAAAAATGCTGAAAGAAAACTAGAACTTACAATGAATGATTCAAAAGATAAAGATAAATCATATCTAGTATCAGTAATTGAAAGTAATGAAATCAGTAAATTCTATGTTTCAAGTGGAGAAAAATTTAGTAGTAACAAAAAAGGTATTTGGATAGATTATTTCTATGCCGAAGAAAATAATATAAAAGTAAATGATAAAATCAAATTCAAGTATGATGGCTATGAATTTAATGAAAAAGTACTAGGAATAATTTATGTACCAGATCATGTATATGCTGTAAAAGATGCATCTCAACTTATGCCTAATCATAAAACGTATGGTCTAATTTATATGCCAGTAAAAGAAGCAGAAGGTTTTATAAAATATCAAGTAAAAGAAGAAATATCAAAAGAAACTAACCACGTTGAGTGTGTGTCTGTGC
>CAVLBI010000084.1:0-4350 GCA_963661295.1 bacterium
ATATAAAACACCTCCTACTATATTATTAGAAAAAATAATAAAAAAAGGAAACTTATTTAGCTTCCTCTTGTGCTCTTGTCTCACGAATTACTGTAATTTTAATTGTTCCAGGATATTTTAAATTAGCTTCAATTTGTTCTTTTACTTCTCTAGCAATTCTATGTGCCTCTAAATCATCTACTTCTTCAGGTTTTACTACTACACGTAACTCTCTACCTGCTTGAAGCGCAAATGTTTTATCAACACCTTTAATTTGATTACCAACTTCTTCAAGTTGAGATAATCTCTTAATATAATTCTCTAAACTATCATTTCTAGCACCAGGACGTGATGCAGATAAAGCATCAGCAATCGCAACTATAGTAGAAATAACAGTAGTAGCCGGACAATCTCCATGATGAGATGCAATTGCATTTACAACAGTTTCATTTTCATGGAATTTCTTCGCAATATCAACACCGATTTCAACATGACTTCCTTCAATTTCATGGTCTATTGCTTTACCAATATCATGAAGTAATCCAGCTCTCTTCGCAAGAGTAACATTTTCACCAAGCTCACCAGCAAGTATACCAGATAACTCAGCAACTTCTTTAGAATGTTGTAGTGCATTTTGTCCAAAGCTTGTTCTAAAATGAAGTTTTCCAATTATTTCAATAAGTTCAGGATCAAACTTAGTAAGTCCAAGTTCAAATAATGTATCTTGACCATATTGAATAATTTGTTGTTTCATATCCTTACATACTTTATCATATACTTCTTCAATTCTCGTAGGATGTATTCTTCCATCTTTAATTAAAGTCTCTAAAGTAACACGAGCAATTTCACGTCTTAAAGGATCAAAACTAGATAAAACTACAGCTTCAGGAGTATCATCAATGATTAAATCAACTCCAGTAACAGACTCTATAGAACGAATATTTCTACCCTCTCTACCAATAAGTCTACCTTTCATTTCGTCATTAGGTAAGTCAACTACTGTAACTGTTTGATCACTTGCAATATCAGCAGCATACTTCTGCATAGAAGTAACAATCATCTCTCTTGCCTTAACATCAGCTTCGAGTCTTGCTTCATTTTCTCTTTCACGAATATATTCAGTAATTTCCTTATTCATGCCTTCCTTAACTTTAGCCATAACTAGCTCTCTAGCTTTTTCCTTACTAAACTTAGAAATTTTTTCTAGTAATTCTAATTGTTCCTTTTTTATTTCCTCCACTTTACCTTTTTCAATTTGGATTTCTTCTTGTCTCTCAGTTAATTTATCCTCACGTTCATCTAAAGCTAACTCACGTTTCTGATACATCTCATCACGCTTATCCATATTAGACTCACGTTGTAATAATCTATTTTCGCTTTCTTTCATTTCTTCTTTCTTTTCGCGAATCTCTTTATCTAAATCCATTTTTAATCTATGAGCTTCTTCTTTCTGCTCTAAAGCTGCATCCCTTTTTAACTTTTCAATCTCTTTTTTAGTATTTTCCAGTAAAGTTTTAACCTTTTTACTTGCCAAATTACTTCTAACAAAATTGATAATAAAAGATACAACTAAACCTAAAACTAGGCCTACAATAATAAGTAAAACGGAGATTAAAATATTATTCATATATTCCTCCATTCTTTAGATTAGATAATCTACTAATCTAATTCTATTGTAATTTTATTTTAAAAGCTTGTCAAGAAAAACAAAAATAGAGAAATTTACATCTCTCTATTCAAATATTTACAAATAACATCATAATCACAATACTCTACTTTTTTATCACCAATAGCCATATAATTATCACGTCCCTTACCTAAAATAAGAACAACATCATTAGGTTCTGCTACACTTAATGCATAATGTATTGCCATACCTCGATCAGTAATTCTAACATAATCTTTTTCATCTCCAACCATTTGATTGATTATATCATCAACACTCTCATATCTTGGGTCATCCATAGTAAATACAGAAATATCAGACAAAGACATTATAATATGTCCAATCTCTCTTCTTTTTTCTTTTTCACGACCTCCAGCGCATCCAGTAACAGTAATTATTCTATTATATTTATTTTGAAAAGTACTTAATATATTTTTTATACCATTAGTTGTATGTGCATAATCAAGAATTATTTCAAAGTCCTGCCCAAAATCAAGTCTTTCACATCTACCATCAATTACTCCAATTTCAGAAATTCTTTTTCTTAAAATTTCTTTATCAATTCCAAAATAAAATCCAATCAAATATGCCATAACGACATTATAAACATTATATTTACCAATCAAAGGACTTTCTAATTTTATAAAATCATTATTTATAGAATCATTAATAGTAATTAAAGTCTTATCTTTTTTATAAACAACATCACTTATAACATAATCATTATCTTTAGAAAATCCAAAACTATATTTATTATTACATTTAATATTGCATAAATTATTATCATCACCATTAACAATAACCTTACCATCTTCTTCTACTAAATCAAGTAATTTTAATTTACAAGCCTTATAATTTTCAAAAGTTTTATGAACATTTAAATGATCCCCAGTAATATTAGTGAATCCCACTATTTTATATCTTAAATTCTTAACTCTATCATGAAGTAACGCTTCACTTGAAACTTCCATCACAACATTAGAACAATTATTATCTCTAACAGTTTTTAAATCCTTATAAAGTTCTGCTACACAAGGTGTAGTATTACTTGTTGAAAAATGTTTATCCACAACTGATAATCCATTAGTTCCAATATATGCAGCGTCACCAATTAACTCTTTAACAATACTAGCAGTAGTAGTTTTTCCATCAGTACCTGTAATACCAATAAAGTTAAATTCATCAAAATTTAAATCATAAAATTTTCTACATAATTCATAAAATAAATCATTTATATCATCAACAATCAAATGCGGAAAATTAATATTTATTTCTCTATCACATATTACAAAACTACAACCATTTTCAATTGCTTTATCAATAAAATCATAATGGTCAACATTAAAACCCTTAGTAGCAACAAACAAATATCCATCATGAACAAGTCTAGAGTCATCAGTAATTCCACTTATTAAAATATCAAAATCACATTCAATTATATCTTTAAGTCTTTTCATTAAAACCATCCTCTCACTAATACTTTATGAAAAAACTTTTTTTCCACAACCAAAATATAGCACAAATAAAGAAAAATAAGAAGACAATTGACATGTCTCCTTACATTATTTAACATTTATTTTTTCTTTTTATCCGCTGTCTCATCATCTTTTACTAAATCAATATCAAAATATTCACGAACCTTTTTCTCAATTTCTTCTTTTAATTCAACATTGTCTTTCAATAATAATTTAACATTTTCTTTTCCTTGTCCAAGTTTTTCACCTTGATAAGAATACCAAGCACCAGATTTTTCCACAATACCAGCTTCAGTTGCTAAATCAAGGATTTCTCCTTCATGAGATACACCTTCACCATACATAATATCAACAACAGCTGTTTTAAATGGAGGAGCAACTTTATTTTTTACAACTTTAATTGTAGTTCTATTTCCTACTACTCCGTCCCCCATCTTCAATTGTTCATTACGTCTTATATCTAATCTGATAGAAGCATAGAATTTTAAAGCTCTTCCACCAGGAGTAGTTTCAGGATTTCCAAACATTACTCCAACTTTTTCTCTTAATTGATTAATAAAAATACATGTTGTTTGAGTTTTATTAATAGTACCAGATAATTTTCTTAAAGCTTGAGACATTAATCTTGCCTGAAGTCCAACATGAGAATCTCCCATCTCACCATCAATTTCAGCTTGTGGAACAAGTGCTGCAACCGAATCAATTACAACGATACTTAAAGCTTCACTTCTAACTAAAGCTTCACAAATTTCTAATGCTTGTTCTCCAGTATCTGGTTGAGAAAGTAATAATTCATCAATATTAACACCTAATCTTTCAGCATACACAGGATCTAATGCATGTTCAGCATCAATAAAAGCAGCTCTTCCACCTAACTTTTGATGTTCAGCAATTGCTTGTAATGCAAATGTAGTTTTACCACTTGATTCAGGTCCATAAATTTCAATAATTCTACCCTTTGGATAACCACCAACACCTAAAGCTATATCTAGAGATAAACATCCACTAGAAACAACATCAACCTTTAAATGTTTATTATCACCTAGCTTCATAATTGAACCTTTACCAAATTGCTTTTCAATATCACTTAATACTTTATCTAAAGACTTATCTTTATCTTCTTTACTTACAGCCATTTATTTTCCTCCTCGTAAATAACTTACAAATACATTGTATAATATAATAAAATAAATTGCAACATTTTTTCGAACAATTGTTTTACATAATTGA
>CAVLBI010000084.1:4469-18830 GCA_963661295.1 bacterium
AATATAAATTTTTATAGAAAAATAAAAAACTTCTAACAAAATTAGAAGCTTTTATTAAATTTAACTATTAAAAATTAACTTTTTAACTCTCCAAAAATAAATTCTTTATTTAATACAAAATATTGAACACAACTTACAACTGACATAATACACGCAAAGTATAGTAAGAATAAATCAACTCTAATATTTATAAATTCAAATGGTATATTATAGAAAAATACCAAACAAATTCCAATCATCATAGAAGCAGTCTTTAACTTACCAGACTTTATAGCTGCAACCACATGTCCTTTACTAGCAGCTTGCATCTTAATTGCATCAACAATAATATCTCTAGTAATATAAATAACAGGTATAATAGCTGGTATAAAATTATTACAAGCTAAAATTACAAGTATTGGATTTACTAAAACTTTATCAGCAATTGCATCAAGCATTTTTCCTAAATCAGTAACTAAATTATATTTACGAGCAAGATATCCATCTAAAAAATCAGTTAAACTTGCAATAATAAATATAACTCCTGCGATAATATAAGTTAATTCAACCTTAACTCCTGAAACATCAAATGTCATAACACTTATTCCTAAAGAAGAATAAGGAATAACTAACATAACAATGATTATTAAAGTTAAAAACAATCTAGTAACAGTGATTTTATTTGGTAAATTCATAAATAATATTCTCCTCCCTATATGAACTCAACTCATTAGTTCTTTCTGGAACCTTATTTGCATTACTAACAAATAGATAAATAACCAAAACAAGCAAAACAAATAGAATTCCACCAATTACGAACGGCCATACACTAACTTTTTTCTTATGTTCAATTGTGTAAGGAGACTTAACTCTTCTTTCTTCTTCTTCAGCCTCTTTCTTCTTCTTAGCAGCCATAATATCATCTAAAGATATTTTTGAAGTATGTTGAAATAAAAAGCCATTGAACTCATCAACAACTTTATCTGGATCAAGTCCCAAATACTTTGCATATAGTTTAATATCTTCTTTTAACTCATAAACATCTTTAAAAGCTCGTACATTACCACTTTCTATATTTTCTAAATGTGATGTTGAAAAATCCAAGTCTTCACAAGCTTCAGTTAGACTAACACCATTACTAATTCTTGTTCTTTTTAAATACTCTCCTAATTCCTTCATACAACACCTCATTTTATAAACAATAAATATAAATAAGCCATGTTCTGTTCCTATTTCTAGGCGACAAACATTTATCTACCATTTCTGGTCCCCAACTCCATTCATTTCTTTTGTTGGGACTCTCCTACCAATTTTGGATTTCTCACTCGCGGGGTTTACCACGTTTCACTCTTTAGTTTCCCAAAGCATCGTCACTGCGGCACTTTACGGTTTATTTCATATCAAAAGACTTAGAAATAAATTCCGCCGTTAGTAAAACTACCCTAGGTTATTTATTCCCTAGGCACGAACACTACAAACATCTCAGTTATGTGTGAGCATGGACTTTCCTCAAGAGTATCAAGTACTCCAGCGTTTGTCTATATATTAATTGTTATTATCTATGTCATCAGATTTACTTCTAGAACCATAAACCATCTTCTCTAATTGAGAAAGTCTCTTCAAAATATCAACATTATTAACTTCACTACTTCCTCTATTAGTTGCAACCTCAGCATTTAACTGAGAGTTACGAAGCTCTTGTTTAAGACTCATAATCTCTGCAAGTAAATCAGCCTTCTCTTTTTCTAGACTATTAATAATATTAAGAAATTGCTCGTAATCTCCAATAATTACATCTAAAAATTGATCAACTTCCTTCAATCTATATCCACGAGTATCAATTTTAAAATCTTTCTCGAGAATATCTTGAGGTCTAAGAGTAATCTTATTCTGATACATACTTATCACCAATCCCTTATAATATTATTATTGCATTATTGCCTAGTTTTGTCAATTAACAAACCACTTAAAGTGGCTATGTCTAAGTCTATCATACTTATCCTTGTGTTATCAATCATTTTATTAAGAATCTTATTAATTTCCAAAAAATTCATCTAATCACCAAAACAATAATAATACAAAGAAAATAAAAAATCATAAAACCGACAAAATAAGAATTAATGAACAAAAAAACAACTAAAAAACACATACTTCTTTCATAGACACTCCGAGTAAAATTATATGGTAAATTGAAAAAATATATAGTATAATTAATCATAGGTGATTAAATGAACTATCCGAATGGTATAAAAAAAAATAATAATCATTATAGTTCACTTTTAACTACAGAAAGCCATAAAAATAGAGGTATGACTTTAGAAAGTGAAATAAATAGTTCTAATGAATATTATAGAGAAATTGATAAAGCCTATATATATAAGAAACCTACTCCACTAAAAATAGTAAAAGTAGACTATCCATCTCGTGATAAAGCTGTTGTAAAAGAAGCATACTTCACAGTACCATCAACAACAGACTATAATGGATTATATAAAGGCAAATATATTGATTTTGAAGCAAAAGAAACAAAAAGTAAAACAGCATTTTCTCTAGCAAATATTCACAAACACCAAATAAAACACCTAAATGATATATATAATCATGGTGGTATTGCTTTTTTAATTGTAAGATTCACAACATTAAATGAAACATATCTTCTTTTAGAAAAAGATTTTAAAGAGTTTTTATCAAATGAAGAAAGAAAATCTGTTCCATTAGAATTTTTTAGAAAAAAAGCATATTTATTAAAGGATGGGTATAGACCAAGAATTGATTACCTTAAAGTAGTCGATGAATTAATCGGAGGTATATAAAATGCAAAAAAAAGTAATAAAAAGAAAAAAAAGTCCTAATACAACGTCCAACAAAACAAATTCTCAAGTAACTAAAGCTAGTAAAACAGGTAAAATTGCATTTTTACTTGCTGCAATCGCAATATTATTAGCAACATTTTCTACTCTTGGAATTGAAGCAACAATTTTAATGGGTATTTTACTAGCAATAGTATATGGAATATGGGCACTGCTTCAAAGAGTAAAAAACAAAACAAAGAAAAGAAAGATAATAAGTATAATATTAATTGTTTTCCTAGCACTAGGAATTATTTGTTTAATATCATTTAGTATCTTTATGATGTATGTAAAAACTCAAGCAGATAAATTATTTGATACTTCTAAACTAAACACTACAGAAGTAACAAGATTATTTGATAAAGATGGTAAAGAATTTGCAAAACTAGGTTCTCAAAATAGAGAAAAAGTTACATATGATCAATTACCAGATGTACTAGTAGATGCAATCATAGCAACTGAGGATTCAAGATTCTTCCAACACAACGGATTTGATGCACCAAGATTCTTTAAAGCAGCTGTTGGACAAGTACTAGGAAAATCAGGTGCCGGTGGAGCATCAACACTTTCAATGCAAGTTGTTAAAAATAGTTTTACAGACCAACTTGGACAAAAGACAGAAGGTGCTAGTGGTATTGTTCGTAAATTTGAAGACATTTACTTATCAATATTTAAATTAGAGAAAAAATATTCAAAAGAAGAAATCATAGAATATTACGTAAATAACCACTTCTTAGGAGGAAATGTTTACGGAGTACAAGAAGCGGCAAACATTTATTTTGGAAAAGATGTTAGTGAGCTAAACTTAAGCGAAGCTGCAACAATAGCAGGAATGTTTAAATCTCCAAACTATTATAGACCAACAGCAAATCCAAAAAATGCAACTGCAAGAAGACAAACTGTACTAAATTTAATGGTAAGACATGGATATATAACAAAAGAAGAAGCTGATATAGCTGCTGCAATTCCAATGGAATCATTAACGTCAGATGGAAACTCTTCATCATCAGAAAATAAATATCAAGGTTATATTGATACTGTTGCAGATGAATTAGAGGAAAAATACAATGTTAATCCATATACAACTTCATTACTTGTATACACAACACTTGATAGAACAAAACAAGATGCAGTAAACTCAGTACTAAATGGAGAAACATATAATTGGATTAATGATAAAGTACAAGCAGGAGTTGCTGTATTAGATTCTGAAACAGGAAAAATAGAAGCTATTGGTAACGGAAGAAATGTTGATGGTAGATCAAGTGGTACAGCCGACCAATACAATCTAGCAACAGAAATAAAAAGACAACCTGGATCAACTGCTAAACCGTTGTTTGATTATGGACCAGGAATAGAATATAACAACTGGTCAACATATGAATTATTTGACGATGCCCCATACAGTTACTCAAATGGAAGATCAATAAAGAACTGGGATGGAGGATACTACGGAACAATAACATTAAGAAGAGCTTTATCAACATCACGTAATATACCTGCATTAAAAGCTTTCCAAAAAGTCGATAATAAAAAGATTAGAAAATTCGTAACAAGTCTAGGTATAACACCAGAAGTATGTAGTACAGGTTATGAATATGATAAAGATAAAGAAATATGTGTAAATACAAAAGATAAAACTGATACACAAACACCATCAAATCTTCATGAAGCACATTCAATTGGAGCATTCACTGGTGTATCTCCACTACAAATGGCAGCTGCATATGCAGCATTCTCAAACGGTGGATATTATAATGAACCATATTCAGTAGAAAAAGTTGTATTTAGACAATCTAAAAAAGAAATAACTCATAAAGCAAATAAAACTCAAGTTATGTCAGATGCAACAGCATTCATGATATCAGATGTTTTACAAGATGTATCATTAACTGGTGGAACACCAAAGAATGTAGCATGTAAAACAGGAACAACAAACTATGCTGATGAAACAATGTCATATTATGGTATGCCAAATGATGCCATAAGAGATTCATGGGTAATCGGTTACTCTACAAAAACAGTAATTGGTATGTGGTACGGTTATGATACAATAACAAAAGACTCAGTTAAAGAAGGATATGTATTACATAATGTTCCAGCAACTGTTCAAAAAGATAAACTATTCAATGCCCTAGTATCATCTGGAGCAATGGAATCAAACAGAGAAGCATTCAAACAACCATCAAGCGTTGTTGGAGTAAATGTAGCAGTTGGAAGTAATCCAGCAAAATTAGCATCTCCTGGACAATCATCAGTTTATGAATATTTCAAAAAAGGTCACGAACCAACAGACTATGATACAGCAAATTATAAATTACCTGCTCCAGGAAATTTAAAAGTAACTGAATCAAATGGAAAAGTAACATTAACATGGTCTGCAGTAGATGCATCAGCAATCTCAGCAAGTAGTGACTATGGTAAATTCGGATATAATATATATAAAGATGGAGTATTAATTACATGGACAGATAAAACAAGCTATACATTCACACCAGATGGAAGTGTATATGGAACATATAAAGTCGTCGCCGCTTATAAATCATATAGTGGTATCACAAGTGATGCTGCAACGACAACACTGAAAGAACCAACACCTTCACCTAGTCCATCTGATGATCCATCGCCTGACCCAGAACCATCTGAGTCACCAGAACCAACGACATAAAATAAAAAGATTTAGAAAATAAAATTCTAAATCTTTTTTTTATTATAATCTCTACATATATCTTTTAACTTACAATCACTACAATCAGGCTTTATTGCCTTACACTTATACCTTCCAAAAAGAACTAATTGTAAATGTCTCTTACTCCATTCACTTTTTGGAAACTTTCTTTGTAATTTCATCTCAACCTTTAAGACATCATCACTTAAATAAGCTAATTTAAGCCTCTTAGAAACCCTTTCTACATGAGTATCAACAGCAATCTCAGGTTCATTATAAAACTCGCTTAAAAACACATTAGCAGTCTTTCTACCAATACCTGGTAAAGTAACAAGAATCTCCTTATCCCTTGGCACAACACCATTATAATTATCAACTAAAATAGACGCAATCTCCTTAGTATATTGAGCCTTCTTTCTAAAAGAGCCAAGAGGATGTATTATATCCTCTAAATCCTTAATATCAGCATTCTTTAATCCTTCAAGACCATTATACTTACTAAACAATACTTTAGTAACCATGTTAACTCTTTTATCAGTAGTTTGAGCACTAAGCATAACAGCAATTAATAACTCATAGTCAGTATGAAAAATAAGTTCAGGCTTAGGATCAGGAAATACTTCATCCAAATATTTACCAATCAAATAAGTATTATTCATCTTCATCAAACCAATTCCATTCAATAGTATCTAAATCAATATCACTATCCTTGTCAATATTCTTAGTACTAGCTTTTCTCTTTTTTCTCTTCTCCTCTACCGCTTCAACTGTATTTATACCACTCTTAGCCCATTCATATAATATCTTATCAATATACCTCAAATTAGAAACACCATTAAATGTAGCCTCCTTAAGAGCCTCTTTAATTAAATCCTCACTAAAATTATTATCAAGCCAAGTTCTAATAATCTCTATCTCAATAGGACTTAAAGTTCTACCAAATTCCTTCTCAATAATCTCAAAAACATCACTATTACTAGAATCACTCTTACTCTCATTAACATCATCCATAATAACTAAAGAAAGCTTATTATAAAAATCCTCAAGAATAATCATCTCTTCCATATACCCTTTATCATTCTTAACAACCTCTACTCTAATAAGTCCCTTATCAGTAAGACTGCCAACATAATTCATAATCTCAGTCAAATCAACATTCAATTTATCACTAAATTCACCAGGATTAAATAAAACATTATCCCCTAAATTATATAAATACATAAGAAATAAAAACTCATCTAAGCCTAAATTAAACTTTTTATAGTTTTTAATAAAATATATAGGTATAGAAATGTTTCCCTCACTAAAAACTTTACAAAGACTTTTATTCATATTATCATCTCCACTAACTCTCTTATAATAACATACTTTTAATATATTTAGAAAAAAAACTTATCTAAACATATTAGATAAGTCAGATCCTCCATCACTATTATTTTGGTCATTATTCCGATTAATATTTTGATTATCAATTGAAGTACCAAAGAACCTATTACCATCCATACCACTAGTATTAAATAAACTATTATGATTATCATGATTATTATCATTACCATTCATATTAAACATATCAGTCTGACTACCATCTAACATATCATTATCAGATTCATCGTCGTTATTAATACTGTCATATAAAGTATCAATACTATTACCAGAACTACTAGTATTACTTATATTATTAGAAATATTATAACTATTACTATCAAATCCATTAAAAGAATTAACACTAAGATTAGAATTAATATTAGGATTAAAATTAGAATTAGGATTAGGATTGATATTAGGATTAATACTAGTATTAGAGTTATAATTAAAATCAAAATTACTAGTATTATTATTTAAATTACTATCATTAAAATTAAAACTATTATTCATATTACCAGAACTACTAGTATTACTTATATTATTAGAAATAAAATTAGAATCACCATCTAAACTCATAGAATTACTATTATTAAGTAAACTTTCATCCCTATTTAAATAAGCACTATTAGTTGAAACATCAGAATTGTAACTACTAACTTCATTGATATTATTCTTCACACTATGTTCAAAATAAAACATATCATATTTCTTAGTTATTATTTTAATAATATCAACTATAAAAGCAGCAGTAGAAAATATACATAATAAAGATATTAAAATACTGCCAATAAAAGTATTAATAAAATATAAAGCAGAAAATATAAATAACAAAATCAAATAAATAAACGCTATCATCTTACCAAAAGCCATTTTTACACATACATACATATTTGTGAATGGAACATAAGCAAGAGCACTCTTTTCAGCATACATTCTCTTGTATAAAACATTAAGAATAGAGCCAAATACAAATAATGCAATAAATATAATAAGTAAAATTATAATAATAACTAATACCCCACCACTAATAGACGGAATAATATCACTAAAACTAAACATAGTTTTAGTCTTAGCACTACTAAGTTCTCCATTATTAATTTGTTCTAAAGTAAGTCCCTTATACTTATCATATCCACCTACTTTACAAAAATGATTATCATCCAAAACACTATAATAAGCAATATCATCAATACTGTATTGAGTATTTAAAGTATCATCTTTACTAGCAAAATACTTCTTAACAATTTTAATTGTAAATGGACTACTCTGTGAAGCCTTTATAGTATAACCTGAATAATCTCCATCATAATCCTTCTCAGAACAATAAGTAACAAAGCCTATATTTTTTTCTTCTGAATCAAACAACAATACATTTATACTAACTGGTATTGGAGAATTACCTTTACTTTTTCGAATAATTGACTGAAAAGAAATCAACCTATAACCAGAATTATCATAATTATTAAGACTAATATCATTATAAGTAAATACGTCAGTCTCAACGGTAGCATTATTACTAACTGGTATCAAAGTACCAACATCATAATTTTCAGCATAAACGTTTGTTACACCAAAAAGAACAAATATAAATACAAATATTTTTAGAATTCTTTTCATAGCCACCTCCTTTTAACTATAATTTAATGATATATATTTTATTATAGACTCTTTGTCATTTTTTAGTCTTCTATAAAGTATTTCCCTTTCAATACCTTCATATATATCAGATAAATACTTATCTGGTCCCTTATGAAGTACTTGCATAATATCATTTGAATCAATATCAATATCCTGTCTTCCCTTAATAATAAGCCTAGCATAGGACTCAGTAATATTTTTAATATCCATCCCTTTAATCTCACCCGCAACACTATTTACATATAATCCATATTTATATAATGCCATAGGATCTAAATTATTAAGAGGTAATACACTTCTTATATCCTTAATTAAATCAGCTTCATTTTTATTAAATGGATATTTATCACTAAAGTCTAATAAGCTCCATATACCAATTAGACTAGATGAGTTTGATTCCATAACTTTTTCTAGATTAGATATCTCAAGTTCTTCTTCAAGACCAAATTCAAGTAATAAAGAAACTCCCTTTTTCACATTACAACTAGTAAAAATCTTATCTAATTCACTCTTTCTTCTATAATAACTTAAATTTTTAATTAAATGCTTATTTTTTCTTATTGCATTTTTTACATCACTACTTAATTCAAAGTCAAGAATAGCAGTAAACCTAATAGCTCTAAGCATTCTTAAAGCATCTTCACTAAAGCTCTCATCTGCATCCCCAACAGTCCTAATTATCCTATTATTTATATCTTCCCTACCATTCAGATAATCTATTATATTTCCATTTTCATCCATACAAATAGTATTTATTAAGAAATCTCTTCTTAATAAATCAGTTTGTAAATCATCAACATATTTAACCTCAACTGGTCTTCTATTATCAATAGAGCCAACATCTTTTCTAAAAGTAGTAATTTCAAATCTAGTATTTTTTTTCATAACAATAACAGAACCATAATCTTCATTAGGTAAACAGCTATCAGTAAAAATTTCTCTAATTTGTTTAGGTGTAGCATTAGTTGTAATATCTATATCATTAGATTCAATGCCTAGTATATAATCCCTAACAAAACCACCAATAATGTATGCTTTATAACCTTGTTCATTAATTTCTTTAAGTAACTTTAAAGCTACATCTAACATCAAATCACCACCTAAAAATATTATACCATATAACAAACAAAAAGAACCCTAATAGGTTCTTACTTTACATTACAATAAAACTAGTTTACAGCATCTTTTAATGCAGTACCAGCCTTAAAAGTAACAGCTTTTCTAGCAGCGATAGTAACAGTTTCTCCAGTTCTTGGATTACGTCCTTCACGAGCAGCTCTTTCAGAAACAGCGAATGTTCCAAAACCAACTAGAGGAACTTTATCTCCCTTAACTAATGCCTCAGTAATAGCTGCTAAAGTAGCATCTATAGCTCTTGTAGAATCAGCTTTAGTTAATCCAGTTGAAGTTGCTACTGCTTCTACTAATTCAACTTTTTTCATAATATATATACCTCCCTATATTTTCTTAAGCAATTGTTATGCTTACATATACAAATTACCATGTTTTATACCAAATTGCAAGAATTAAACATTATTTTTTGCCAAGTTTTTTATTTATATCACTAAGTATTGCAATAATATGCCCAATTGCAAAAATAACAATAGAAACAAGTAAACTAATAAACCATATTGCAATCATTAAAGAAAAATTAAATTTATTAACACAAGTACTTGAAAAATAATAATATGAAGCAGCTTCACAAGTAGAAAATAAATTACCAAATACTATTCCCAAAAAGAAAAATACTACAAATAATCCAATCGCAAATATCTGATAAAAATTAAGTTTATATTTAACAACTTCATTCTTTATTGTCTTAACTTTAGGAATTTCCTGTTTAGTTTTACTAATCTCATCAAATAAATCCATTATTTATCATCTCCTTTTTTTGTAGAAGTATTATTATTGCTAGTTGTCTTTTTCTTTTTCTTCTTATTATTTTTCTTAACGTCTTTTTCATTATCATTAATAGTCTCATTAACTTTATCTATTGTTTTAACAGTCTTATCAACAACTTTTTCTCCTAAATCAACTATTTTCTTATCTATTTCATTTTCCTCAACAAAATCATTGATCTTATCTTTAACATTAGAAGATACTTCTTGAATCTTTCCACTAACCTCTTTAATAGTCTCATCAGACTTAAGTTCTGCTACCTCAGTATTTATCTTTTCACTAAAATCTTCAAAACTTGTCTTTATCTCATTCTTAATATCATCAAAAGTACCTTTATTATTAGAATTAATCTTCTTTTTATCTAAATACTCTCTATATAAATAAATATATCTTCCAAATAAACATACATATATAAAATCAAGTAAAGATAACACTACTCCACTAACTTCAACAGTAGATATTAAACTAACGCATAAACTAAATACCCCAAGAACTAAAACACTGTAGAAATACCAGTCATTACTAAGTTCATTAAATGGTGAATTACCAAGCTTATACTCCTTCCAATAACTAGTATCTCTAAACATAGTATGAATTAAATAAACTACTATAACAAAATTAACAATAAAATTAAGAACAGTACTTAAAGAAAATGACTGAACTATTGTTAAGAATGAAGTAAAAGTAGAAATAAAATATATGAATACAAGAATCAAATTCATATAATCAAAATACTTCTTACCAAATTTAAACTTCAAACATAAAAAGTATACAAACACTAATAAATAAACTGTATTATGATTGATAACACTACTAAATAATGCTAAAGAGCTTTCCCCATTAATCGCAAATGATTGACTAACAACAATTATTAAAAGTATTGTTAAAAGAATCAAATTAATAATCATATTTCCACTATCATACCATTTAACATTTTTTATTTTTTTCTCCATCTTATCACCTTCATACAAATTATAACATTAATTATTTTTTATGAAAATGGATAAAACTTATTTTTCTTCAAATCTTCACAAAACTAACTTGATATGCTATAATATTGTGGAATTGGAGGGGATACTTATGAAATTACCTACAGTAGCCTTAGTTGGTAGACCAAACGTTGGAAAAAGTACTCTATTTAATAAAATAGTAGGAAAACAAGTTTCAATAATTGAAGATTTACCAGGAGTTACAAGAGATAGAATTTATCAAGAAGCAAAATATAATAAGAAAAAGTTTTACTTAATAGATACCGGTGGAATTGATGTAAGTAAAATGGATTTTAATACAGAAATAAAAATGCAAGCAGAAATCGCTATTGAAGAAGCTGATGTTGTTGTATTTATAGTAGACGGAAAAGAAGGTCTAACTACCAACGATTTAGTAGTAAGAGATTTACTTAGAAAATCTAATAAAAAAATAATTGTCGCAATAAATAAAGTTGATGTAAAAAATGCTCAAGAAAATATTTATGATTTTTATGAATTAGGATTTGATACATATATTCCAATAAGTAGTATTCATAACACTGGTTACATCGAATTAATGGAAGCTATCACAATGAACTTTAAAGAAGTTGAAGAAAAAGAAGATACAAGAATTAAATTCTCATTTATTGGTAGACCAAATGTTGGAAAAAGCTCTCTAATGAATGCTTTACTTAATGAAGAAAGAGTTGTTGTATCAAACGTAGCTGGTACAACAAGAGATTCAATTGACTCAGTATTAAAATACAACAATGAAGAATTTATTATGATAGATACTGCTGGAATGAGAAAAAAAGGAAAAGTATTTGAATCAGTTGAAAAATACTCATTATTTAGATCGATGAAAGCAATAGATAGATCAGATATATGTGTAGTTGTAATAAATGCCGAAGAAGGAATAAAAGAACATGATAAACATATCGCAGGATATGCAATAGAACGTGGAAAAGGACTAATATTCGCAGTAAATAAATGGGATACTGTAAAAGATACAACAATTAATGACTATGAAAAATTAATGCGAGCTGAATTCCAATTCGCACCATACGCTCCAATTGTATTTATATCTGCTCTTACAAAGAAAAGAATACATACATTAATGCCAGAAATAATAAAAGTAAAAGAAAATATTAAACGCGAAGTAAAAACATCTATTCTAAATGAAGTAATACAAGATGCATACCAATTAAACTTACCTCCTTCATATAAAGGAAAACGTCTAAAAATATATTTCACATCACAAACTGGTATAGAGCCACCTAAATTTACATTTAGAGTAAATAATAAAGGACTAGTACATTTCTCATATGAAAGATACTTAGAAAACAAAATAAGAGAAAACTTTGATTTTGAAGGAACTCCAATAACTCTACAATTTAAAAATAGAAATGGAGACGACATATGATAATAGGAAACAATACTAATTTTAATCAAAATCAATTTAATAATAAATTAAATAGTATAAAAACAAATTCCGAAAACACAAGAAATAAAGTAAATCCAACAATCGTTGATAGAAATGCACTTAACTTTCAAAATACAAACAATAAAGACCAAATGGCTGACAAAAGCTTTGCTATGTTACAAGATAGACTAAATCATGGTTTAATATCACTAGATGAGTTTACAAAAATGTGTGAAAAAATTAGAAAACAAAGAAGAAATTAAATAAGACCTCTTACATATAATTATGTAGGAGGTTTTTATGTTTAAAGATAACCTATTCAACAAAATTGAAAAGAAAACCAACGTAAAAAAAGAAACAATACTCTCTCTCGCAGAAAAATTAAAAAATAATAATATGAAAGACGAAAAAACTATTCGTGAAGTAATAAATGACTTATGTAAAATAACAGGAAAAGAAATAACTAAAGAAAAAGAAGATAAAATAATAGAAGCTATTGTAAATGATAAAGTACCAAAAAACATAGATAAAATGTTTTAAAAGACTATATATTTAGTCTTTTTTATATTATAATTATAAAAGAATAGAAAGGAAGATACATATGAATGAATTCGAATACTATTATGATGAACAAAATAATATAATATATATTTCCAGAGAAATATTAGAATTATCAAGAAAATTAAATATAGAAATAGAAGGAAAACCAAAAATAATTAATAATAAAAACTGTTATTCAATACATTACAAAGACCTAAAAAAAATTGAAGAACAAGAAAAAATCAAAGGTATAGAAAATAAAATAACAAATAAAGAAAAAGAAAAAAATGTAATTATAGTTTACCATCTAGCAAATACAGACGAATTATATCTAACAGAAAACATAAACAATAGTAATGATACTAAAGAAATAATGAATAAGGTATGCTTTAAAACAACAGCTAAAGAGCTTGAGAAAACTTTAAATAAGAAATTTGTGATAGTAACTGTTTATCAAAATAATGAAACTGCTACACCTAAAGATAATAAATTAATTGTCTGTAATTATAATAATGTATTATTTATTGAAGAGAATATATTAGAATCTTTAAAACTACAAACAACAAACAAGAAAAAAATAAGAGTAGATAAAATAATTTATATTGAAATAACTGAAGCTGAACTTAATGAAGTTTTAGAAAAAACAAAATCTACTATTATCACTAAAGAAATCAAGCCACTAAAAGCTAATTAGAAATTAATATGTTTTGTCCAAAATGTCATAGTGATATACAAGATTCTAAAAATTTTTGTCCAAGATGTGGTGAAGAATTAAGTAAAAAGAAAAAAAACTATAATTTTTCAAACATGAATAAGTTTTCAACTATTTCTACATTTAATTATAAAAATGACATAAAAGAACTAAAAAATAAAATTGAAGATAACTCAAAAAATATTGAAATAACAGAAGGAAAAGATAAAATTATAAGCAAAAGTGATCACAACGAAAGTCATGAATCACAAGATAATTACAGTAGAAAGTATAGTAATACACCAAAAGACGATCATGACACAAGTCACAATGATCAATAT
>CAVLBI010000085.1:0-6317 GCA_963661295.1 bacterium
GTGATAAGATCTGTATTTTCAATAGTTAAATCTAAACCTAGAATATATTTAGGTAGCATAAGTGTATTCCTAGTAAATATAAATATAGAAAGCATTAATATATTAAATATTACAATTATATTTTTCTTTTTACTAAATATATACGTTAAGTCTCCACTTATAATTGATTTCATTTTTTCCTCCTAGTGATTAATTTTAATGAGATAAAGTTAATTACTATTAATAATAATATACATAGGATTGATGAAATTAAATCATGTTTAAAACTTTTAAAAGACATTAAACCTAAAATATAATAAATATTTAATGATACACCTATATTAGTATTAAAATTATCAAGATATAATCCAGCTAAGAAAATAAAATCAAAGATAAAAACTTTATATTTTAATTTACCATATTGAATTGTATTAAATGTAGAAATAACACAACTAATTATAGTTAATCTAGTAGTAAAATAAATTAAGAATAATACTTTACTAATATTATAATTTTCATATTGAGTATTAGTAATATAACCTAGATGAGCTAAATATATTAATGAAAATATAAGTATAAATGTTAAGAAAAAATAAAATAATGTGACTAATATAGTTTCTTTAATTCTAAATACTATTATATTATATTTATTTTTCATTCTTATTTCTTGAAAGTAAGATACTTTATCTAATAATTTATTAAAAGATATAGTATTTACAAGTAATAATACAAAAAATATAAGTAAAAATGTTGGGAAAGAAAATACAGTTAAAATTCCATCAATAGTATCTTTATTACCTCTACCTAATAAAGCTCCATAAATAGATAATAATACAGTTATAAAATATATTTCTTTAAATCTACCTTTATTTATATAGTATGAAATAAAACTACTATATCTTTGAAGTTTGCTTTTCAATTTCTTCATAGAACTTATCCTTTCTTCTATATTTACATACTATATATATAGAAGGAATAATTAATAAAATTAATAAATTTACAAATATTAATAAATAGTTATTAATTTCACTAAAACTAGCATAACCAAATATATTAAAACTTCCTACATAAACATTCATTTTTATAATCTTATTAAAAATATAATTACAAACTATATAATCAAATATACCTAAAACAATACATAATAAATAAGACTTTATAATAGCAACTATAGTATTGTTTTCTTTAATATAACAAATAAATGCAATAAGTCCATAAAATATACATGTTAAGTATGTTGCGATACATATAATTATAAAATAAAATTGGTAATGATTTTCTATTGCTTTACTATATACTGCTATTCCTTTATTAACACTATCTATATTAAAATTAAATCCTGTAATAAAACCTGAAATTAATACAATAATTATTAAGGATACTGGATATAATAAAGAATATAAGAATATTTCACTTAACTTGCTATGTAGATATTTTTTATAACCTTTTCTTAATATAATACTTTGATAAAACTTAGTTTTAATATCTAAACTTAGAGATTTAACAACTAATATTACTATTAATAATGGAAAGAAAAATCCTATAATATTAAAAAGATTATTTTGTATAATTTCTGATGATAATGTAATTGTATCTAGTGACTTTCTTGTATTTACAGAAGCATATTTTAAAAAATTCTTATAAGATTCTTTATCATAGACACCATTATCATTACAAAACTTAGTATCTTGTTTTATTTTACACTTTTCTATTACCCTAGAATCTAATTTCATTAGTTCTTTATTAAATCTTGGATGCATATATTCATAAAAAGATATACCAATAACAATAAAGATAAATAATGAAATTATTATAAAAGTTTTTTTATTATATAACATATTACCTCCAATAAAAATGTAAGGGAGTGTTTAAACAAAGTTTATTTAGTTAATTTGCCAATTTCCGACAAATCTACATACTTCTACACTGTTACTTACTTTTAAATTTAATTTATATTGAGCATCTGCTGTTTTCATTCTTTCACCAGTTAATTCTCTCGCACTGCTTGAAAGGTTAACCCAATCTCCTTTTCCAGAATTATCAGATACTTTTATACTTCTTCCTTGAACTGATAGGTTTGTACCACTAGCAACACCATAACAAGAAGTCTTACTAGCATATTGTGGAGATGAAGTCTTTTTTTGGTGACTACCCGTATAATATAATCCAAGATAATCTATTGTTTCTGCACCTATTCCTATCGCATCAATATTTAACATAGATAATGTAACTGTTAATATCATTAACATAAATGTATATTTAATATATTTCATTTGCACACACGCTCCTTTCTTTTAATTACTCCCACCTTACACCTCAATTATATCAGATATTATGACATCGGATGTAAAAAAAAGAAAATTATTTTACTAATTTTCTTTTCATAATTATTTAGTTAAGTCTGCAAGTTTTTGTTTTTCTTCTTCAAGTTTTTGTCTATCCATTTCTACTATATTTGCTGGTGCCTTATTAACATAGTTTTCATTTGATAGTAGTTTTTTACGTCTTGCGATAGATGATTTTAGCTGTTCTATTTGTGCTTCTTTTTGAGCAATGTCTGCTTCTGTTTCAATCTTTTCAAAGAATATTTGAGCTTTTATTCTATTTGAGAATACTTTGTAAGCTTTAATTCCTAATGGTTCTTTTACTAGATTGTCTTGAAGTTTTAACATCTTAACAATAAGTTCATTATCATCTTCTGTATCAAACATTACTTTCATATCTTTTGTGATATTATTTTCTGCTTTAACATTTCTAAATGTTTTAATAAATTCTATTTGATCATCTACTATTTCTTCTTCTATTTCAAATACAAATTTCTTTGAGTATTTTGGATAAGTTGAAATCATAATAGATTCTTGTTCTTTTACTGGTAACATTTGGTATATTTCTTCTGTTACATATGGCATGAATGGATGAAGGAGTTTTAGTATTCCTGTTAATACTGTACATAAAACTGATTGTGTTGTTTCATCTTCACTAGTGTACTTTGCCATTTCAATATAGTAGTCGCAGAAATAGTTCCATGTAAAATCATAAATTACAGCTCCAGCATTATTGAATTGGAATTTATCCATGAACTTCTTTACTTCATGAATAGTTTTTTCATATTTAGTTAAAATCCATTTATCTTCTGGTTTTAAATTATCTAATTTTATTTCTTTTAAGTTTTCAATATTCATTAATGTGAAACGTGATGCATTCCATAATTTATTTATAAAGTTCCATGTAGCTTTGATTTTATCTTCATCAAATCTCATGTCTGTTCCTGCTGCTACATCTGTTGCAAGATAATATCTTAGGGAGTCTGCCCCATATTTTTCTATCATATCAAATGGATCAATTCCATTACCTAAACTCTTTGAGAATTTTCTTCCTTGTTTATCTCTAATAAGTCCATGAATTAAACAATGTTCAAATGGTCTTTTTCCTAAAAGCTCTTCTCCTTGGAAAGTCATTCTATTTACCCAGAATGGAATAATATCATAACCTGTTACTAATACGTTATTTGGATAATATCTTTTTAACATATCAGTATTTTCAGGCCAACCAAGAGTTGCGAATGGCCATAGTGCACTTGAGAACCATGTATCCAATACATCTTCATCTTGCTTCCAACCTTCTCCTGTTGGAGCTTCTTCTCCTACATATACCTCATCATCTTTATACCAGGCAGGAATTCTGTGTCCCCACCATAATTGCCTTGAAATACACCAGTCATATGTTATTTCCATCCAGTGATTCATAGTTTTTTCATAACGAGATGGTACAAAATGAACTTTTGTATCTTTATCTTTTTGATTCTTTAGAACTTGATTAGCTAATGGTCTCATCTTAACAAACCATTGTTTCTTAATCATTGGTTCTACCATTACTCCTGTTCTTTCACTATGTCCTACTTCATGAACTATTGGTTCAACTTTTAATAATAATCCAGCTTCTTCTAAGTCTTTTAATAATTCTTCACGACATTCTTCTCTAGTCATTCCTTGATATTTTTCTGGACAGTTTTCATTCATTGTCGCATCATCATTCATAATTTGAATTCTTTCTAGATTATGTCTATTTCCAACTTCAAAGTCGTTAGGATCATGTGCTGGAGTAATTTTTACTGCTCCTGTTCCTTTTGTCATATCAGCATGTTCATCAGTAATTACTGGTATTTTTTTATTTACAATTGGAAGTATAACATTCTTTCCTACAAAGTCTTTATATCTTTCATCTTCTTCGTTTACAGCTACTGCAGTATCTCCAAATAATGTTTCTGGACGAGTTGTTGCAACATCTATAAATTTATCACTATCTTCTAGTTTATACTTTAAATGATAGAAGGCACTTTTTTCTTCTTTATAAATAACCTCTTCATTTGATAGAGCAGTTTGTGCAGCTGGGTCCCAGTTAATTATTTTTTCACCACGATAGATTAAGCCTCTATTATAAAAGTCTATGAATACTTTATTAACGGCTTTTTTCATCCCATCATCTAGAGTAAATCTTTCTTTAGAATAGTCTAGTGATATACCAAGTTTAGACCATTGAGCCCTTATTAAATCAGCATGTTCTTTAGTCCAAATCCAACACTCTTCAAGGAATTTTTCTCTTCCTACTTCGTGTTTATCTTCTCCTCTATCCTTTAGTCTTTTAACAACTTTTGCTTCTGTTGCGATTGCAGCATGATCCATTCCTGGTAACCATAAGGCATCATAACCTTCCATTCTTTTATATCTTATAATAATATCTTGAATTGTTACATCCCAAGCATGTCCTAAATGTAAAACTCCAGTTACATTTGGAGGAGGAAGAACTATACAGAATGGTTTCTTACTAGTATCTCCTGATTTAAAATAATCCTTTTCTTTCCATGTTTCATATTTGTTTTGTTCTACTTCATCATGATTATATTTTTTTTCCAACATTTTCATCAACTTCTTTCTCATATTTTTTATATTTTTTTCTCATTTCATTTACAATATCAGTTATTCCATTAATTTGATCTGGTTCATCATCTTCATAAGTTAGAGAATAAGCTCCAACTAAATTTTTATCTACAAAATTCATCTTATTATATTCAATCCAACTTAATTGTCTTTTTGTTACTCTTCTTGGAATATAAAATATTGATATATTACTTTTATCTAATTCTTTTAATATTAAATGACCTTGATTTGCTAATTCTAGAGGTGCATATTGATAATCATCTAAACTAAAATTATAACCTAATTTAAATTTATCAGAAAAATCTTGAAAAGCTTCTAAATGACTTTTTATTATTGGCTTTTCATATTTCTCTTGGAGTATTTGATCTTCATCAGGTATTATTACAACTTTTCCTACTTCATACATTATAATCACCCTCTAATTCTTTTAAAATATCTTTCCATGTGTAGACTCGAGTAATGCCTTGTTTATTTAATTCATTTTCAGGTATTTGTTTATTGTGCCATGCAGTATATAATAATTTTTTATTAGTATGCAGATTTGATAATTTATCATCAATTGAGATGTCTCCTTTAATTAGTTGTTTATTAGTCGTGAATATATATTTACTTGGATCAATAAATGGTAATTTTTCTCTTAAATAATTATATTTATTTTTTAGATTATTGGCACTTGAATCTGTTTTATCTTTCCATAGATAAGATGTTACTATATAAATATCATATTTTTTATTTAATTCTTCTAGCACTTCATAACAATTATCTTTTAAAGGACAATCTTCATATAAGTTTTTTGTACTTAAGAAGTCATAGAATTCGTTCTTTTTATCTTTTATTAAGTTTTGTAGATAGAAGTCTTTTTGATCTTCTAACTTGTAATTAGTATTTGAAAATTCATTTATGTATTCTAATATTTTAGGATCTGTTATACAGTTATCCATATCAATTAATAATGTTTTCATAATATGCCTCCTTTCTAAAATATAAAAAACTATTCATCCAAAGGACGAATAGTTCGTGGTACCACCTTAATTTATACTTAAAGTATCTTAATATTTATAACGGAATTATCCGGAATTATTTACTTAGTTTCAATAATTATGTTCCTCTGCTACCTTCAATATTTATGTTTATTCATTTACACCTACCATGAACTCTCTAGAAAACAGTAAATATTTACTCCTCAGATTCATCACATCTGGTTTTGATTATATATCATTTTTGTGGATTTATCAATAGGTTTGATAAAAAATAGCAGGTACTAACTGTTGATAAAAAATAGCAGGTACTAACTATGTTTAAAGTGGTATTCTTAATTTATATTATTTTTCTTTTGATTAACTTTGTCTATTAATTGGTTTAATTTTACTTTAAATTCTTTTTCTTCATTATCTTCAAGTC
>CAVLBI010000086.1:0-20486 GCA_963661295.1 bacterium
CTATTGAAGAGTCTCTTAATTATAAAGTAATTGAACTCGATGAAGAAACAACAAAAAAAGTATCAAATGGGGTAAAAATAAAAAACAACTGGAATATAAAAGACAAAGTAATATTTAAACACAATAATAAATTATTAGGAATTTATGAAGTAAAAGGTGATTTGTTAGTTACTTGGAAAAATTTTTAATAATTCATATTACAATAACCAACACTTGTTGACAAAAGTACCTAAAATGTGTTATAATATGCATGCAAATTTGGTAAGACTTGATAAGAATATTGGGGGGTATAAAAATGAAAACACTATATAATATATTGGGAGTAGAAGAAACTGCGTCAGCAGATGAAATAAAAAAAGCATTTCGTAGAATGGCAAAAAAACATCATCCTGATGCAAATGTTAATAGTAATTGGACTGATGAAGAAAAAGCTAAACATGAGGCAATATTAAGTAAAGCAGGAGATGCATATGACATCTTAAAAGATGAAGAAAAAAGAAAAAAATATGATGAAAAACTAAAAGAAAAAAAAATAAGACATGAACAAATAAAAAAAGAAAAAGAAAGAAGAAGAAAAGAAGAGGCTGCACGAAAAGCAGAAGAGGCAAGAAAAGCGGAAGAAGAAAGAAGAGCCGAAGAAGCTAGAAGAGCAGAGAAAACAAGACGTGCCGAAGAAGCAAGAAGAGCTGCTGAAGCAAGAGAAGAATCACAAAGAAGAACATCTACATATAGAGATGACTATGAACGTGAATATCGTGATAATGAAGATATTTATAATGGTAATTATTCAAGAAAAAATAATCATCATAAAAAATCAAGCACTTTTAAAGGTAGATGGGATAGAAGGAATAGAGAATTTGCAAAAGAATATAGAAAAAAGCATGATAGTGTTCCGAATAATTTACCAGAAATAATTGCTATAGTTACAGTTGCGGGTTTATTAAATATTACATGTGAAATGATTTATCAAATGCACAGATTTAAAAATACCCAAGCAGGAAAATTTGTAATAAATCATAAAAAAAGCGTAGCAGTAGGAATTGCAGTAGTAATGGTCTTATCAACAGGAGGATTTAATTCATCATCAAAAAACAGAGCAAATGACTCATCTAAAATAATAACTAATATTGAACAAACGACAGTATCACAACAAGAAGAAATACAAAGTTGCATAACTTTAACTAGAATGTATACAATAAAAGCCGGAGATACATTATCTGGTATTGCAGAAAATGCAAGAACTACAATGAATAGATTACAAGAAATTAATAATATTAAAACAGCAAGCATAATAAGAATGGGAGCAACAATAGAAGTTCCATACAACATAAGTAAAGAAGATGAAGAATATTATACAGAAACAATAGCAGTTGAAGATATGTCACTAGAAGACATTGCAACTAAATATGAAACAACAGTAGAAACACTAAAAACATTAAATGAAGAATCAATTAATTATCTATCAGACGATAGCTACATAATATTAAGTGACACATTAGTAGTACCAAAGTTTCCAACAATCAAAGAAGTAAATGCTATGAAAGACTACAATACAAAATAATTAATCAATTTCTAAAAAGTAATTGAAATATAAATAAAATATGTTATAATACAAGAGAAAGGAGTGGGAAGAAACAAGTTTTCCCACTCTTATTATTTGAAGGAGGTGCTAATTATGTTAGAAAAAATAAAAGAACTTGTAGATGAAAAAATAAAAGACTTAAATGTTCATGTTGATGATTCATTTATAAGCAATGAAGAGGGTAAGAAAATATTAAATATCGTCATTGATAGTGATGAGATAATTGACTTAAATAAAGTAACAGATGCCTCAAGAATAATAAACAAAATAATGGATGCCCATGAAGAATTATTGCAAGATTGTGATGAGTTAGATATTTATTCTAAAGAGAAGGGAGTAAAAGAGAATGAATAGCAAAGAATTTAAAAAAGCTCTAGATGACATTGTAAAAGAAAAAAATATTGATCCAGAAGTAGTATATAGTGCTATGGAACTTGCTTTAACATCAGCCTATAAGAAAAACTTCAATTCAAAAACTAATGTTAAAGTATTATTTGATAGAGAAACTGGAGAAATAAAAGTATATTCATATTTAACTGTAGTACCAGATGATAAAATGACTAAAGAAGAATATGAAGATGCAATATTCGAAAGTTATGCAACAGATGAAGACAAAGATACAAAAGAAGAAGAGGAAAGAGAAGAATTAGAAAAGGAAGAAGCTGAAAAAGAAGGAATTGAACTTCCAAAGCCAGAACAACCATCATTCTTCAATAAAGAAACAGAAATTAAATTATCTGATGCTAAAAAGATTGATAAAGTATTAGAAATCGGTGACACAATTGATACTGAAATCACACCAAAAGATTTCGGACGTGTTGCAACATCAACTGCAAAACAAGTAGTTGTACAAAAAATAAGAGAAGCTGAAAGAAACAGTATCATGGAAGAGTTTGGAGACAAACAAGATGAATTACTAGTTGGAACAGTAGCTCTAGAAGATACAGATAACTACTTTATTGATTTAGGAAGAACAAACGGAATCTTACCTAAAAAAGATTGTATCCCAGGAGAAAAAATCGAAATGGGTTCACAAATTAAAGTATATGTATCAAAAGTTGACAATAATGGTAAAAACTTACTTGTATTATTATCAAGAGCACACTATGGTTTCGTAAAAAGATTATTTGAGCTTGAAATTCCAGAAATCAATGATGGAACAGTAATGATTTATAGTGTCGCAAGAGATGCTGGTAATAGAAGTAAAGTTGCAGTATACTCAGAAAATCCAAACGTAGACCCAATTGGAGCTTGTATTGGAGAAAAAGGTTCAAGAATTGCTCGTATAATCGAAGAATTACATGGAGAAAAATTAGATGTAGTTCGTTATGATAGCGACCCAGCAGTATTTATTGAAAACGCTCTAAGTCCAGCAAAAGACTTAACAGTAGCAATTACTGATCCTAAAAAGTTAGAAGCAATGGTAATAGCAGATGGAGACAACTTCTCATTAGCTATTGGTAAAAAAGGACAAAATGCTCGTCTTGCAACTCGTTTAACTAAATTCAAAAAAATTGATATTAAAACAACTGAACAAGCAAGAGAAGCAGGAATTAATTTTAGATAGGTGAAATTATGAAACAAAGAAAAATCCCTATGAGAACATGTGTAATAACAAAAGAATCTTTACCAAAACAAGAACTATTAAGAATAGTTCGCACACCAGAGCAAGAAGTAAAAGTAGATGAAACTGGAAAATTAAATGGTAAAGGAGCATATATTAAAAAGGATCTTGCTGTTTTAGAAAAAGCAATAAAAACAAAAATCTTAGAAAAAAGATTAGAATGCAAGATAGAGGAAAGTGTCTATGAAGAAATAAGAAAAATAATAGAAAAGTGAGGTGAGTCTTCATGATGACAATTAAAGATTACGCACAAGATGTAGAATTGGAAATTGAAGAAATAGAAGCACTATGTGATAAAATCGGAATTGAATACCAAGACGAAAACACTGACTTAGATGAAACAAGTATAATATTATTAGATAATGCTGTAGCAGAAAAAGATAATGAAGAAGATGCAAATGAAGATGAAGAAGTAGAAGAAGAAAGAAGACTAGAAGAGGAAGTAGAAGATAAAGCAGAAGAACTAGCTTTCAACACTAAAATAGATCTTGATGATACAACTTCATTTACAAAGGTAAAACCAAAACAAGTAAAAAAGAATGATAACAATAAAAAAGACTTCTTAAAAGAAAGAAAGAAAATCTATAAACACAGAGAAAAATTACAAAGTAATGAAGTATCTCAAGATGAAAATACAATTCTTTATAAAGAAGGTATGACTGTAACTGATTTAGCAACAGAGTTAAATGTAACTCCAATTGAATTAGTTAAAAAACTAATGGGACTTGGAATAATGGCATCAGTTAATCAGTCATTAGATTATGATACATCAGAAGTAATTTCATCAGAATATGACAAAACATTAAAGAAAGAAGAAACTCAAGATATTTCAAATTTTGAAAATTATGAAATAGAAGATGATGAAAAAGACTTAGTACCAAGACCACCAGTTGTAACAATTATGGGACATGTTGATCATGGTAAGACTACATTATTAGATGCAATTAGAAATACTGATGTAGTAGCTGGAGAAGCTGGAGGTATTACTCAAGCAATAGGTGCATACTCAGTAAAATGTAATGATAAACTAATTACATTTATTGATACTCCAGGACATGCTGCATTTACAGAAATGAGAGCTCGTGGAGCAAGTATTACAGATATAGTTATTATCATTGTTGCAGCAGATGATGGTGTAATGCCACAAACAAAAGAAGCAATTGACCATGCAAAAGCAGCAGGAGTACCTATCATAGTAGCAATCAATAAAATTGATAAACCAGAAGCAAATATTGATAGAATAATGACTGCTCTTGTAGAAAATGGATTAACTCCAGAAGAATGGGGTGGAGATGTAATTGTTAATAAGATTTCTGCAAAAACAGGAGTAGGAATAAATGAACTATTAGAAAATATCTTATTAGTGGCAGAAATGCAAGAATATAAAGCAAATCCAAATCGTTATGCAACAGGTGCTGTAATTGAATCTAAAAAAGATAATAAAGTAGGTACAACTGCAACACTATTAATCCAAAATGGTACACTTCGCTTAGGAGATCCAATTGTAATTGGAAACTATTATGGTAAAGTAAGAACTCTAAAAGATGATAGAGGAAATAACATAGTAGAGGCAAAACCATCAACACCAGTAGAAGTAACAGGAATTTCAGAAGTACCAAGCGCCGGAGACAAATTCATGGCTTTTGAATCAGAAAAACAAGCAAAAGAAATAGCTCATGAAAGACAACTTCGTGCAAAAGAAGCAGATACAAACTTTAGTGGTATGACTCTAGAAGATTTATTCGGAAGAATAAAAGAAGGAGAAAAAGAAATTAATGTAATATTAAAAGCAGATGTTAACGGTTCATTAGAAGCAGTTAAAAATGCTTTAGTAAAAATAGATGTTGAAGGCGTAAAAATCAATGTAATTAGAGGCGGAGTAGGAGCAATCACAGAAAGTGATGTAGTACTAGCTAGCGCTTCACAAGCAATTATTATTGGATTCAATGTTCGTGGAAATGTTGCTACTATGGATACTGCTAAACAATATGGAATAGAAATAAAAACATATGATATTATCTATAAAGTAGTAGAAGATATGGAAAATGCCATGAAAGGTATGCTAGACCCAGAATACGAAGAAAAAGTAACTGGAACAGCAGAAGTAAGACAAATCTTTAAATTCTCAAAAGTTGGATTAATTGCTGGATGCCACGTATTAAGTGGAACAATTAAAAATAACTCAAAAGCAAGAATTATAAGGGATGACGTAATTGTATATAATGGTTCAGTAAACACACTACAACATGAAAAAGACCAAGTAAAAGAAGTAAAGAAAGATATGGACTGTGGTATGACTCTAGAAAATTGTCAAGACTACAAAGAAGGAGATATCATAGAAGTTTACGAACTAGTAGAAATAAAAAGATAAGTACAAGGATGTGTAATTTATGGCAAGTATAAAAATAGAAAGACTAAATCACGCAATCCAACAAGAAATAAGCATTATTTTAATGCGTGAAATAAAAGACGAAGAAATTAAATTCGTAACAATCACTGGAGTTGACACAACAAATGATCTAAGTTTCGCAAAAGTCTATTACACAGTATTAGATGAATCTAAAAAAGAAAAAACAGAAGAAGCACTAAAAAAAGCTTCATCATTTATAAGAACAAAATTAGCTGAAAGAATAGATATAAGACATACTCCAGAATTAAAATTTATTTATGATACATCAATTGCTTATGGAGAACATATAGAAGATATAATAAGTAAAATAAATGAAAAATAAAGATAATGACTATTGTACACTGATAAGATTTCAGTAAATACAATAGTCTTTTTTTTAAATAATATGATATTATTAATTAGAGGTAATAATATGTTTAGAAAAAAAAATAATAAAAAAGAAGAAGTAAAAGAAGAAAACAAAACTAAAAATAAAATAAAACATAAATTAACACAAAAAACAAAAATAATTATAATAACCATATTCTTAGTATTGATATTTATATTCTTAACAGTAACCCAAATAGCATCAAAATTAAATACAATAGACAAAGTAAAAGCAGAAGACTATCTAAATATCGCAACAGAATACGCAATATCACTAAACAACAGTATTGAGTCTAACAATATAACATGCTTTGATAAAACTACAAAGAGTCAGGTTAACCTAAATGACTTACCAAGTGGTAGTTATTATTATATTTTCACAACAGAAGAAAATGTAAGATATAAAAAACAAGATTTAGAAAATTATAATAAATTATACGCTAGTGAATTTGTCACAAGTACATCTCCTTGGCAAACATCTCCATTAATGGGATATATAAAAATAAAAAAAGATAATACAAATAAATATAAATTCTATGTAAACATTTCTGATACAAAAGGAAATACCATAATATCTGAAAATACTGAATATGATAAATTAGAAATATCTAATATAAAGACACATAAAGTATTAGAAAGACCAACAGAAAAAAATATATGTTTGTATAAATAAATCTTTAATATAAATAATTATTATGTTATCATTAATATGATAGGAAGGGTGTTTTAAATGACAAAGAACAAAAAAAATGAACTATATGATGATTCATGGATATACATCTTATTATTAACAACATTAGCTATTCTCTTAGAATCATTAAAATCATATACATTCAAAATATCAGGAGTAAATATAACATATTCGATAATATTACTACCAATAGTATTTTTAATTGCTAACTACATAACAAAAAAATATTCATATAAAAGAACAGTAGCAGCTATCGCTATATCAGCAGCAATATCAGTATGTTTTATGGCACTATTATCATTCGCTCTGGGTAAAAATTTATTATTATCAAATTTTACTGGTGAATTTTGTGCCTACGTTGTTAGTCAGTTTGTAAATTTAACAATCTATTACTTTTTACTTGAAAATACAAAGTCACCAATGATATTAGTATTCTTAAATTATTCATTCTCACTAATAACATTTACATTATTCTATACAATATTAAATTTAAATATGATATTATTAGATGACTTTTGGACAAAATATTTTATTATGATAGGTATAGGATTCATAATAAATATTCCATTAACAATAATTGATAATACATGTAAAAGAGGAAGAGACATAAAAAAATAATATGTCTTTTTTAATGCACAAAAAAAGTTATTCGTAATGAATAACTATATAAGTATAGAAAGTAAAAATAAACATGTATTATGCATCATATGTAAACTCATAGATGTAAAAACTGTTTTAGTTTTACTATATGCCATTGCAAATGCAGCACCTAATGCTCCGTATGGAATTATGTATAAGTAATCAACTAAACTAGAAGCACTACTCATAACATGGGCTCCTCCAAATAATAAGAAAGATAAAAATATAAAAATCCATTTATTTTTAAATACATCATATAAAGTTTTTCTAAAAACCATTTCTTCATTAAATGGAGCAATTAAACAAACTTGAAATGCCATGAAAATAGGAGCCGCACTAATCATAGTTTGAACAGTATTTTCATTACTAGCACCACCAGAATGTAAAACATAATATAAAATCAAATTAGAAGTCATCATCACAACCAGTCCAACTAAGTACCATTTAAATCCAGTATCAAAGTTCTTAAGCCAATTTTCTTTAAATGTTTTAAACTCCTTAATCAAATCTTTCCTATATACAATTAATAATATTAGAGAAAAGACTACACTTGAAAAGCAAGATAGTAAAACAGCCATACTCATATTACCTCGAATGCTTTCAATATCCATATTAAAAAGTATTATAGGAATATACTGAAGTAGACTTGAATAATAAAATAAAATAAAAACAAGAAAACTTCTAATAATTATTTTTTTATCCAAATTAATTAACTTTTTCAACATAAAATCACCATAATAAATGTATCATAAAAGATTATTTAAATCTATACTAAAGTAAAAATTGTACTTGCATAATAATAAAAAACATTATATAATACAAGTACTTACCGTTACTCAGTTAGAAAAATTTCCGATTTCTTACTTAGTTATGGTGGATTATTAGAGAAAGGAAGTGTTAATATGGCATTAACAAAAGAAAAAAAGCAAGAAATTATAAAAGAATTTGCTAAGAGTGAAAAAGATACTGGTTCAGCAGAAGTTCAAATCGCAATTCTTACAAAAGAAATCGAAGAATTAACTGAACATTTAAAAGTACATATTCACGATCATCATTCACGTAGAGGTCTTTTAAAGAAAGTTGGTCAACGTAGAAATATGTTACAATACTTAGCTAAGAAAGATATTCAATCTTATCGTGAAGTAATCAAAAAATTAGGTTTAAGAAAGTAGACACATTTTTTAGTGTCTATTTTTTTTGAAATAAAAGAAAGAGGTAGTATATGAAGAAAACATTTGAATTAGATTTTTATGGTAAAAAGATAGTTGTAGAAAACGGATGTTTAGCTAAACAAGCAGATGGTGCTGTTTTAGTAAGATACAATGATACAGTTGTTTTAACTGCAGCAGTAGTATCAAAAAACGCAAACCTTTTATCTGACTTTTTCCCACTAACTGTAAATTATCAAGAAAAATTATACTCAGTTGGAAAAATTCCTGGAGGTTTTATAAAAAGAGAAGGTCGTCCAAGTGAAGCTGCAACATTAGCTGCTCGTATGATTGATAGACCAATGCGTCCATTATTCCCAGAAGGATTTAAAAATGAAACACAAGTTATCTCAACAGTTTTATCAGTTGATCAAGATTGTTCACCAGAGTTAACTGCAATGCTTGCATCATCTCTTGCAGTATCAATCTCAAAGATTCCATTTAATGGACCAATCGCAGGAGTAAAAGTTGGTAGAGTAGATGGTGAATTTATCATTAACCCAACCCCAGAAGAATTAGAAAAATCAGATTTAGACTTAACAGTAGCTGGAACAAAAGATGCAATTAACATGGTAGAGGCAGGAGCAAAACAGGTATCTGAAGATGTAATGTTAGATGCATTAATGTTTGGACATAGCGCAGTAAAAGAATTAATTGCTTTTGAAGAAAAAATAATTTCTGAAATCGGTGAAGAAAAAATGGAGTATGAAACATTAACTCCAGAAAAAGAATTAGTAGAACGTATTGAATCCCTTATTACAGAAAAAATGGATAAAGCACTTCGTATAAAAGAAAAATTAGAAAAATATGCCGCAATAGATGCAATTAAAGAAGAAATGATTGAACTATTCACAAAAGAAAATGAAGATACATTAAAAGAACAAGAATTAAAAGAATTACTTGTAAAAGTACAAATGGTTGTATCAAATGTTGAATATAAATTATTTAGAAGTATAGTTGTAAAAGAACATATAAGATCAGATGGAAGACAAATGGATGAAATAAGACCATTATCAACAGATATAGATTTACTTCCAAGAACTCATGGTTCAGCATTGTTTACTCGTGGAGAAACTCAAGCTTTAGGAGTAACAACTCTAGGTGCACTTAATGAACATCAAGTAATTGATGGATTAGGATTAGAAGACCAAAAGAGATTTATGTTACACTATAACTTCCCACAATTCTCAGTAGGAGAAACAGGAAGATATGGCGCTCCTGGTCGCCGTGAAATTGGACATGGAGCTTTAGGTGAAAGAGCCCTTGCTCAAGTAATACCATCTGAAGAAGAATTCCCATATACAATAAGAGTTGTTTCAGAAATTCTTGAATCAAATGGATCATCTTCACAAGCTAGTATTTGTGCTGGATGTATGTCATTAATGGCTGCGGGTGTTCCAATAAAAGCACCAGTCGCTGGAATTGCTATGGGACTTATTACCCATGAAGATGATTATACAATTTTAACTGATATCCAAGGTATGGAAGACCATTTAGGAGATATGGACTTTAAAGTTGCCGGAACAAAAGATGGAATAACAGCTCTACAAATGGATATTAAGATAAAAGGAATTACTAAAGAAATATTAAAAGAAGCACTTGCTCAAGCTAAAAAAGCAAGATTAGAAATATTAGATGTAATAAAGGCACAAATCGCAGAACCTCGTAAAGAAGTATCAAAATATGCTCCAAAGATGGAAACATTTATGATTAACCCAGCTAAGATTAAAGATGTAATCGGAAAAGGTGGAGAAATGATCACAAAGATTATTTGTGAAGCATCTAACGTAACTGAAGTAACTAATATAAATGCAGTAAAAGTAGAATTAGAAGATGATGGTAGAGTAATAATTTATCATAGTGATAAAGAAATAATTGATAAAACTCGTAAGATGATAGAAGATATCACAAGAGAAGTAGAAGTAGGAGAAATCTATCCAGCAAAAGTTGTTAAAGTTGAAGATTTTGGATGCTTCGTTGAAATCTGGCCAGGATGTGAAGGATTAGTTCATGTATCACAACTTGCTCATGAAAGAGTAGAAAAACCAAGCGACGTTGTATCAGTAGGCGACGAAATAATAGTAAAAGCTCTAGGCCCAGACAAAAAAGGAAGACAAAACTTCTCAAGAAAAGATGCGCTACCTAAAAAAACATTTAGAAAAAAAGAATCAATTAACAAAGATATACAACATGAACAAGAATCAAAAGAGTCTATGTAATTAGATTCTTTTTTTTATCATATAATTCATTAGGTGAAAAAATGAAAAAAATAATAATATTAATAATATTTTCTATAATTAGTATGTACTATACTAATATTTGCTTAAATATATTAAAAGATAATGATCCAATAATGAAACAAATAAAATTAAATATAAATAAATATAAAGTAATGGGAGAAGACGCAAAAATAATAGGTAATAATATAATACCAGGTAAATATGGAAAAGAAATAGATTTAAATAAAACATATAGTAAAATGAAAAAATATGGTACTTATAATGAAACACTAATGGTAATGAAAGAAGTACAACCAACAACATCAATAGAAAATATATACACACATTATATCGAAAAAGGTAATTCTAATAATAAAAGTATTGCTTTAATATTCACTGTAGAAAATATTGATAGTCTAAATAAATTAACTAGCTCTTTAAATAAAATCCAAGTACCAGTAACCATATTTATAGATGGAACTCTATTAGAATTAAATGAAAATATTAGTAATAATTTAACCAATAATGAGATAGAGCTATTAAGTTATAATAAAGAATATGATAAAAACTTATTTAAAACAGCACTTTCTTATATTGAAAATCAAACAAATAAAAAAGCAAAATATTGTTATAGTGAAAAAGAAAATGATGAAATACTAAACTTATGTGAATCATTAAAACTACATACTATAAAACCATATTTAGTAATTAATAAGAATCTTTTAAACAATATCAAGAAAAACTTATCAAACGCCATCATTATAAAAATAGATATAAATGATAAGAATTTATCCGAACTAAAAACATCCGTTGATTATATTAGAAAAAAAGGGTATGATCTAAAAAAAATTGACTCACTTCTGTCTGAAAAAAATTAAATTAATCTAACTTATTGATTTATTTTTAATATTCACTTATGTTATAATTAAAAAGAACATAGAAAAACTAGAGAGGGTAAAAAGTATGAATATTATTAATAAATCAAATAAAAAAGGATTCACATTAGTGGAACTACTTGTAGTAATTGTTATTTTAGGAATAATAACTGCACTGTCTATTCCATTAATAAGAAATATTTCTGAAAGTGGTACAGAAAAAAAATATACAGCTTATTCACAAGCACTGATTGATAGCGCAAAGCTTTATGTAAATTCATATTCCAAAGACTTATTTGGCAATAATACAACAGGGTGTGCCTATGTTAAATATTCTGATTTAAGTGATAAAAAATTAACAAAGGATATTCAAATAGAAAATACGTCATGTAATACAAATAGTACATTTGTAAGAGTTGTAAAATTAGGAGATAAATATAGCTATGTTGCCCAGCTTGGATGTGGAACTGTAAAAAATAATAAAGTTAACAAAGTTGAATTAAGACCAAATCCTGGAATAGTCATAAATACGCAATGTAGTACCGACCCAGATACAAGGGTTTCAATTGAGCCAACTATTCCAAATGAAACATCATTAACTAAAAAATCAGTTACTTTGCAATTAAAGCTAACAAGCTTAACAGGATTTCAAAATAATGCATTAAAGTTAAAGTATACCTGGACAACATCAATGGATAGTGTTGATTCAGATGCTGTATGGAAAGATATAGATTTTCCAACAACGCCAAGCGCTACTGAGCAAAAGAAACAAATTTTAGCTAATAAAGAAATTACTTTAAAAAATACCACTAAAACAAAACTAATCACGCCATCAGGAAAAACTGGAAAGTATTATTTAGCAGTAAAACCAGAGGTAATAAATGATGTATCTGGTAATGATATATTATTAAAAGATAAAAATAAGGTTATATATTTTGGACCATATATAATTGATAATAGTGCACCAACAATTCCAGATATTAAATTATATCAATGGAAAACAAATGATGAAAGTAGTAGACCAACAAATAAAACAACGGGATTAAGTTCTTACACAGCAGGATCTTGGTCTAATAAGAAAATAATTGCAGTACCAATTGCAACAGATACAATATCTGGAACTGACTTAACTTATAAATATACAACTACTGGAAAAACTGAAAATGAAAATGATGCAATACGTAATTATAGGAATATTGAAGCAAATGGTGAGTCAACAATTAAGTATAAAGCATGTGACAAAGCAGGAAACTGTTCAGCTTATTCTGAAGAAAAATCGGTAAAAATAGATAATATTTTCCCAACAATATCTTCAATAACTATAACATCAACAAACAGTAAATATAATGCATTAACTGCAACAGCAAAAATAAGTGCATATGATAATCTGAAAGAAAATGAATTACAAATGTGCGTATCAACATCAGGCTATTGCTCAACATGGACAACATATAAAGAAGAGCACTCAATAACATTCTCAGGTACCTTAGATGGAAAAAATAGAACATTATACGTATCACTAAAAGATGCAGCTGGAAATATCACTGAAAAAACTAAATCATATACAGTATTTGATGAATGTGGAAGTAGTAGTGTTGTATCTGACGGAAATTGGGTTAACAATGGTAGTTGTTCTAAAGCATGTGGATCAGGAGAACAAAAACAAATTTCAGGTACAAAAGATAAAATTACTGGAAAAGTATGTTCTAAAACAGAACAAAGAAAAATAGCATGTAATACACAAGAATGTTGCTCATCAACATACGATTCATACGGGAATTATGGTAGTTGGTCAACGTGTACAAAGAAATGTGGAACAGGTACAAGAACAAGGTCAAGAACTATAACTAAGATTTCTAATTATGATGGTAGAAATTGTGGAACAAGACAAGATGCTCAAAGCGAAAATTGTAACACTCAAGCATGTTGCTCATCAACCTATACACAATATGGAAATTATTGGGGTTGGTCATCATGTACCGCATCATGTGGAGGAGGATGGCAAACCAACTCAAGAACCGCAACAAGTTACTCTAGTTATGACAATAGTGTATGTAGTACATGGACAGACTCATCATTGGGACGAGCTTGTAATACAAAAAGCTGCTGTACAATAGAATTTTTTAATTATAGATATTGTTCTAATTACTTTGGAATTAGTTGCTATACTAATGGGAATGATGGATGTTCAAACACTTGGGTATGCAGCGGCTATGATTCAGGATGTGTTCCTGCAAATAACTCAAACTGTATGAAACTTGGTGGAAGATATAATTACTTTAAAAAATGCTAAATAAGGAGAATATAATGAAAAAAATAGGAATTATACTATGCGCTTTAGGGGTTATTCTTCTTCTAGTTGGTGGAGGGTATTATCTAAAAAATGATAATACCTCAACACCTGATAAAGAAGATGATACTCCAAAGGTAAAATTAGAAAAAGATAAAGTTATCGACACAGTAAAAATCGAGGACTTTAAAAAATTCGCAAAATCACTAGGATACACAAAACCTACCTGTCAAACAAATGCATATGAAACAAAGAAAGCTTCATGTTATGCAGAAAAATCTAATATTAATGAACAAGACTATAAAGATTTTATTTCATTTGAATATACAGAAAATGTTTTAAAAAGTGTTAGTCAATCTCAATATTTTTTAAGTAAGGATTTTACTACTGAAAAAATAATTGCCCAAACAAATAAAGTAATGTTAAACTTTTTTGGAACAGGCCTTGATCAAAAAAATGTAGAAAGCTGCATGAAGGAATTAGAAAAAGATATGTCTAGTGATGACCCTGTTGGTCAAATTGAATTTACAGTAGGAGATTATACAGAACAAATAAATATGCAATATATTAAAGATAAAAAGATTTATTTAGTAAGATATTTAGTAACAGAAACAGCTGAATACCTACCATCTAATTAAAAAAAAAGTATCATAAATTAAATGTAGACGAAAAAGTCTACATTTTTTCATTATAAATAATCAGTATACATTAAAGAATTGCTGAAAAATCCAAATTATAGTATAATTCTAAATAGGGTGAAGTATATGTACTTAAAAGGAATAGTAGCTAGTGGGTTTAAATCATTCGCAGATAAAATTGAACTAAAATTAGACGGAAGAACTACATGTATTGTAGGCCCAAACGGATCGGGAAAATCTAATATAGTAGATGCAGTACGTTGGGTTCTAGGAGAACAATCAGTAAAATCACTTCGTGGTGATGGTTCAATGTCTGATGTAATATTTTCAGGAAGTAAAAGTAGAAATCCACTAAATGTCGCAAGCGTAGAATTAATATTTGATAACAATGATCATTTTCTAAATGTCCCATATACAGAAATTTCTATAAAACGAAAAGTATATAGAAGTGGTGAAAATGAATATTATTTAAATAATGAAAAATGTAGATTAAAAGATATAAATAATTTACTAATGGATACAGGTATGGGTAAAGAATCATTTAATATTATATCCCAAGGAGAAGTAGATAAAATATTAAGTAATTCCGCAACAGACAGAAGGGTAATATTTGAAGAAGCATCTGGAATATTAAAATATAAAAAAAGAAAAGAAGAAGCTTTAAGAAAGTTAGATAAGACTCATAATAATCTAGACAGATTAAATGACATAATTCAAGAATTAGACCTACAAATAGGTCCATTAAAAGAACAAAGTAAGAAAGCATCAGAATATCTAGAAAATAAAAAAGGACTAGATAAATATGAAGTATCATTACTTGCATATGATATTGAAAATTTAAATAGTGAACAGTCTAATTTTAAAACAAGAAAAGAAAAATTAGACTCGGAAATTTTAACCCTTCAAACTCACGCAACAAAAAACGATACTAAGTATTTAGAAGATAATAATAGATTAGAAAAATTAGAAACAGAAAAATCAAATCTTCAAAGAGAACTTTTAAAAGTAACAGAAGAAAAAGAAAAAATTGATGGAGAAAGAAATCTTTTAAAAGAAAGAAGTAAAACTACAAAAGAAGAAGATGAAATAAAAGAAAATATTAGAAACTTAATTGAAGAAAGAGAAAAGTTATCTAACGAAATAAATACAGTTGACGAAAAATTAAAAGATATTATTAATGAATCATCTCAAAAAGAACAAGAATCAATTGAAGTTGAAAAGAGTCTTCAAGACGCTAAGAGTGAAAAGAATCTTCTTACAAATGATTATTCGAGACATAATCAAGAGTTAATTTCTACAAAACATAAAATTGATAATTTAAAAGTAGAGATAGAATCAGGTTCAGACATGCCAAATAGTGTCAGAAAAGTATTAAAAAATAGTGAACTAACAGGTATTTATAATACAATTGGTAATGTTTTATCCATTGATGAAAAATATGTAAAAGCATTAAACACAGCTATTTCTACAAGTAAAAATTTCATAATAACAAAAGATGAAGCATCTGCAAAACTTGCAATCACATATTTAAAAGATTCTCATGCAGGACGTGCAACATTCTTCCCAATATCAGTAATTAAAGAAAGATATGTTGATTATGATACAATAAACATTCTAAAAAATAGTAATGACTTTGTTGGGATAATGTCAGACCTTGTTAAATACAATAAAGAGTATGAAAATATAATTAAAAACCAATTAGGAATAATAGTAGTAGCAACTACAATAGATGCCGCAACACGTCTTTCTCATATGATAAAAGCAAGATATAAAATAGTAACATTAGAAGGAGACCTTATAAATGTAGGAGGATCATTAACAGGAGGATCAAATTATATTGGAAAAAGCTCAATTATTCTAAAACAAGAAATAACTCACCTTGAAAAAACATTTAATTTATTAAAACAAGAAGAAGCAGAAATTCAAACATCACTTCAAGATAACAGTAAAGAAATTACTGCGATAGAAGAAAAAATATATAGTATTTCAAAAGACAAAGTTGCATTAAAAGAAAAATATGATAATAAGAAAAGTGAATTGATAGAAATAAAAAATAAATTAATATCAATCACAAAAGAGTATGAATCTCTTGAATTAATTAATAATAATGGAGTAAGTGAAAAAGAACAAGAACTTATTAGATTGTTCCATGAAAAAACTGCCTTAAAAGAACAAATAGAAAATCATATAACTTCTATTTCTAAAGAAATATCTAATTTAAAAGAAAAACAAGAAGCATATCAAGCAGAAGAGAAACTAAAAAATAGTCAATTACACAGTAAAGAAAAAGAATCAAGAGACTTAGAAATAAAAATAAATAGAAACGATGTAAAATTAGATAACATGTTAAGTATATTAAACTCTGAATATGAAATGACATATGAAAGAGCAAAAGCTGAATATAGTTTAGACATTGAACCAGAAGAAGCAAGACTTAAAGTAAATACATACAAAGCTAATATAAAAAGAATTGGTATGGTTAATTTAGATTCAATAGAAGAATATGAAAGAGTAAATACAAGGTATGAATTCTTAAATAATCAAAAGAGTGATTTATTAAATGCAGAAGACTCATTACTTGAAATAATGAATGAAATGGATGAAGTAATGAAAGAAGAATTTAAAATTACATTTGAAAATATAAGAGTAGAGTTTCAAAAAGTATTTAAAGAATTATTTATGGGTGGAAATGCTGATTTAAAATTAACAAATCCAGAAGACTTACTATCAACTGGAGTAGATATAGTAGCCTCTCCTCCAGGAAAAAAATTAACTACAATAAGTCTATTATCAGGTGGAGAAAAAACTCTAACTGCGATAAGTTTGTTATTCGCAATATTAAATGTAAGAACAGTACCATTCTGTTTATTTGATGAAGTAGAAGCAGCTCTAGATGAAGCAAATGTCGCAGCATTTGGTAGATATCTAAATCACTATAGAGATAAAACTCAATTCTTAATAATTACCCATAAGAAAAAGACTATGGAATATGCCCATACTCTATATGGAATAACAATGCAAGAGTCAGGTGTATCAAAACTCGTAAGTGTAAAATTAGAAGATCATGACGAAGTATTATAAAAAATAAAAAAGACTAAATGCCACGCATTTGGTCTTTTCCTTTATATGGATTTTTAGGATTAATATGATCAATAAATAAAATTCCGTTTAAATGATCAAGTTCATGTTGGAAACAAATAGCAAGCTCCTCGCGGCCTCTTACATGTATTTTTCTTCCTTCAGTATCATAAGCTTCCATTGTAACTCTAGCATATCTTGGAACAATACCTTCAACAGGTCTATTAACGCTTAAACAACCTTCGCCTTCTTCAACATAAATTTGCTCCATAGAATTACTAATAATCTTAGGATTAATTAAAATATAAGTTTCAAATTCACCTTCACCAGGCTCACCAATTTCATTAACAACAACAAATATTCTCTTAGCAACACCTAACTGAATTGCACTAAGTCCCATACCAGGTCTTAAGTCATACTTTTCTGAAAGTTCTGGAATTTGACTATCAGTTAAATATTCAATCATTGTATTAATTAAATCCTTATCTTTTTTAGATAATGGAAAAGTAACTTCTTTACTTATATTTCTAAGTCTTTTATCTTTTTCATCTAATATATCCTTTGTTTTTAACACTAGTACCACCTCAATCTATATAAATTTAATAATATCTCTAAAAATTACATATATATTATAACTTATATTTAGAAAATGTCAAAAAAAGAGTGATTTCTCACTCTAATACTAATTACCCCATCTAGTTCCAATAATAATAACAAGTAAGATAAATAGTACCAAGATAATTGCATAATTACTATTAGTTGAGTTATTACTTACAGGATAATAATATGATGTAGTATTTGGACAACAAGCTTGTCCTCCACCATAATAATACATAAATATCCTCCTTTACTAATCTAATATAATTTATGTAAGTTTACAAATTTTGTTAATAAAATAGGGATAACGACTAATTTATATAAGTTTTTACTTTAATTTTATGTTATATTTATAATAGAAAGGAAAATATATGAAGAAGATATTTAAATACATAGATAAACCACTTTTAATTGTAACAGTAGCCTTATTTATCTTTGGATTAATAATGGTTTTTTCAGCATCTAACGTTACTGCTTACATGTCACATGCAGTAAGTCCCTACAATTACTTTATAAAACAAGGTGTATTTTTACTTGTAGGATTAGTACTTTCATTAATAATTGTTAGATTTAATTCAAGATCCTATGGCTTTTTCTCCTGGGTCTTACTGATTATATTTACAATTTCACTAGGAGTATTACTAATAGTTGGAAAAGCTCAAAACCAAGCAGTCAGTTGGTTTGATTTTGGTTTTTTTAGTATTCAACCAAGTGAATTTATAAAAATCATTGTTATAGTCTTCTTAGCAACCTATTATGACAAAAATAAAAAGAAGTTGAATAAATGGACAACAAGTCTTTTTCCAATAGGAATATGTTTATTAATTGCAGCCTTAATATTCTTACAGCCAGACCTTGGAACAACAATAATATTTTGTGCCATTGTAGGTATTATATTTTTATCAGTTCCAATATCTAAAGAGATTAAATATAAAACAATATTTGTAGTTCTAGGAATTGTTGGAGCTGCCTACATGGTTTTAGTAGGTACAGGAAGAGGAGCCTTACTAGATAGACAGCTTCAAAGATTTAATTATAAAAATCCATGTTCTAGAATAATGAGTGATGGAAACCAGGTCTGTAACTGTTACATCGCAATCAATAATGGTGGTCTAACTGGAGTAGGTCTTGGTAATTCAACTCAAAAATATCTTTATTTGCCAGAACCGTATACTGACTTTATTTATGCCATAATAGTAGAAGAGTTAGGTGTAGTAGCCGGAGTTATATTAATACTTTTATACATGTTTATCTTATTAAGAATTCTAATTATAGGTAGAAGTTGTCCAAACAATAGAGGAGCAGTTATCTGCTACGGAGTTGCTGCCTATATTTTCCTACATGTAGCAGTCAATCTAATGGGAATTATGGGTATGATGCCAATGACTGGTGTACCATTACCATTTATGAGTTATGGAGGAAGTTTTACTATTTGTTTAATTGCTGCCCTAACAATAGTTCAAAGAATATCATTTGAAAATGGAGTAATGAAAGAAGGTAAGAAAAATGCCTAATACAGTAGTTCATGAAGAAGTAGGATATTACTTATCAAAAAAATTAAATATCTCATCATATGAATTTTATCTAGGATTAATGGCACCAGACGCAGTAAATGTAGAACACTTTGCATCAAAACAAGAAAGATGGACATCACATATAAGAGATAAAGATTTAAATATATGGAAAGAAAACTTAAAAATATTTTACGAGGAAACAAAAAATAAAATAAATAATGATTTTCTATTAGGATACACAATTCATATACTAACGGATATTGTATATGATGAATATTTAGAAGAAAAAATACATCAAGAAATATTAAATGACTATGAAGAAAGAGATTACTGGTATATAAAATGGTCAGACATGGATAAATATAGTTTTAAAGATCAATCTCTAATAAATGATATATTAAATAGTAGTAATAACTATATAGAAATAAAAAATATAACTAAAGATAAATTATTAAAATGGAAAGATAAATATCTAAAAAATCAATCAAATTTAAATAAAAGTCTTTACTTTAATCAAAAAATAATAGATAATCTAAATATAAGGGTAGAAGAAGAATTAAAAGAAATCATAAAGAATAAATAAAAGGTAAGGGTGATAGTGTGAAAAGTGTAAAAGAAAAAAAGAAAAAAAATATAATAATGAGTGATTTAATAGGTCCAATAATCGCAATTGAAAATATTATTGTTCTTATATTTTATTTTTGGTGGAACTTTATAGATATAAATAAACCAGACTTTATGTCATATGTTTTAAC
>CAVLBI010000087.1:0-23758 GCA_963661295.1 bacterium
GTATTACTAAAGTTAAAGTACCAAATTAAATTACCTATAATTATAAAAGATACTATAATTATATAAATAATTTTCTTTTTCTTACTCATTCTAATCACCCCCTATACTCTAAAAGAATCCAATAAGGATTCTTTTATTTAATTATTATATTTCTTTTTAAAACTAAATCCTAAAGATAAAGCTCCAATAGTTGATAATATTAAATATAATAAATCACTATTATTAGTATTATTAATTCCAGTCTTAGGAGGATCTATTTCTCCTTCTACAGGAATCATTATATTAATAATATTATAACCATCATATGCAGTAGTATAACCATCTACACTCTTTTCTTTTATAGTATAGTTAATTTCTTTACCATCCTTATATTTAGGTAAATTATTTAATACATAAGTCCAGTTCATTTCTTTAGTAATTATTATATCATATAAATATTCACCATCTGCATAAATTGATACACTAATTGAATCTGGTTGATAAACAGTTCCATCACTTACCCAAGTCTTAGTAATAATTATTTCTTTATTTTCTATTTCATGAGTATTAGTAATTACTGTAGTAATATTATTATCACTATCTAAGCTTCCCTCTTCAAGAGTTGATACATATCCTTTAACTTCATCTTCAACGATAGAATATTCTATTTCAATACCATTTTCATAACGAGGTAATTCACTAAATGTATAAGTCCAGTTATTTTCATCACTTAAAGTTATTGTTTCTTTAACTATTCCATTAGCTTTAATTGATACATTAATACTATCTGGTCTTATTCCATCATTATTATTAAAGTCATTCCAGTCTTTTCTAACTGTATAAGATAATGTCTCAGGAGTATGTGAATTAGTAACGTTATAATCATTTACTGTTGCAGTATATCCTGTAGTAACATCTACTTCTTCTATTGTATAATTAATTTCTTTTCCATTACTATATTTATCAAGATCAGTAAATGTATATTTCCAATTATCATCTTCTGTAACCATCTTACTTTCAACAATTTCACCATCAGCTAATAAATTAATCTTTATTGAATCTGGTCTAATTCCATCTTGGTTATCATTATCATCCCAAGTCTTAATTCCTTCAATAGTTACTTTTTCATTAGTATGACTATTAGTAATATTATATCCATTAATTGAAGTATTATATCCAACAACTGCATCTTCACTAATAGTATAAGAAATTAAACTTCCATTACTATATTCTGGTAATTCAGTAAATGAATAATTCCAGTTATCTTCTTCTGTTACAGTAGTAACTCTACTAACTACTTCAGTATCTCCTACTTTACCACTTAATTTAACAGTAATAGAATCAGGTCTTAAACCATCATTATTATTACTATCATCCCAAGTCTTAGTACCACTTATTACTATTTCACTAGGACTATGAGTATTTATAATGTTTATACCATTATCAGTAACATCATAATTAGTAGTATAATCTTTTACTTCATGTTCCCTAACAGTATAATTAATTTCTTTTCCATTACTATATTTATCAAGATCAGTATAAGTATAATTCCAATTATCAGTATCTTTTATAGTAACAGTCTTATTTGGAACTAATACACCATCAGCATATAAATCAATTGTAATACTATCTGGTCTTATTCCATCTTGGTTATTACTATCTACCCACTTCTTAGAAACAGGTAATGAAGTTTTAATAGGATTATGAGTATTAGTAATATCATATCTAGTTACTACTCCAGTATAACCTTCTACTTCATCTTCGGTAATTTCATAATTAATTTCTTTTCCATTACTATACTTATCAAGATCAGTAAATGTATATTTCCAATCATCTTCAGCAGTTACTTTTTTTGTAGAAATAACTTCACCATTAACTTTTAAACTAACTTTAATAGATTCTGGCCTTAATCCATCTTGATCATTATTATCTTTCCAAGTCTTAGTACCACTAATACTTGTTTTTTCATTAGTATGACTATTAGTAATTGTTAATCCATCTATTTTAGTTTCATAATTAGTTACTTTATCTTCTGTTACTGTATAATTAATCTTTTCCCCATTTTCATTCATTGGTAAATCAGTAAATGTATAAGACCACTTATCACCATTACCAGTAACAACTACTCCTTCTTTAACTAACTTACCATTAGCATATAAATTAATCTTAATAGAATCAGGTCTAATTCCATCATTATTAGAATTATCATCCCAAATCTTATTAATTGTAACTGTAGTAGTCTCTGTTATATGAGTATTAGTAACATCATAACCAGTTACTTTATCAGTATAACCATCTACTTTATCTTCAGTAATTGTATAAGTTATCTTCTTACCATTTTTATATACTGGTAAATCACTAAATGTATATTTCCATCCATCAGCTTCAGTTACTTCTTTTGTAGAAATAACATCTCCATCAGCTAATAAATTAATAGTAATTGATTCTGGTCTAATTCCATCTTGATTATTATTATCAATCCAAGTCTTTTTACCTTTAATAGATGTCTTTTCAATATCATGAGTATTAGTAATTACAAAACCATCTACATCTGATTCATATCCAGTAATATTCTCTTCTTCTACTGTATATTTAATTTTTTTTCCATCACTATACTTATCAAGTCCAGTAAATGTATAAGTCCAATCATCACTAGCTTTAACAGTAGCAGTCTTTATAACTTTTCCATTAGCAATTAATTTAACTTTTATAGAATCTGGTCTAATTCCATCACGGTTATTATCATCATTCCATTTCTTATCAACTTTAATTTCAGTTAATTCTTTATCATGACTATTAGTAATAGTTAAACCATCTATATTAGTTTCATAACCAGTAACTGTATCTTCTGTTACAGTATAATTAATTTTTTTACCATTTTCATTCATTGGTAAATTTTTAAATGTATAAGACCAATTATCACCATTACCAGTAACAATTACTCCATCTTTTACTAATTTACCATTAGCATATAAATTAATCTTAATAGAATCTGGTCTTATTCCATCATTATTAGAAGAATCTTTCCAAATCTTATTAATTGTTATATCAGTAGTCTCTGTCTTATGAGTATTTGTAATATCATAACCAGTTACTTTATCAGTATAACCATCAACTTTATCTTCACTAATTGTATAAGTAATCTTCTTACCATTTTCATATACTGGTAAATCACTAAATGTATATTTCCAGTTATCTTTTGCAGTTACTTCTTTTGTAGAAATAACTTCACCATTAGCTTTTAAACTTACTTTTATACTATCAGGTCTAATTCCATCTTGATTATTATTATCATTCCAAGTCTTAGTACCACTAATACTTGTCTTTTCTATCTCATGACTATTAGTAATTATATAACCATTTACATCTGATTCATATCCAGTAATATTCTCTTCTTCAACAGTGTATTTAATTTCTTCACCATCACTATATTTATCAAGTTTAGTAAATGTATAAGTCCAGTTATCACTAGCTTTAATAGTAACAGTCTTAATTACTTCACCATTAGCAATTAATTTTACTTTAATAGAATCAGGTCTAATACCATCACGGTTATTATCATCATTCCATTTCTTTTCAACTTTAACTTCAGTTAATTCTTTATCATGAATATTAGTAACATCATATCCATTAACTTCTGTTTTATAATCTTTAACAGCATTTTCACTTATAGTATATTCTATTTCTTTACCATTACTATATTTATCTAAATCAGTAAATGAATATTTCCATCCATCTGCTTCTGTTACTTCTTTACTAGCAACTACTTTACCATCAGCTTTTAAATTAATAGTAATTGATTCAGGTCTCTTTCCATCTTGGTTATTATAATCTTTCCAAGTTTTAGTACCTTCAATACTTATTTTTTCTACTTCATGAGTATTTTTAACATTATTACCATCAATTATAGTAGTATAACCATCTACTTCATCTTCAGTAATAGTATATTTATTTTCATACTCACTATCATTTTCATGACCATAAGCATACTTAGGAAGATTTGTAAATTCATAACTCCAGTTATCTTTACTTGTAACTTCTTTTGAATCAATCTTAGTACCATTTTGTAATAAGTTAATTATAATTTTACTTGGTCTTTTTCCATCTTGGTTATTATTATCATCCCAAGTCTTTATACCACTAATACTAACTTTAGCTCTACCTTTAATAGTAATAGTTACAGTAGATGTATTACTATATACTGTATCTTCAATACCATTAGTTATTACATCAGTATCAATACTATAATTGAATTTAACATCCCCTGTAAAACCATTGCTTGGTACAAAATCAAATTTACCATCATTATCAATAGTTAAAACTCCTTGTAACTCTCCATCCCCATAGATGTTATAAGTTCCATCACTATTTTTAACTACTGAATCAGTCTCTTTTATAATTAAAGTATCTCTAACTTCAACTACATCATCTTTATTAGCTTTATCAGTTTCAGTTATTTTATTTAAATCATTATCTAAAATTGAACCAGTTACTGTCTCATTTTCATATCCAGAATAACTATCATCTCTAGTAATAATAGGTACTTCTGTAACTGGTTTATTAAAATCTAATTTAATATCTGTTTTTCCTTCATACTTAGGATTATCTGCTCCTACTCTTGTACTAAGAGTAGCTTTTGTATTAGTATACATTGAACCATGATAATCATCTGCAGCAACAACATCATAAGTTAATCTATACTCAGTATCTGCTTTAATAGTTCCAACATTCCATGTTAAAGTAGTTGTTCCATCTTCATTCTCAACATACTTAACACCCTTACTTTCAAGTTCTTTTTTAGCTTCATCTGTTAACTTAAAAGTACTTGGAATAGTATCTGTAACAACACTACCACTACCAATAGTATCTATTGTTTGATTTAATATTCTATCAAAAAGATTTGATAATTCAAGTTCTGATAATGCTTCATAATTTTCATATAAAGGATCATCATTTTTCTCATTAACTTTTGCTAGAATATCAGCAGCCTCTCTTTCATCTCCAAATGTAATAGTATAAACATCTGCTTGTTTATAATCGCTCTTTAAAGAATCAAGTTCATTTTTTGCAGCTTGACTAGGTTTTATGTTACCACATTCTCTCTGATGACTAGATAAGCTATCAGCGTAACCATCACCACAAGGAACATATCCATAGTAACTATTAAACCTAGCTGGTCCAAAAAATGTTGGTACTCCATCAGTTAATATTACTACTAACTGTTTAGCATCACTTCTTGCCCCATTTTTTAATAATTCATGAGCCTTTTCTATTCCTTCTTGTAAGTTAGTACCACCATCATCATCATACTTATTTTTAATAAAATTAGTAGCACTATTTTTATTACTAGTTAAACTCAAAACATCTCTAACATTAGTACCAAATTCAACCAAACCAATTTGAACATCGTTTTGACCATCCATTAATTTAGTAATAAATGTATTAGCTGAGTTTTTTGCGGCATCAAGTCTAGATCCACGATCAAATCTACTAACGCTTTCACTCATACTACCAGATCCATCAAGTACTAGTACAATATCTAGTTTCTTCTTAGTAGTATAGTTATTGGCATTAATAGCTAATGAAACAGTAGACTCTCTACCATAATCATCTTTTCTTTCAGCACTCTTTGTTAAATTAATTTCACCAGGATCACTAGCTGCATTAGTGAAAATAGATAAAATCATAACAAACGCTATACCTAAAGAAGTAAATATTCTTTTAGGTAATTTGCCTCTACCTTTCATACTATATCCTCCCATACACTTCCATAGAAAGTGCTTACTATTCTAATTGTTGTTATATCGAAAGTCAAGATTTTTCAACGAATTCTAGCATATTCTACAAAAAAAATCTAGGAAATCAAACTCCTAGATTTCATTTTTAATAAATACTAATTTAGATACACCAGCTAAACCTAAAGCAGAAATTAAAGATACAAATAATAATTCAATATTATTATTAAAATCTACTCCAGTATTAGGAGGAGTTATTTCATCTCTTCCTTCTGTCTTACCAGTCTCTTCTTTAGCCCATTTAGCATAAATAGTTAATTTGCTAACAGGAACACCATCTATTTCTAAATTTGTCATATCAGTAAATTGTGTATTTAATAATTTATATAATTCTTCAAAGTTTCCTTCTTCAGCATACTTCTTAGCAAGTTCACTATCATCTGCTATATACCATCCTAAGAAAACATAACCTTCACGTGAAGCAGAAGCTAAAATCTTTTCTGCTAAAGCCATACAGTTACCATAAATAGTAACATCTTGTGTATATCTAGTACCAAGACCAGCTAAGAATAAATCTCTTTGAATTACTTTACTATTACCAAATTTTAATACACCAGCTGTACCTAAGTAATTAATTAAACCTTCTGTTGCATCATAATGAAGTAAAGATGCAGGTGTCCAAAGATAAGCATTATTACCTTCACCAGTTAAATCAGTACTATCATCATTATATTTAAATACATAATCATATTTAGTACCTGTATTAGGATCATAATAAGTAAATTTATTAGAATCTTTATATAAAATCTTATTTATTTCTTTATTAACATCAAATTCTGTTAATTTAGTACCATCACTATTAATTGGTCCAACATAAGTTTCATCATCTTTCTTAGTACCATTCCATTCATCACCATATTCTCCATCCATATTATCAAGATTACCTTGTAATTAACCAGATAATACTATAGTTTCTTGACCTGAGTTAGAACCCTTTATTTCTTTTTGTAATTCTTCATCGTTTGTAGAAATTGCGGCAATTGTTTCACCATCAACAATAACTTTACCATCATATGCTTGATGATATCCAATACCATTTTCTTTGTTATCCATTAACATTATAGTACTGTTACTTACTTTAAGTTCAGCATTAACTACAGCAATTCCTGAAGCAAATGCAACATTGAAACCACTTCTACCTTCATAGTAAGAACTATTCCAATTTCCAATTTCTAATTCCATTTCCTTCTTCGTAAATTGTAAAGTTAGGTGAAACACCATTATTATTAGCAGTTAATTTTGAAGATGTAATTTCAACATTTGCTAATCCACTTATAGTAGTTCCATAGAAAGCAATTCCAGCTCCACCATTTTCATTAGCATTAATAGTAGATGAAGTTATAGTTACATTTCCACAGAAACCTATACCAGTACCAGTATTCCAAGGATAATCTCCTTGATAATAAGGTCTATCATCTCTATAGTTATAATTACCATAAGCTTTTTGTCCATTACTATTAGCATTTATTGTAGAACCTATAATTGTAGCAGTATTTTCAACCCAAATACCTGAGTTTGCTCCACCGTTATTTGCATCAATTGTTGAGCTTTCTACATATAAACTGTTTGCATACATATTAGATGCAGTATATGTAACATTAGCCCAAGGACCATCAGAGTTATTACTAATATTTAAATATGAGTTAATAACTTTAATGTCTCCTCCATTAGTTCCCCAACTTTTATTATTAGTCATTGAAACACTTTTTGAATTAATAATATTTAATGCAGCAGTATTTCCTCCGCTTGAGAAACATACAGCATCTACTCCATTATTATTCATTGTAACTTTTTGAACATTATTAAAGTTTAATGTATTAGCAGACCCAGTTTCCATACCAGCATGATAACCACTAGCCTTAACATTATTACTCATATCAACTAAAGTCATATTATTAAAGTTAAGAGTAACATTTGCATTTGCCATAACATTAATACCTGCAACAGCATTGTTACTAGCAATAAAACTAGAACCACTATTACCAATTAAATTAAAGATTGTTCTATATCCAATCCACATACCATTTCCATTGTTTTGTTCTGTTTCTAAAGAATTAACTAATGAAAACTTAGTATTATTAGCTAAAAATAAAGTAACATTAGAATCATCAGAAACAAATATTCCTTCTTTATATGAAGAAATAGTTAAATCACCATCGATAGTTAAATTAGCATTAGTACCATTTTTAAAGAAAATACCAAAGTTAGTACCATCAGAACATTTAAAAGTAACACTACCGTTCATTTTAAAAGTCTTAACACCATCAACAGTAATAGATAAATAATCCCCCTGAATTAGCACACTATCCTAATCGCAAAGGAACAATTTGTCAAGATTTTTAAAGCAATTTGTAATTTACAAAGCGATAAAAATGGTAATTTTGAAAATTGGACAATCTTTAAAAAATAAAATTGAAAATCTGCTACAATAAATAATATTAATTTTAAAAAAATATATAAGAAAAAACTTATCAAATTGATAAGTTCTAATTAATTATTTAATATTTAAAATTTATTTATCTAACTTTTCACAAATATAATTAACTATATTTGAAACAGACATTCCATTCTCTTTTAATAGCTCTTCCGCTTCAAAATCAGTATGGAACTTTTTAGTTATACCATAGTTTTTCACAAGCATTTTACTATCTCCATAATAAGATGCAATATTTTGTCCATATCCACTCATTAATTCTCCATCTTCTAGAGTAATAACTATATCATGATCATTTAGTAATTCATCAAGTAAATCATTATCAAGTCCAGATAAGAATAATGGATTAACTACAGTTATATCAATATTCTTTTTACTCTTAATTTCTTGAGCAACCTCAATTGCCATATCAACCATTTTACCAATCGCAAATATTGCTACTTTACTACCCTTTAATAAAACTTTATTTTTATTAGTAATCGAATAATCTGTATTATCATTATCTTGCATATTAGAAAATACTGCTGGCACTCTTATTCCAACTGGATGTTCTTTTTGACTAGTTGCATATTTAAACATCTTTCTATATTCATCTTTTGTAGATGGAGCTAAGTATATCAAGTTTGGAATATGTGCAAACATTTGAATATCACATAAAGCTAAATGTGTATCAGAATTCATTCCATATGCACCAGCACTTAATACAAGTAATGTTGCTGGATTATCATTCAAGCATAAGTCATGCGAAACTTGATCATAAGTTCTTTGAAAGAAAGGAGCAAATGTTCCAAATACAGCAGTACCATTATTCTTAGCAATTCCACTTGCCATTGCAACACCATTTTCTTCCGCAATTCCTACATCAACAAATTGGCCTCTCTCAACATATTCCTCACGAACACCTTTTGTAAATCCTAAAACCATAGGAGTTCCTGCATTAACAACAACAGCTTTATTATTGTTATCTAATAATTCTTTCAAACTATCAAATACAGTTGTATCATTTTCACTAACAAACTTAGGACTACCATCCTCTACATTAAAAGGTCCACCTGCATGCCATGCTTCTCTATTCTCTTCAGCATACTTTAGTCCTTTTCCTTTAATAGTATGAATATGTAAAACAACAGGATGATCAATATCTTTAACACTTTCAAATAAATTAATAAGCTCTTCTATATTATGACCATCATCTAAATAATGATATTCAAGTCCCATAGCTTCAAATAAATTGTTTTTAGCATGCCCATTACTTTCTCTTAATTCTTTTAAGTTTTTATATAAACCACCATGGTTTTCTGCAATACTTTGATCATTATCATTAACAATAATAATTAAATTTTTATTATATTCTCCACCTGTATCTAATCCCTCTAAAGCTTCTCCTCCAGATAAAGAACCATCTCCAATAATTGCTACTATATTAGACACCTCATTATTTAAATCTCTTCCCTTAGCAAGTCCTAAAGCTAAAGAAATAGAAGTAGAAGTATGTCCTATCTTAAACATATCATGAGAGCTTTCTTGAGGATTAGTATACCCAGTCACATCATGAAAATGTTCATCATCAGTAAAAGCCCTACTTCTGCCAGTAAGAATCTTATGAGGATAGCTCTGATGTGAAACATCAAACACAAGTTTATCTACTGGTGAATTAAAAACATAGTGAAGAGCAACACTCATCTCAACCATTCCTAAATTTGGTCCTTTATGTCCTCCTACTTTACTTATTTTATTTATTAATGCACTTCTAACCTCATCAGCAAGTACACTAAGTTCATTAATATTTAATTTTTTTATATCTTCTGGTCCCTTTATTTTCTCTAAATACACCTTGTCATCTCCTTAATCTAATTTATCATATTCTTCATCAGTTACTGCTTCACACCATTCATTAGATGTTTCAACTCCAGGAACTTCAACAGCTATATGGCTAAACCAAGAATCTTTCTTAGCACCATGCCAATGCTTAACATTTGCAGGAATTGTAATAACCATACCAGGTTCTAAGCTAATAGCCTCTTTTCCTTCTTCCTGATACCATCCATATCCAGCAGTACAAACAAGTAATTGTCCTCCACCACTCTTAGCATGATGAATATGCCAATTATTTCTACATCCTGGTTCAAATGTAACATTTGCTAAAAATACAGTTTTTTTAGGATCAGTTAATGGATTTAAATAACTATTACCAATAAAATACTGAGCATAAGCAGTATTAGCTTCTCCTAATCCAAACACATTTACTTTATCAAATTCTTCTTTATTCATTTCCATATACCTCCTTAGCTAAATTAAATACAGCCCATCCCTTAGGCCAACCAACATAAAATGCCGTATGTGTAATAACTCCAACCATTTCTTCACGAGTAACACCATTCTTCTTAGCATTTTCTAAATGATATTTAAGTGAATTATCAGTAATTCCAGAAGACATCAGCGCAACAACAGTAATAATACATCTAGTCTTTAAATCAATTGCCTCATCATTCCAGTTCTCTCCAAATAAAATATCATCATTATAATGTGCAAAGTTAGGAGCAAACTCTCCTAATGCATCACGTCCAGCAGTTTGTTTAATCATAAATATAACCTCTTTTCTTTAATTATTTATCCAATTTAATATTTCATCTTCACTAACATTTAATCCTAATCTTTTACCAGAAATAAAATTAATACTAGGATATTTCTTTTTCAAACTATCAAAACTTCCATTAACAGTAGAACCACCTGATGTAACAAAAACATAAACATTTTTATTTGACAAATCATTCTCTTCAATAAAAGTATCTATTATACTAGGTTCTCTATACCACCACACAGGAAAACCAATCACAATATTATTATAATCTGAAACATTATTAACCTTATTTTTAATACTAGGTCTTGAAGACTCATCAGCCATTTCAACTGATGATCTACTACTCTTATTAGTCCAATCTAAATCAGCACTAGTATATTTATCAGTTGCTTCAATCTCAAAAACATCAGCCTTTATAACATCCGAAATTTTTAATGCTACCTCTCTAGTAGTACCAGTAGCTGAAAAATAACATACTAAAGTTTTATCCATATAAACATCTCCTCTATCTTATTATTCTATTTTTTTTATACTTGCAATACTAATTAATCAATTACTTCCGCTAATTCTATCGCAAGTAATGGTACAACTTCTTTTTTCTCAAAGTTTGCTTCTTGACTAATACTTCTTCTATCCCATTCTACAGAATCTAAATTATCTCCAGCATAATAGAAAGTAAAATAGTCTAAATTCTTTCTTTTACAAACAGCAGCTATTACAGATCCTTCCATCTCTACACAAATAGCTCCTTTACTCTTAAAATAATCAATTTTATCCTTAGTCTCTCTATAAAAAGCATCAGTTGTCCAAGTTGCACCCTCAACATAATCAAAATTATTTTTTTCTAAAATTTTAATAAATTCATCTCTATACTTAGAAGATAATTCTATACTTTCAGAATCAGGTAAATAATGATAACTTACTCCCTCATCTCTAAAAGCTCTATTAGGAATTATTATTTGACAATCTTCTATACTCTTATCAAGTACCCCACAATTACCAAAAATAATAAATTTAGAAACACCATTATAATTTAATTCCTCAATATCACTACTTATCCAAGCTCCACTTATACCAGCATTAAAAAGAACAAATTCTTTATTATTATTTTTCATTACATAAACTGGTCTATGAAAAGATGCTCCACCAAAATATCCAACTTTCTCACAATTAAATCTTTCTACCATACTTTCTAATAGTTTAATAGAAAAAACACCAATTGCAGTTCTTGGTAAAATTACCTTTTCATTCCTAGTATCATTCTTATCCCTAATTCCCATAGGCTTAATGAATCCCTCTTCATTACTATATCTAATCATTTAAATCACATCCTTTATATATTATAATCTACTAATCCACTCATCAATTTCACTCATATTAGTTCTTAATTTATCACTATAACTTTCAAACAAAATATTCATACCATCTTCTACTTCACTATTTGGACATAACTTACTAAAATCTTTAAATGTCTTTCCAAGCCATCCAGCATTAGTTGCGAATGGATATATCTTCTTACCACTTAAATCATATTTCTTTAAAAAAGTAACGACAACTGGACTTATCGTATACCACCAAACAGGTGATCCAATAATAATCTCATCATACTCATCTAAATTAACATTAACATCCTTTATTGGTACTTCTTTATTATCAATTGAATTATTTTGATACTCTTCAACTACTTCATCATAATCATCTGAAAAAGAAATCTCCGGTTCAAGTTCCAAAATATCACAATTTAATTTATTCTTAACTTCTTCGGCAATCTTTTTAGTATTACCAGTATAACTGTAATAAACGACTAATTTTTTCATTACTTACACCACTCCTCAATTATATTCTTAGAATTACTTGCACTACTACCACGAATTGCTAATCCCACATCAATTGTTGCTCCCTTACAAAATCTATTAATATCATCAAGTACATTACCAAGTCCAGATCCCTCATGAGTAGTAAATGGTTTTACAATCTTTCCAGTAAAATCTAATCCTTCAAGTACGGAAAACATACAACATGGATAATGACCCCACCATACAGGTCCACCAATATAAATAACATCATAATCATTAATATTATTAAGTTTATTCTTAACATCAGGTCTAATATCTTTATTTAATTCAACCTTCGCAACGCGACAACATTCATGATAATCATATGGATATTCATTAACTGGTTCTACTTTAAATAAATCAGATCCTGTTACCTTACTAATAAACTCCGCAACTATCTCTGTATTACCATTCTCTATATTTCTAATACCATCACTCATATAATTTTCTCCAGTATGAGAAAAATAAATAACTAAACTCTTCATATATACCTCCATTCTATTTCTTAGAAGAATCTAATAACTTCTCTAAATTTCCAGAATTATAAAGATTAATTTTATAAGTCAACTTATCATATGCTTCCTGCATTCTATCAATCTTTTCCTTTAATATTTCTTTTTGTTCTTCTAATATCTTTCTTCGATCATTTAAAGAAGCATCACCTAATTCAAACAAATCAACATACTTTTTAAGTACATCTACAGGTAATCCCGCTCCCCTCATACACTTAATAAATTCAATCCTCTTCAAGTCATTATCACTATAATTTCTAATTCCACCACTTGTCTTCATAATAGGTCCAATAAGCCCCTTCTTCTCATAAAACCTAAGTGTATCTTGACTTAAATCAAACATTGAAGAAACCTCTTTTATTGTCATAATGCCTCCTATCCACTTAAACTAATAGATAAATAGTAATTTACTATCAATCTAAATACATAATACACTCTGGACTTAACTCCAAGTCAAGACTTTTTATAAAAAAAAAAGAAAATAACGCTAAAAGTCATTTTCTCTTTACACTTAACCATTCTTCTTTTGTCTATAAATACTAAGTATTATATTTAATCCAAAGAATATAACAAATATTCCAAGTACAACCATAAAGTTTGTAGTTAATAAACCACTCTCAATACTAATTAATGACTCTTTCATTAACTTAATAGTATAAGTCATTGGTAAGCATGGATTTAAGAATCTAAATCCTTTAGTAACGGTTTCTATTGGGAATGTACCACCACTAGCTCCAAGTTGTAATACCAATATAATTAAAGCAATAAACTTACCAATATCTTTAAAATTCTCAATTAAGAATTCTATTATACTTAAGAAGCAATTAGCAATTAAAGATATACTTGTATAATATAATAAATAGTTTTGAATATCAAAGTCTAAGAATAATTGTAATAAGAATCCAAGAATTAAACCAGATAGAGTTGCAAGTCCTTGATAAGCTAATGTTCTCTTTAAGTATTTTTTACTATCTACTCCTAAGAATCCAAATCTCTTTTCTTTATCGAAGTATAATACCATAAACATCATTAAGCATCCAACCCATAATCCAATACATATAAATAATGGAGCAAATGCAGTACCATAACTTGTAACTTTGTTAACTTCTTTAGTTTCAGCTACTACTGGTTCTTTACTATAATCAGCTAACTTATCTACCTTCTTAACTTCTTCTTTAGTATCACTAATTTTACTATCTAATGTTTTATGAGATTCACTAACACTATTATTTAATGTAGTTAATCCATTTGTTAAAGTAACAGATCCATTATATAGTTGATTAGCTCCACTATCTACTTTATCAATATATGAAAGTAATACTGTTAATGATTGTTTTGTAGTATTAGTAGCATTACTCTTAACAGATGCAGCAGTTTGTAATGCAACTTGTTGTGCTACAGTCTTAGATGTTTGAACAGCAGTTTGTTTTGCAACACTTTCAATACTAGAAATTACTACACCTAAATTATCCAATGTAGCCTTACTACTATCTAATGTTTTCTTAGATGTTACTAAAGCCGCAACACCCTCATTTTGACAATAAACACTACTATTAGAATCTTTTGCACAATTATTAACAATATCTTCAGATATACCATATGCTTTAAGAGTCTCAAGTCCAGTTTGATATCTACTTAAACCTTCATTATATGAAACTAAACCACTAGTATAATTATTTTTTAATACAATATAATTTTCATTTTGTTGTAATCCTAAAAGTGCAGCATTAGAAATATTTTCATCACTTAAATCTTTATTATTAGCTAAACTATTTAATATTTCTTGTTTTTCTTTATCAGTTAACTCAGGACTTAAACTATTAATAGATTTATTTAAAGTACTTTTAATTTCACTAGTACCATTATTTAATGTCTTAGCTCCATCTGTTAAACTCTTACTACCACTTTCTAATTTACTAGTTCCATCATTTAATTCACTAAAACCATTACTTATAGTATCAAGTTGATCAGGAACTGATTCTAAATTATTAGATAATGTATTAACAATCTCAGAATTTACTGTATTATCAAGATTCTTCTCTACTGTTAAAACAACTGAATTAATAATTTGACTAGATAAATAATTTGTCTTTTGATTTGGTGAATAAGTAATAGTCGCATGCTTTTTATTAGTAGTAGAAGCACTCTCCATAGAAGATGTAAAATCTTCTGGAATAGTAATTACAGCATAATACTTACCACTATTTAATCCTTCATCTGCCTTAGTACTAGAAACAACACTAAGTTTTAATTTCTTAGAGTCCTTAATACTATTAATTAATACTTCTCCTTTATCACCCTTATCAGAATTAACAATCGCAACAGGTAAATTATCAATATTACCTTCACCATATGGATTCCAATAAGCTTTTAAATAAAAGAAACTATAAATAAATGGAATCAATAATACAACAGCCACTACAACATAATTAAACCATTTTTTATTTTTCATAAATAAACCTCCTAATTAAATAAACCTTCCTTTAGTATTAAAGTAACTTGTTTTGTTACCTTCTCTTCATTAATTTCTTTGTCATATTCAAACATAACAGAAATGAAAACTTTATAAATAATAAACGCAGTAAGATGAGGATCAACTCGTCTTATATTACCTTTACTAATCTCATCACTTATCCTACTCTCAATATAATTTAATATCTGCCCATCATAGAAATTTAAAAATTCACGAGCTTTCTCATTAGTTTTTAACTCTTTAGAAATAGTAGATATTAATTCACTATTCTTACGAATAAGAAGCATTTCATATAAACTTTTAGCTACATTATCAACAAAACTCATATTACTTAATTCATCATTTTTTATACTATCTCTCATTAAGTTTAATTCTTCTTGTACAAAATATAAAAACATTGAATCTTTATCTTTAAAATAAGTATATATTGTCTTTTTAGTAACTCCAGACTTTTTAGCTATCTCATCCATAGATACTTTCTTATATCCATATTTAGTAAAAAGCTCTCTAGCTGTCTTAATCACTTCTTCCTTTTTATCCATTTTTTCACTTCCTTATGAAATATACCGTTATACTAATTCGGTATACCAGTATACTATATGACTCTATCCTTTAAATGTCAACAAATAATCATTACTTATATTTAGATATCCAACAGTTGTAGGTAATTTGTACGAAAAAAAATAAGCCCGAAGACTTATTTAATAAATGCTACAGAATCTGCAATTAATATATTAGAGTCATTATTAAATTCTATATGTCCAATAATACCAAGTTTATTAGTAATCTTAACATTATCAAATACATGTCCTGGTATATAAACATTAACCTTATTAGGTTCCATATTATAATCCATATCATTAGGACATAATAATGTAGTCATTACATAACCATCATTACCTACTAATGCATCCTCCTTATTAATAACTCGACCTATTATTGTAAATTCATTATGGAACTCTATTTCTTTCATTCCTTTACCCTCCTTGTATTTAATATTTTATTTTTGAAAGGGATACATCTAATTAATTATTATTTGTGTACACTTTTTCTCCCTTTCGTGGCATTAATATACAGGAAAACAAATTGAAACACAAATCGCCATTTTTTAAAATTTGAGTCACTTTAGGGGTCAAATTTTAAAAATTGCTCTAGACAAATTTTAAAAATTCATAGATAAAAATACGTTCAAAAAAAAAGTTTAGTAGTTTTTAAAAAAAATTTACAAAAAAATAAAAAGCTAGTAATTACTTACTAACTTATATATATTAATCTAATTTTTTTTGTAATTCTCTAAGTGTCATTAAGAACTCATTAGTCTTTTTAATTTCTTCATCAAGTTTATCATAATTAGCTGTATTTTCAAGTTCTAACTCTGTAGGAGACATATCCGCATCTTTCTTTTCAATTCCATAAATTGGTGAAATAATTGGACTACTTTTAAATTTCCTTTCGCTAGAAATTTCTGGCATCTCACGAGTTGAAACTGTATTTACTGTATTTACTGTATTAGTTTTAATTGCTTCAGAACTAACAATAACTGCTTCATTATTTTCTTCCTCTGTTTCTAATAGTTCAGATTCAGGTACAACATTTTCTAAAACAAATGTATCTTCTAATTCACTAGCTTTCTTATCTAATTTTCTTTCTAAATCTTGTAAACTTATTGGTTCATTTCCTTCATCTGCATATTGACTAAGTTCATTTGCTTCATACATATCTTTACTCTTTTTAACTAACTCTTCTAAACTAATAATTGCGTTAGCTTCTTGTTCTTCTTCATAATTATTTAATGCTATATTTTCCATCTCATCTTCTTGAGCTTGTTGAAGAATTAACTCTTCTTTTAATCTATCTAACTCACGTCTAGCATCTTCTGGACTAGGTTCAACACTTGTATATTGTAATACTTCTTCTTGTTTTTCTTCCTTTTCTTGAGAAATAAATTCTGTCTCGCCTTCATTTGCAATTACTTCAGGCTTTTCAACTTTACTTGCTTCTATCTTGTTAGTATCAACAGTACTAACACTATTTTCTAAAGAAACAACTGGTTCAATAATAATTGGTTCTAAGTCTTCAATACTTTCTACTTCTTGACTATTACTTTGATCATTTACTGTACTTTGAAGTTCAGCAGTACTTTCAAGTAATTCAATAACAGAACTAGCTTCATCTACACTCTTATCATTATTAGTAGTAATATTTTCAACACTAGTAACATTTTCTAAAACTAATTCTTGAAAACTATCCTCTTTATCACTTAAATAACTAACTTCTTCTTCACTAGTCTTCTCTTTAATCTCTCCAACTAACTTATTAAGCTCTCTAGTATTATTCTTCATTCTATATTTACTACTATTAATCTTAACTATATAACTAATAACACAAAAAACACATAACCCAAATGCTATTGCATATACAATCATAATCTCCTGTGATGTTAAAAACTCTATTAAATCTCTCATTATGTCCACCTCTACTATATTAAGTTTAGCATAATAGAAACTCATTATAAATATTAAACTAAACTTAATAACCTTACTTTACTAATATATTTACAAAATTTTACTTATGTTCGATTTACAATTAATTGTCAATAAATATCGACAAATATCTTACTAATCAAATATATCATATAAATATTAATAATGATATATTTTTTTTAATATTTTCATAAATTTTACTATGAAAGAAAAATTTATAAAATCAACAATAATCCTTTTAATTGGTGGATTAGTAACAAAAGTTCTAAGTCTAGTCATAAAGATTACCATGACAAGATTAATGGGTCCAAAGGGTCTTAGTATGTACATGTTAGTTCTTCCTACTTTTTCTCTACTTATTAATATTGGTACGTTTTCTATTCCTCTGGCTTTATCTAAACTAATCTCAGAAGATACAAGAAATAATAAAAATTTATTCTTCTCTGTAATACCTATTCTTTTAGTAATAAATTTATCTTTAATTATATTAATTATTATATCTGCAAAATATATTAGTACTACTCTTTTAAAAAATAAAGATCTCTATATAAGTATTCTTTCTATGTCTTTAGTAATACCGTTCACAACAATATCAGCTATTTGTAGAAGTTATTTCTTTGGAAAAGAGAAAATGTTTCCTCATGTTATAAGTAATATTATAGAAAATATAACTAGATTAATATTAATGATTATTGGTATACCTTATTTTTTAAAGTTTAATTTAAAAATTACCATCTGTTATATAATTCTTTCTAATATTATTAGCGAAGTAGTATCAACCCTTGTCTTAATATTCTTTCTTCCAAAACAAATAACTCTAAAAAGAAAAGATTTTATTCCAAATAAAGTCTATATAAAAGACACTTTAAAAATATCAGTACCAAATACTATGTCTAGACTAATTGGAAGTATTGCGTACTTCTTAGAACCAATAATTTTAATTAAATTTTTAAGTAAAAACTATCCCATCTCCTATATAACAACAGAATATGGAGTAATAGGAGGCTACGTAATACCGTTAATACTCCTTCCATCATTCTTTACCCTAGCAATATCCCAAGCACTCCTACCATTAGTTTCAAAAGAATATACAAAAAATAACTTAGTATACATAAAAAGAAAAATAAAACAAACTCTTCATATAACCTTAGCAATGGGTCTACTCGTAACAATACCACTAACATTAAAACCTGACCTTTTCATGAAAATAATTTATAAAACTACCATTGGTTCTCAGTATATGAAAATACTTGCCCCTATTTGTCTTCTAGAATACATTCAGTCCCCCATATCTTTTTCACTAGATGCTATGGGAAAAAGTAAAGATAATTTTATAACCTCAATTATAAGCATTTTATCAAGACTAATATCTCTAATAATTCTTTCTAACTTTAAAATAGGAATATACTCATACATCATCTCCCTATCAATAAATATCATCCTGACAACACTTTATCCTTATAAAAGATTAAAAAAATATTTAAATGTCACATAAAATAAACAAAATTTTCACTTAATTTTCATATTTATTGTATAATATACGTAATTAGGGAGGGATTTCAATGAGAATACTTATAGTTGATGATGAAGATTTAATAAGATCAGTTATCAAAGAATATTGTATTAATAGTAATTACGAAACTGATGAAGCTTCATCTGGTAAAAAAGCTTTAGAAAAGTTAAAAACCAACGACTACGATTTAATGGTATTAGATATAATGATGCCAGAGATGGACGGTTTTACAATGCTTAAAGAACTTCCAATCGAAAAAAGAATACCTACTATTGTCTTATCCGCTAGAGGCGAAGAATATGACAAATTATCTGGATTCGATTTAGGAATTGACGACTATATAACTAAACCATTCTCACCAAAAGAGTTATTAGCTCGCATCAAAGCAGTTTTAAGTAGAACGTCAAAACAAATGCCTACAATATACAAATTTGATTCTTTAGAAATTAATTATTCTGCACACACGCTTAAAATAGAAAATAAAATGATTAATCTCACTCCGAAAGAATTTGAAATCCTTACCTATTTAATTAAAAATAAAAACATTGCCATTTCACGTGAGCAATTGCTTTCAAATATATGGGGCTATGATTTCTTTGGAGATGATAGAACCGTTGATACACACATAAAAATGTTAAGAAATAATTTAGGAAAATATAGAGACAACATTAAAACAGTAAGAGGGGTTGGCTATAAGTATGTGGAAGATGAAGGATAGCTTAAACAATGTAATATTAAAATACTTTGTAATATTTTCAATATTAATAATGTCTTTTTTCTGGATCTTCCAATTCTTATTTTTTAATAGTTTTTATAAAAAACAAAAAATAAATGATATAAAAGCAGTCGCTACAAAAATAAATAAATATCAAGATAAAAGAAACTTTGATGAAATAATAAACACTCTTGCACTCGACAAGAGTGTTTGTATTGAAATAGAAGATAAAAACTTTGATTCCTTATATCATTCAACATATTTTGGTAAAGGTTGTCTTTCAAATAAACAAACAACCGAATACTTTAAGTTTGATTTTATGAGAAGCGACGATCAAGAAAAACAATATGAACTAACAAATAGAGATGATGATACAACAATAGTTTACGCAATGAAATTAAATGATGATAGATATGCCTTTGTAAATACGTCAATTAAACCAGTAAACGGAATAACAGAGTTAATCACTAAACAGTTAGCTATCATGACAATTCTCGTTTTAATACTATCATATATTCTTGCCTACTTTATTTCAAACCATATCGCAAACCCAATAAAAGAAATAAACACTAAAGCTAAAAAACTTGCGAAAGGAGACTTTGATTTTAACTTTGACAATAAAAGTAAAATAACTGAAATAAATGATTTAACTTCAACTCTTAATTATGCCAAAGATGAATTAAGTAAAACTGAAGAATATCGAAGAGATTTAATGGCAAATGTATCTCATGACTTAAAAACACCACTTACAATGATTAAAGCCTACGCCGAAATGAGTATGGACCTACACGAAAACAATAAAGAAAAACAAAAAGAAGATATGAACACAATTATTTCTGAAACAGATAGATTAACAGTTCTAGTAAACGACATATTAACACTATCAAGAATGCAAACAACACTAGACACACTAGAACTAACAGAATTTGACCTAGTCGCATTAACAGAAGAAATACTAAAAAAATATAGTCTCTACCAAGAAACAGAAAACTATAAATTTATATTTAATAAAAATAAAAAGAAAGTAATAATAAACGCTGATAAGAAAAAAATAGAACAAGTTATTTATAACCTAATCAATAATGCAATTAACTATACAGGTGATGATAATACAGTAACTGTAAATATTACTGATAAAAATAATCAAATACTAGTAGAAATAATAGATACTGGTAAAGGTATAAAAGATGAAGATATACCATATATCTGGGATAAATATTATAAAAATAAAAAGAAACATAAGAGAAACTTAGTTGGAACAGGTCTAGGTTTATCAATAGTAAAAAATATATTTGAACTTCATAAATATGAATATGGAGTAAAAACAAAGAAAGATAAAGGTAGTAACTTCTACTTCATAATACCAAAAGAAAAATAGGAACAACTCCTATTTTTTTAATTTAGCCTTATTTTTTTGGGATAATTGTCAAATAATGTGTGTAGACACAAATAAGTGATAATTATCCAACAATATGAATTATCAATGGACTATGATACAAACGGATTTTTCAATAAATTAACAATTGCAGAATAGAAATTAATTCTATTCTTTTTATTATTTAAAAAATTAGTCATCAATTACCCATTCTTGTATAGGATTAATTTTAGTATGACAATATTCACATTCACCTTTTAAAACATCAACACTTGCGCCACAATTAGAACACTTAATAATATTAACATCTCCACTATTTTCCATAATCTTCTTATTTACTCTTTTTAATACAAAATCATCTTCTTTATAATAAGAAATAATTTTACCATTTTTAAATTCAACAATTCTAACATAAACTTTAACTTTTACATATAAAATATCATTTTTTGTATACTCACTAAAATCATCATAATCTATGACATCGCAATCTATAATATTTGAATCACTATAATATTTTTTTCTTATTTCAAAATTCAAGTTATTAAAAAACTTCTTTTTATCAATATTAGTTCTCCTCCAAAACTCAATCTGCTTCTGATTAATTTTATCTTTATATCTTTTTATTGGTCCAAGAACTAAATAAGCATCTAATATATAGAAAAAGTAATACAATATAAGTGAAAGTATACCTCCATATATAAATATCTTAGAAATATCATATTCATTAAAAGTTCTAGAAGTATTTTTAATAAAAATATACGTAAGAATCAAACAAATAATAATATCAACTATCCCAGTAATAATTCTATATTTATTACTTCTTAATACTCTATCATAGTGATACTTTCCACCTAAATCTTTATCAGTATAATCAATATTATAGTAAGTTCCGCAATATGGACAACTATAATTATTATCACTAGACTTAAAACTAGCTGAACAATTAGGACATACATAATTATTATCAGAGCTATTAGAAATAAATGAATATTCTATTCTAGTATCAAACTTATTTTCAGTATAGATTAACCTATCTTGTAAATAATACTCCTTCTGTGCAATTATTCCCTTTTCTATATTATCATTATAAGAGTTATTACTATTTCTTTCTAAAATATTATTTCCTACAATATATTTAGTCTTTATATTAATTTTTAATTTATTTAATTTATCATTTTGATATTTATCAGAAATATATGTCATATAACTACCTACCTATTATTATTGTTATTATTGTTGTTATTGTTATTATTATTAGATGATGATCCTCCACTATAACCAGAATAACTACTAGGTTCATAATGATTTATAATATTAAAATAAGTATTTCCCATTAAAATACCATCTATATAAGGTGCTGTCTTTTTTGTATCAACAATTTTAAATGGCGTAGTTTCTCCTTTCTTTAAAAGAGAAATCTTCTCCCCACAATTAACAGATCCATCAGGATATATTTCTAAAAAATTATATATCTCATCTAAATCTTCTTCACTAAGTTCATAATACTTAACTAAATCAATGCATCTTTTTTTTCTAATTAACTCTTCGTAAGTTTCTGGTTCTTTATTCATGCTTTAACTCCTTATCTATATAATAAAATTCTATATTCTGAAATGGTAAATTAATTGCTTGTATATGATAATATGCATTATTTCTTTGTTTTAAATAATGATAATCTCTTAAAGAAGAAGTAGTAAAGAAAATGTTGTTCAAATTAGTATCTGAATATTCCAAACTAAATTCTTTTATAAAATTAGAAATATCATATACATAATAGCCATCAATATCAGACTGAGTATTATCAAGTACTCCTTTATATATTTGTTTAGTAGAAATATGTCTTTGTTTAGTACGTCCTTCATCTCCATATTTAACTAAATTGCCTGAAAGTAAAATGATATATAAAGAATTATTTTCTAGATAATCACAATTTTCTAAAATTAAATTTTTCTTCATATATATTTTTATACTGGATTCCTTAGTAAAATATACAACATCTCTACTTTTCTTAATAATTTGAGATTCTAATTTATATAAATTCCCATCAACTGATAATATAAAAG
>CAVLBI010000088.1:0-7920 GCA_963661295.1 bacterium
AGATTATGAAGAATACATAAAAAAACTTGAATCTGAAGGAATTAAAGATGCAAGAGAAAAAATAGAAAATATGTATATTTTAGATTTTCTAATTATGAATGAAGATAGACATCTTAATAACTTTGGAATAATAAGAGATGTTAATACATTAAAATGGTTAGATGTAGCACCAATATTTGATAATGGTCAAAGTTTAAATATTGAATACTATGATGAAGAAGAAATGCATATTATTGGTGATGGTAAATTATTTTATGAAGTTAAACCATTTGATGAAATAATTAAAGTAGTAAAAGATATAAAAAGAATTGATATAAATAAACTAGAAGATATTCCTGAATGGTTTGATAATTTATTACATGAGTATCAAGATATAACAGGATATTCAGATAATAGAATTAATAAACTATGTATTTTATTAAATAGACAAATAAATAAATTGAAGAAATTAATAGAAAAATGATTAGAAGTTAATATTAATTTCTTCTTTTTTGGTGGACATAAGCCAAAAAATGACAATTTTCGTGATATAATTGAAATATATATTGATTGGTAGGTGTAATGATGGGAGTATATGAGAGTGAAGCAAGACTAGAAGATCGTATGATAGATCAACTTGTAAAGCAAGGTTATTCTAAGGTAGTAATAAATGATGTTAATGAATTGGAACAAAATTTTAGAGAACAAGTCAATATTCATAACAAAATAGAACTTAAAGGTAAAAATTTAAGTGATAAAGAATTTGAAAAATTAATGGTTAAAATATCTGGTAAAGGTGTTTTTCAATCTTCAAAAGAATTAAGACAGAAACAAGATATTCAAAGAGATGATGGTAGTATTGTTTATATTGAACTATTCAATACAAAAGATTGGTGTAAGAATATATTTCAAGTAACTCATCAAACTACTGTTGAAGGAAAATATACAAATAGATATGATGTAACTATTTTAATAAATGGATTACCTTTGGTTCAAGTTGAATTAAAACGTAGAGGTATTGATATGAAAGAAGCCTTTAATCAAATTAAGAGATATAAAAGGCATTCTTATCAAGGATTATATAAATTTATTCAATTATTTGTAATAAGTAATGGGGTAGAAACTAAATATTTTGCAAATGGAGATCAAGAGTTAAATTATGGATTTACTTTTTATTGGACTGATATAAATAATGATAGAATTAATAACTTAGAACAATTTTGTGTATTTTTCTTAGATAGATGCCATATAGGAAAAATGATAGCAAGATATATGATTGTTAATGAAACAGAAAAAATGTTGATGGTAATGAGACCTTATCAAGTATATGCAGTTGAAAATATTGTATCACGCGCACTAGATACAAGTAATAATGGTTATGTATGGCATACAACTGGTTCTGGAAAAACTATTACTTCTTTTAAGACGAGTCAAATTCTTTCTTTAGAACCTTCTATCAATCAAGTATTCTTTTTAGTAGATAGAAAAGACTTGGATAAACAAACTTTAGATGAATTTAACAAATTTGATCCAGGTTGTGTTGATATGACTAACCAAACTGACAAATTGATAGAACAAATTAAAGACAGTTCTAAACCATTAATTATAACTACAATCCAAAAAATGGCTAATGCTTGTACTAATCCTAAATATGCACATATTATGGAAAAATATAAAGATTTAAAAACAGTATTTATAATAGATGAATGTCATAGATCACAATTTGGTGATATGCATAAACAGATTTCAAAGACATTTAGTAAAGCACAATACTTTGGATTTACTGGTACACCTAGATTTAAAGAAAATCCATCACAAGATGGTAGAAGTACAGCTGATATATTTGAAAAATGCTTACATACATACCTAATAAAAGATGCTATTAAAGATGAAAATGTATTAGGTTTTAACGTTGATTATATAAAATTTATGGAAGTAAATACAGGTGCATTAGAAGAAGATGTTATGGTGGAAGGAATAGATACTGATGAAGTATTCTTAGCAGATGAAAGAGTAGGCTTAATTACTCAGCACATTATTGATCATCATAATATTAAAACAAGAGATAGAAAATATAATGCATTATTTACTGTATCTTCAATACCGTTATTAATAAAATATTATGATGCTTTTAAAAAGATAAATCATGATTTAAAAATAGGAGCAATATTTACTTACGGAGCAAATGAAGATTTAGATAAAAATCCAGAACATTCAAGAGAAGTATTAGATAGATATATGGAAGACTATAACAAAATGTTTAATACAAATTTCTCTACTCACAATTTTGATGGATATTTTAGAGATATATGTAAAAGAATAAAAAATACAGAAATTGATATAGTTATAGTTGTTAATATGTTATTGACTGGATTTGATGCTAAAAGATTAAATACTTTATATGTTGATAAACCACTTAAATACCATGATTTAATTCAAGCGTTTTCAAGAACAAATAGAGTTGAATCTGACACAAAACCATTTGGAAATATAGTTTGTTATAGAACTACTAAAGCTAGAGTAGATGAAGCTGTTAAATTGTTCTCTCAAACTGATAGTATTGACACCGTAATAATGGCACCATATGATACTTACCTAGATAAGTTTAATAAAGCTGTAGATAAGTTGTTAGAAATCACTCCAACGGTTAATAGTGTTGATGAATTAGAAAGAGAAGAAGATATAAAAGAATTTATTTTAGCATTTAGAGATGTTGCTAAAATACTTGTTAGTTTAAAAACATTTAATCAATTTGATTTAGATAATGATGATACTGTTATTAATACTCAAATGTTTGAGGATTATAAAAGTAAATATTATGAGTTATACAGAAAAATTTCTAATGATAAGGAAAAAAGTTCAATTTTAAATGATGTTACATTCTCACTAGAATTAATTCAAACAGATAGAATTAATGTTTCATATATACTTAATTTAATTAGAAATGTTGATTTAACAGATGAAGAACAAAAGAAACGTGATATTGCAGATATTGAAAGTAAATTAACAAATATTACAGATGATGAATTATTCTTAAAAGCAGATTTAATTAAGAGTTTCTTAAAAACTATATTACCGGCATTAAAAGAAGATGATTCAATAGATGATGCTTTAAATGAACATATGAATAAAGAAAGAGAGAAGGAAATTAAAAAATTTTCTCAAGAAAATGATATTGATTTAAAGGTACTTCAAGCAGTAATTGATGAATATGAATATAGTGGAATATTTCCTAATGAAATGATAGGAAAAGCAATTCATGCACCATTTTTAAAAAAGATATCATTAATTGACAACGTGAAAGTTTTTATAATGAATATTTTCAAAAAATATGTGTAGGAGAAGTGTATGAGTAATAGTGAAAAATTTGATAAGTTATTTAAAGAATTTGACCAAGAAACACAAAAGAAGGCTAAACAAAAGAGAATAAAATTTGACTGTACTTATGATAAGAAAAACGGTTATAGTGGTTTAAAATCATGTGTTGATAATTTATATAATTTGAGATATAACCCTTATTTTGAAAATTATGATTTTATTGATTTTTGTCTTAAAATTAGAAATATTAAATTTCATAGTAATGATGATATTTATTTTTATCTTACAGATGAAACTATAAAAAAATTTGAAATAATTTTAGAAGAAGTTAAACATCCGTATACTTTAAATAGTAAATCTGTGAAAGGGGTATATGATGCAACGCTAAGTTCAAATGTAAAATCTGTAATGAAGGAAATGAATGATAAATGTTATACTCATATACCAATATATGATGATTTGAATGGGAAATTAGTTGGAATTTTTAGTGAGTATTCTTTATATGATTTTCTGTTAAAGAATGAATTTATGATTATTAATGAGGATACTACATTTGATCAAATACGTGAATGTATAAATTTGAAAAATTTGAATGGTAGAGTTATTTTCGAATCGAAAAATTCATTATATGATGATGTTGTTAAAAGATTTATTAAAGAATATAAAAATAAAAGTAAATTAGAATGTATTATGGTTACCAATTCTGGGAAAAATAGTGAGAAAGTTATTGGAATATTGACAATATGGGATGTAATTGGAAGTTAGAATGTAAAATTAAGCTAAATCTAAATTATTTGATAATTCTTATACTTTTATAAAAAAAATAATTGGATCGTATAAAAATACTTCCAAATATGTTTAAATTAATTATAATATATGAAAAGAGTAAATAATACTTTTTATAGGAGGAAAAAATATGTCAAGAGATGAAAAACAACAAGCACAACAAGCAGAACTTCAAAAACAATTATGGAGTATAGCTAATACATTAAGAGGAAATATGGATGCTAATGATTTTAAAAATTATATTTTAGGATTAATATTTTATAGGTATTTATCTGAAAACCTTGTTAATTATGTTAATAAGATTTATTTGAAAGATGATAATATGACGTATGAAGAAGCCTGGAAAAAGACAGAGTATAGAGATGCATTGAAACAACAATTAATAAATGATTCTAATATTGGATATTTTTTAGATGCTGATTATTTATGGAGTACTTTAATTGAATTAATTAAGACAGGTAAATTTGATATATCAATGTTAGCAAAAGCAGTAAATATGATTTCTGAATCTACTTTAGGTAATGAATCAGAAGATGATTTTGAAAATCTATTTGAAGATATGGATTTAAACAACTCTAAATTGGGTAGAGGAGAGGCAGAAAGAACTAAACTAATTTCAACTATTATGTTAAAAATTGATGATATAGACTTTCATCATGAAGATGCTGAAATTGATGTTTTAGGAGATGCATATGAATACTTAATTTCAAACTTTGCAGCATCAGCTGGAAAGAAGGCAGGGGAATTTTATACACCACAACAAGTATCAAGAATTCTTGCTAAATTAGTTACATTAAATAAATCAAAACTTCAAAATGTATATGATCCTACATGCGGTTCTGGTTCATTACTTTTAAGAGTAGGTAAAGAATGTAAGGTAAGTTCATACTATGGACAAGAATTTAATTCTACAACTTACAACTTAGCTCGAATGAACATGTTATTACATGGAGTTTCATTTAAGCATTTTGATATTAAAAATGATGATACATTAGAAAGACCTAGACATTTAGATATGAAATTTGATGCAATTGTTGCTAATCCTCCATATTCTGCAAATTGGAGTGCTGATCCAAAGTTTATAGAAGATGAAAGATTTAGTGCTTATGGTAAATTAGCACCAAAATCAAAGGCAGATTTTGCTTTTATTCAACATATGATATATCAATTATCAGATAATGGAACTATGGCTGTAGTTCTCCCTCATGGAGTTTTATTTAGAGGTGCTTCAGAAGGAGTGATTAGAAAATATTTAATTGAAGAGAAAAACTATTTAGATGCAGTAATTGGGCTACCTGCTAATATATTTTACGGAACAAGTATTCCAACTTGTATATTAGTATTTAAAAAATGTAGAGAAAATGAAGATAATATTTTATTCATTGATGCATCAAAAGATTTTGAAGCTGGAAAAAATCAAAACAGATTAAGAGATGAAGATGTTGATAAAATTATTGAAACTTATAAAAATAGAGTTGAGATAGAAAAATATTGCCATGTTGCTCCAATGTCTGAAATAAAAGAAAATGAATATAATTTAAATATCCCTAGATATGTAGATATTTTTGAAGAGGAAGAAGAAATAGATATTAAAGCTGTTCAGCAAGATCTCAAAAACATAGACAAAGAAATAGCTGAAGTAGATAAAGAACTTAATGTTTACTTAAAGGAATTAGGGTTGGAGGAAATTTAATGAATGAAATTAAATTAGGAAAACTTGAAAAGATAAAAGATCTAAGAAGTATTTGGAAAAATGAAGAATATGATTTTACACCTTGGTTAGCTAAAGAACAAAATATTAAACTATTAAGTGATGAACTAGGAATTTCAATAAAAGTTTTAAAGACAGAAGCTTCTGTCGGAAAATATTCTTTAGATATTCTAGCAGTTAACGAAGACACAAATGAAAATATTATTATTGAAAATCAACTTGAAATAACTAATCATGATCATTTAGGAAAAGTTCTTGTATATGGAGCTGGATATGATGCTAAAACAATTATTTGGATTGTAAAAGATTATAATGAAGAACACAAACAAGCAATCGAATGGCTAAACGAGCATTCTGATGAGAATATAAACTTATTTTTGGTAAAAATTGAATTGTTTAAAATTGGAAATTCTGAGATAGCCCCTCATTTTGAAATAATAAGTCAACCAAATGACTGGACAAAAACTATTAGAAGTAATCAAAGTAATACAGAATTAACTGGAATGAAACTTGTTGATTTGAATTTTTGGCAAGGTTTTAGTGAGTATTTATCTGACAACAGAACTACATTTTCTATTAGAAAAGCTCAACCTCAACATTGGTATAGTTTAGCTATTGGTTCTAGCGATTGCCACATAGATTTAACTGTTAATAAAAATGGTGAAGTCGCTTGTTCCTTATGGATTGAAAATAATAAAAGTCTATACAATAAATTCTTTGAACATAAAAATGAAATAGAAACGGAATTAGGATATTCTGTTAAGTGGGATTATAAAGAAGGAAGTAAAGCTAGCAGTGTTGATATAAGAAGTGATTTTAGATTGGATTTAAAAAACAGTGACTTGTCAAAAGGATATGAATGGTTATTAAATAAAGCTGAAGATTTTAAAAGAGTATTTAGAAAATATTTATAATAAAAAGGATTTATACAAACATATTTTGCATAAGTCCTTTTTTTAATTCTTGTAATTTTAGTAATTTTTTCTTTTCTAAATTTACCTTATTATTTATTGTATTAATAATTAAGGAAGTATTTTCTTGAACATCACTGTTTGGTATCTTAATTTTTATATCTGACATTATGTTATTCATTAATTTGGGATTTCCTACGTATGATACATGCTTTGGAGTTTCATAATTTAATAATTCGGCAAATAATTCATTAGTAAATCTTATGTTATCTTCATATAATACACCACATACGTTTGTACATCTAAATTTGCCGTTTCTATAAAAGACTTTTCCAGCATTTGCACCATCTGTGGTCCATGTTAAATACTTGCCGTTAAAATCAAAAGTATCAGAATATCCCAATATCCCTTGATTAGAGGTTTGTGAAGAATAAACAGGATATTTATACTCACCATTCTTAAATTCACTTAATTCATTCTTTGGAATAACTACTCCTCTAGTTATTTTAAATAAATCTTTTATACATACAGTATGCCAATCAAAACTATTTTTCTTCCAACTCAATATAAGTCCTTTTTTAAATAACTTAAGGTCTTCAATTTTCTTAGATTGTAGCTCTATTTTTTTATTTAAAAGTGAAAGTAATTGGGAAACTTTATTTTGTTCATTTAATGATGGAATATTTAATTCAAATTCAAATAAATCCTCAAGTGTAATACTCCTTTGATTAGCATTTCCTCTCATTATGTTTTCTATAAATCTAGTATATTTTCTTTGTTTTAAATAATTATATATATATTTTTGATTATCTTGCTTTGTTCTAAATCTGATTGCATTTTGATTTAATAGACTACCATTTATAAATTCTGGAATTAAAACAACCTTTCCGACCATTGAATCATATAAAGGTGGTTTTGAACCAACAGAGGAAATCATTATATCATCGGTTATTAATTCTACATTTTTATGCTTAACAGCTTCTTCTTTATTTATATAAATAGCATTATCTTTTTTTATAGAATTATTAGTTGTATCTGAAATTCTTATTATTCTTACCCCACTATTTTTATAATCTTTTGATTTAAAAGCAAAACCTTTTTGATAGTTTACTATATCACCGAATTTTACTTTTTTATATTCATCATTAAATTCTTTAAACCTTAATTTAGGAACATTCATTTAATCACCACTTTTCAAGTCCTTAAGTTTAATAA
>CAVLBI010000089.1:0-7248 GCA_963661295.1 bacterium
TGAATATAAATATTATAATGTAAATATCAAAAGTTTCAACTTATCAAAACTAATCAATTTACTACTCAGTATTATACGTGGTATAATATATTTGTAGAGTCTTATAATACAGAATGGAGATGAAGTATATGAATATTAGAAGACAAGAAAGAAATGATTGTAGTGGAATTGCACATGTAGTGGCACTTGCTTGGAATGAGGCTTATAAGAATATAGTATCTAGAGATTTCTTGGATAATTTATATGTTACTGAACATGATAGAGCAAATGATGCTTATAAGAAATTTAATAAGAGAGATAATCATCAATTTGTTTTAGAAGATAATGGAAAAGTTGTTGGATTTGTTAATGTAGGAAGAGCTTTTGATGAAGAATTTGATGGATATGGAGAAATATTTGCTTTATATATTATAAATGGTTATAAAAATAAAGGTTATGGAGAAGAATTATTTAAAACTGGAATTTCTGAATTAAAAGATATGGGATTTGATAAGGTAATAGTTGGTTGTTTGGAAAAGAATCCTTCTAATGAATTTTATAAACATTTAGGAGGAAAATATATTAAGAAGAGAATGTTTGAGAAGATTAATACTTTAGAAAATGTTTATGTGTTTGATATTTAATTGATGGTATAAATGGTATTTATTAGAAATAGTAATGGAGATTATATTGATGAGCCATCTATTGAGGATGTTTTAGCTGATGATTTTGATTATTTAATTTTTAGAAGAAATAATATTAGAAATACTAAGGATGATGAAGATCTTATAGATGATGACATTGATATTGAGCAATTGTATGAAGCTTTATTTGGAGATTCTAGTAAACCGGAAGTAGTTGAAGTTAAGGAAGAAGTAAAAATACTTAATGAGTATTTTGCTAGAATAAGGAATGTTCAATGGGATTATGAGCGTGATAATTCAATAAATCCTACATATATGATGAAAGTTATTGCGAAGACTTATGCTGATAAGTTAAGCGAATATGAAATGTTACAGGAAACTAGGGAGAGGCTTGTTAGTGTTTTGAGAAATGTTATTTTAAAAAAAGAAAAATTAGAAAAGGAAAGACTTGAAAAAGAGAGAAGACAACAAGTTTTACATGATGAAAGTTTAGTTAGAATTGATAAGTTTTTAAACAGAGAAATTCCACTTGGTAATTTATGTTTATATGATATTGATGTCTTAAAAAAGTCTGATGCATATAGATTAAATAGAAGAAAGTTTGATAGATATTTTAGATATATTTTTAGTCATTTAGATCCTAGAACAGATTATGATGATAAGATGCATATTCCTATTTTTGATCTTCCTAAGCAGAAAAAATGTGGCAGAAAACATTAATTGTATGATTAATGTTTTTCTTTACGATTAGTTCATTTATTTATATAATATTTAGATATGTTGGGGGAAAATTATATGAGGTATATAGATGGAGTCGCTAGTGATAGTAAAAGAAGTGCTAAGGAACTTGCGAAAAGTATAATTGATAATTATGATAGGGGATTTAATGTTAGTCGTGACATTTGTTCTTCTAGCAATTTGACTAAAGGTATTTTTGAAGGTAGTCCTCATGTTTATTTAAATCCAACTGAGAATATAGTTATTGGTAATTATATTAGACAAGGTGATAATGTTGCGACTGTTTTTAGTAGTGGGGACTTTATGTTAGAAGCTTCTTATCATGGTGCTTCTTCTGTTGTGGGATTTGATATTAATATGTCACAATATTATGTTGGTCTGCTTAAAGTCTTGGCTTTGCAAGTACTTGATTATGATGATTATTATAATTTCTTTTCTAATACTTCAAGTAATAGTTTTTTAAGGCCTGATATTTATAAGATAATTAAGAGTTCTTATCCTAGGTCTTCAGTATTTGCTTTTTGGGATGTTTTAATGAAACAAAGAAGTAGAGAAATAAAACTGATGAAAAAAAATAAACTTTATAGTATTATAAAGATGATGGATACTTCAGATTATTCACCTATGGGAATGATGGTTAAGAGTTTAGTTCCTGATGAAATGGGAGGCCTTATTAGTAATTTTTCAGAGTATAATTTTTATAGAAATTATGAAGAGATTACTTCTTTATGTAGTTCAAAGATTTTTCATTGTATTCAAGGAGAAAATGGTTTTAAACATAGTGAAAGTTATATTGAAAGTGAAGGTAGTTATTTAGATACAAGGAGTAAATTAGATAAAGTTAAACTTGAATTTTATAGGGCTGATTTAGTAAGATTTAGAGATTTTTTAAGTAATAAGCAGAAGTTTGATTTAATTTATTTATCTAATGTTCCGGATTATTTGAGTGGTGAGGTTTTGTTAAATTCGATTGATGAACATTTGATGCCTTTACTTAATGATAATGGTTCTATAGTTTATTGTAATCAATCTATCAGTGAGAATGATTTAGATGGATGTAGTATGACGGATGTGATTAGTTTACGTTCTAGGGATGATGTTAGTCCGAATGTTCTTGTATCTAATATATCTCGAGCTAATGCGATTGATGGATATTTAACTTTATCTTCTAGGTACGATGTTTCAATTGATATGGTTGATAGTATAGGTGATACGAGTGTTATTGATAATCCAAAAGATGTTTATGTAAAAGTTAAAAAGTAGGAGTTAAGCTAGTATGAGTAAAGTTGTGACAATCTGTGGAAGTATGAAATTTATGAAAGAGATGATAGATATTTCTGCAGAGTTAGAAATTAAGTATGGATATATTGTTATTCAATGTGTTTATTGTGATAAAGATTTTAGTGATAGTGAAAAGAAAATATTAGGAGATATTCATTATAGGAAAATTGAAATAAGTGATGCGATTTTTGTTGTGAATTTGTCTGGATATATTGGTGAGTCTGTGAAAAAGGAAATTGAGTATGCCAAAAAGCTTGGCAAAGAGATAATGTATTTAGAAAGTTAAATTTTATAATTAGAATTATGGATGGTGATTTGGATGCAGAGAATTGATAAGTTGGTAAGTAGTCAGACTTCTTTATCTAGAAATGATGTGAAGAAATTATTAAAGAAGGGCTTAATTAAAGTAAATGGAAATATTATTAGTAAGAGCAATGAAATGATAGATGAAGATAAGGATATTATTACTGTTAATGGTGAAGAAATTAATTATAAAAAGTTTGTTTACTTAGTTTTAAATAAACCAAAGGGTTATGTTAGTGCGACTAATGATTCTTCATGCGCTACGGTAATTGATTTATGCCCACCTGATTTTTTAAATAGAAATTTGTTTCCAGTTGGAAGATTAGATAAAGATACAACTGGTTTGATGATTATATCTGATGATGGAGATTTTGCACATAATATTTTATCTCCTAAAAAACATGTTTCTAAAAAGTATTATGTTGAATTATCTGGTGATTTAAGTAGTGAGATGGTTGATGATTTTAGAAATGGTATTAAACTAAATGATGGCGAATGTAAGAGTAGTATTTTAGAGATAATTGATAAAAAGTCTTGTTATGTTACTTTAACTGAAGGAAGATATCATCAGATTAAAAGAATGTTTGGTTGTTATGGACTGGATGTTTCAGAACTTAAGCGTATTAAGATTGGAAATTTAGATTTACCTGAAGATTTAGAAGAAGGAGATTCAAGAGAACTTACTTTGGATGAATTAAAGAAAATTACCGAGTAATTTAATGATTAGATAAAATTATAAGCATTTAGTAAAATAGATGCTTTTTTTAGTGTAAACTTCGGATTATCTTTTAAAATAAATGTTATAATAAATATATAAGAATAGCTGTTCCTATAAGAAAGGATAAGCGATTGGATGAATAATAAAAAAGTTGCAATTGTAACTGGAGGAGCTAGTGGTATTGGTCTTGCTACTGTAAAGAAGTTATTAAGCAAAGGTATCGCTGTTGCGATGGTTGATTTGAATGATAAAGTAGAAGAAATGGCTAATCAGTTTGGTGAAGATTGTGTTGGTATTAAATGTGATGTTTCCAATGAAAATGATGTTAAAGCTTGTGTTTCTAAAGTAGTAGAAAGATTTGGACATATTGATTATTTAGTTGCGAATGCTGGTATTGGTGGAGGAGCAAATAAACCTCATGAAGTTGACATTAATGAATGGAATAAAGTAGTTGCTGTAAACCAAACAGGAATTTTCTTAATGAATAAATATGTAATTTGTGAAATGTTAAAGAATGGTGGAGGAGCTATTGTTAATACTTCATCAATGTATGGACTTGTTGGTTCAACTACATCATTTGCATATTCCGCAACAAAGGGAGCTATTACTCAAATGACAAGATCAATTGCTTTAACTTATGCAAGAGATAATATTAGAGTAAATGCAATTGCACCTGGATATGTTGATACACCAATTCTTGCAATGGTACCAGATGATATCAAACAAGTAATGGCAAATCAATTACCTATGGGACGTCTTGGAAGAGATGTAGAGATTGCAAATTTAATAAGTTACTTATTAAGTGATAATGCATCATTTATTACAGGAGCAATAGTACCAATAGATGGAGGATATACTGCTCAATAATAAAAAGAAAGAGATTTGAAAATTTTCTCTTTTTTTGCTTTTTTTACATTTTACTGAAGATGTCTAAATATTAGACAATTAGAATAATTTTATATTTAATTGAACATTATTAAAGTATTGCTTATTGTACATAATATTATTGATAGTATACTGAAAAATGTATATTAATAATAAGGAGGAATAATTATGTATTATGGAGCAGGAACATATGAGGCTTTTGCGAGACCTGAAAAACCTGAAGGAGTAGATAGAAAGTCAGCATATATTATAGGAACTGGACTTGCTGGATTATCAGCAGCATTCTATTTAGTTCGTGATGGTCAAATGAAAGGAGAACATATTCATTTACTTGAAAAACTTGATTTAACTGGTGGATCGTGTGATGGAAGAAAAGATATCACTAAAGGATTTTATATGCGTGGTGGAAGAGAGATGGATAACCATTTTGAATGTATGTGGGATATGTTTAGGAGTGTTCCATCAATAGAAACACCAAATGTTAGTGTATTAGATGAATATTATTGGTTAAATAAACATGATCCAAATTACTCATTATGTAGAGCAACAGAAGATTGTGGTAAGGATGCTCATACAGATAAAATGTTTAAATTAGATAGGGAATCTGCTATGGCACTTTCTAAATTATTTATTACAAAAGAAGAAGATTTAGAGGATAAGAAAATTGAAGAAGTATTACCAGAGTCTTTTTGGAGTACTAACTTTTGGTTATATTGGCAAACAATGTTTGCATTTCAAAAATGGTCATCTGCTTTAGAGATGAAAAGATATTTATGTAGATATGTTCATCATATAGATGGATTACCTGATTTTTCAGCATTACGTTTTACTAAATATAATCAATATGAATCAATGATTTTACCACTTCAAAAGTATTTGGAAAATCATGGAGTAAAAATAGAATATGGAATTGATGTTAAGAATGTTATAATTGAGGATCAAAATGATAGAAAGATTGCTAAACAAATTATTTATGAAAAAGATGGAAAAGAAAATACAATTGATTTAATAGAAGATGACTTAGTATTTATTACAAATGGTTGTTGTACTGATACATCTTGTTATGGTGATCAAACAACAGCTCCAGATTTATCAAAAATAAAAAATGGTTGTGGTGAGTCTTGGGATATGTGGAAGAATATTGCATCACAAGCTAAAAATAATGAATATGGAAATCCAGAAAAGTTTTGTAGTAATGTAGATAAAACAAATTGGATGAGTGCAACAATTGCAACAAGTGATGATGAAATAATCAAATATATCATGGATATTTGTAAAAGAGATCCAAGAAGTGGAAAAGTAACAACAGGTGGAATTGTAACTGTAAAAGATAGTACGGAAAATTGGTATTTATCATGGACAATCAATAGACAGCCTCAATTTAAATCTCAAGATAAAAATATGATTTTAGTTTGGGTATATTCACTTAATACAAATAAAAAAGGAAATTATGTAAAAAAAGCAATGCGTGAATGTACTGGTAGTGAAGTATGTGAAGAATGGCTTTATCATATAGGTTTCCCTAAAGATAAAATAAAAGAATATGCAAGCAATAAGTGTAATACTACAACTTGTTATATGCCATATATTAATGCTTTTTTCCAACCAAGAAGAAAGGAAGACAGACCATTGGTTGTTCCTGATGGAGCAGTTAATTTTGCTTTCTTAGGACAATTTGCAGAAACTCCACGAGATACAATATTCACAACAGAGTACTCAATAAGAACAGGAATGGAAGCAGTATATACTCTATTAAATATAGATAGAGCAGTACCAGAAGTATGGGGAAGCAAATATGATGTACGTGAATTATTAAAAGCCTGCTATTACGCAATAGATAAAAAAAGAATAGATGAAGTTCCACTAACATTTGCAGAAAAGCAATTATTAAAAATAGTAAGAAAAAAAATAAAAGGAACAGACATAGAATTATTATTAGAAGAAAGTGGTTTATTTGATGAAAAGTAAACCACTTTTCTTATTTTTAAGACAACATTAAAAGTAAAATAGTAGTATTTAATTTAAGGATAATTGTTCCCATTAACTTTTTAAAGTATAATAAATAAGGTGATTTAATTTGAGTAGTTTAACAACAAAAAAAGCAATTGCTTATACATTTAAGGATTTATTAAGAGAAAAATCATTTTCTAAAATAACAGTTAATGATATAGCGAAAAGGTGTGATATCAATAGGCAAACTTTTTATTATCATTTTCAAGATATAAGAGACCTTGTTGAATGGATTTGTATCGAAGAAGTTGATAGAATTCTTGATAAGAAGAGTGAATTTGAGACATGGGAAGACAAATTCTTATCTGTATTTCATTTAATGGAAGATGAAAAATTATTTATTACAAATATATATCATTCAGTATCTGTTGAGGTTCTTAGGAAGAATATATCAAGACTTGTTTACCCAATAATATATGAAGAAATAAGTAGCATGGCAAAGAACTTAAACGAAGATGATAAAGTTTTTATAACAAACTTTTACAAATATGCTTTTGTATCTATTGTATTAAATTGGATAGAAAATAATATGAATGAAAATCCTAAAGATATAGTAGAAAAAGTAAGTAATTTAGTAACTGGTACAATAAAGCATGCATGTCTTGCAATAAATGGTAATATATGATTTACTAATTAGCTCAAATGAAAATGTAAGTGCAACTTTGAAAGGTTAAATGCAATGTTTGAGTT
>CAVLBI010000090.1:0-17107 GCA_963661295.1 bacterium
TAATTCAGATTATGACATGTCTTTATATATAACAAATCCAGAAGAACATTTTTATGAGTATTATGAAAGTTAATTATGAAACAAGAATATTTAAAAAAAATTAGCTTATTTGCTATTCAATGAACTCAAAAGATCAAGAAAACCATATAGTAGAAAATAATTATTGCAAATTAAATAAAAAATATTATAATACTATTAACACATTATTGTTAGTAGTATTTTTTATATAAGAAAAAAGAGGTTTCTATGAAAAAAATAAAAGACTTTTTAAATGAAGATAATGAAAAACTTAATAAAAAAGATTATCTAGTAATTGGAACAATTATCCTAATTTATACAATAATTTCCTTTATAAACCTAGGATCAATGACAAATCCAAATACATTCCTAAGAGCAGAACAAACAGATAAAGTAATAATTGAATTAAAAAATGCAGAAGACGTAATAAAAATGAAGATATTTAATGGTGAATGTAACACTAAATATCAATTATATTTATCAGTCGATGGTAAAAAATATACATATATAAATGATTATAATGGATCAGGTGCATTATCGTGGCAAGAAGAACGAATTGCAACTAAAGGTAAATATATAAAGATTTTATTTTTAGAAAAGTCATCTATTGGAGAAATAGCGTTTTATAATAATAGTAAAGAACTAATTGAAATAAAAGATGTAATTTATAATAAAAAACATATAAAATCGTTAACGGATGAACAAAAAACAATACCAAATAAAATTAGTTATATGAACTCAAGTTATTTTGACGAAATATATTTTGCAAGAACAGCTTATGAGTATACTCAAGGTATGGAAACATATGAATGGACTCATCCACCTCTTGGAAAACTAATCCAAGCAATTCCAATATATATAACTAATTATCTATCTCCGTTTAATTACAGATTAATGGGAAATATTTCAGGAATATTAATGTTAATAGTTATGTATGTATTTGCAAAAGAACTATTTAAAAAAAGAAAGTATGCAATCTTTGCGACTCTATTAATGGCATTTGATACATTTCACTTTGCACAAACAAGAATGGGAACTGTAGATAGTCACTTAATATTATTTATCATTTTAGCATCATACTTCATGTTAAAATATACAAAAAATAATAAAACGTCAACTTTATTACTATCAGGATTATTTTTTGGTCTATCAGTATCAGTAAAATGGACAGGTCTATATGGAGGACTTGCTCTTGCAATAATATTTTTTACTCATCTTTTTAAAAATAAACAATTTAATATTAAAAACCTACTAAAAGGAACACTATTTTTTGTAATTATCCCAGTATTTATATATAGTAGTTTATATTTAATATTCCCAAATAATAAACTAAATCATACAACTAACCTTTCAAGCATAATTGATCAACAAAAAGATATGTATAATTATCATTCTAAATTAAATGCAACCCATACCTTCTCATCAAAATGGTATACATGGCCAATTAGTTATAAGCCGGTTTGGTATCATCAAGAAATTTTAGATAACAATACAAAAGAAACAATATCAGGAATTGGTAATATAGTAATATGGTATATGGGAATAATAGGATTTATATACTCACTAACAAGGTTAATAAGAAAAAAAGAAAAAGAATCATTTGTAATAGTAATATCAATGTTGTCATTATGGCTCCCATATGCATTTATTGGAAGAGTTATGTTTTTATATCACTATTTCCCAGTACTTCCATTTATGATGTTTGGAATAGTAAATTTATTTAAAGGCATCGAAGAAAAATATAAAATTAATTACATAATTCCAATATATATGATAGTTGTAATTTCATTCTTTATAATATATTATCCAGTAGTATCAGGAATAGAAACACCAGTAAGCTACATAGAAAAACTAAGATTATTTGATTCTTGGATATTTTAGAATAAAAAAGGTATTTAACACTATAAAATATCTTTTTTTCTGTTATAATAATTAAGAAGGATGTGAGAATATGAAAGCAATATGTGTAGGACACTCAACATATGACACAACATTGCCAACAACTGAATACCCAATTGAAAACCATAAATATAGAATAGAAAATCATATAGAATGTGGAGGAGGACCAGCATCAAATGGTGCATATCTTCTTGCAAAATGGGGAATTGATACAACAATTTGTTCGGTAGTCGGAGATGACTATTATGGAGAAAAAGTAAAAGAAGATTTTGAAAGAATCGGAGCAAACACAAAATATTTAGAAAAAAAGGAAAATCATAATACTTCAAGTAGTTTCATAATAGCAAATATGACTAATGGTTCAAGAACAATTATTACATCAAAAAAAGACCCAATAAGAAAACTAAGTCAAAAAGTAGAAGACAAAGCAGATCTTATTTTAATTGATGGAGAGCATCCAGAAACAGCAGAAGAAGTATTAGATAATAATAAAGATGCAATAAGTGTAATAGATGCTGGAAGATTAACAGATGATACTAAACATCTTGGTAAAAAAGTAAAATACTTAGTATGTTCTAAAGATTTTGCAGAAACATTCAGTAATGAAAAAATAGATATAAATAACTTAGATAAATTAATAGAAATTTATGAACAATTAAAAAAATATTTTAATAATACTGTAATTATTACTTTAGAGTCAGCAGGGAGTTTTACTGAAATAAATGGAGAATATAAAATAGTTCCAAGTGTTAGAGTAGTTGCAAAAGATTCAACTGGAGCAGGAGATATATTTCATGGAGCTATAACATACTTCCTAGGTCAAGGATATGACTTAGAAAAAGCAATTCATTTCTCATCAATAACAAGTGCAATATCAGTAACAAGAATAGGTTCAAGATATTCAATACCAGAGTTAGAGGAAGTTTTGAATTATGATGAGCTTATATGATCATTTGCCAACACTGGATTTACATGGAATTGATAGAGATTATGCAAGAATTTTAATAAATGATTTTGTAAGGGATCATTATAAAATAAGGGCAGAACAAGTAGTTATAGTTCATGGTAATGGAGCAGGAATAATAAAAAAAGTAACACAAGAAACACTTAGAAAAAATAAATATGTTGATGAATATAAAATCAACAATTTTAACGCTGGAATGACAGTTGTCAAACTAAAAAAGAACATTGACAATTAAAGGTATAAGTGGTATTATAAGCACTAAACGAAAGCAGGGGAGTTTTTAGCATGTATACAGAAGAATATGAACAAAGAGGTTTTCCAATAAGAAACTTCGTAATTAAATTAATTTTATTAATTATTTTTATTTTACTATTAATTTGGATAATACCTAAATTTACAACACCAACAATAGTAAAAAAAGAATGCAAATCAGGAACTTGTGACACTTCAGGAATTGAAGCATTAACATCACAAATTTTTTCTGATAACTTAGATAAAATGAAAGAAGCAGCAATTTCATACTATACTGATGAAAGATTACCTAAAGAAGTTGGAGAATCAGACACAATGACTTTAAGTGATATGATTGGTAAAAAAATAATTGTTGCGTTAATAGACAAAAATAATAAAGCAGTAGATGTAGAAAAAAGTTATGTAAAAATAACTAAATTAGATGATGAATACTTATTGAAAGTAAACCTAAAAGACAGCGAAAAAGAAGACTATATTTTAGTTCACTTAGGTTGCTACACATATTGTGATTCATACGTTTGTGAAAAACAAAACACATCAACTAGCATTCCAATAAAAAGTTCAAAGCCATCATCAACAGTACCAATAAAAGGAACAATTAAAAACGGGGTATATTATGTTCCAAGTACTAATCCATCAGATGATAGTTGTAAAGGAGATAAATGTAATTCATCTTCTCCATCAACAAGTCCATCTGAATCAGATGAGCCAACAGAAATACCAACTGATAAACCATGTGTTGGAAAAGAGTGTGATCAATCACCTGAACCATCAGACTCACCAAAGCCGTCATATGAACCAAAATATGTTTATGAATATAAGAAAACAACAAGTGCAAAATTCTCTAAATGGACAAGTTGGTCAAGTTGGGAAAAAACAAGTTGTGCAACAAAAGAAATAAATTGTAGTGATAGTAGTGAAAGCTGCTTATACAAACTGCAAATGTTAACAAGAAAAGAACAAATCGGTACATATCAAAAAACATATGCACGTCAAAGACAAGAAGTAAGACAAACGGGTTCTTATCAAGAAAAATCTTGTAACAAATATAATTATATAAAAATAAATAATACAATTTATGCAACTACAACAACTACAACATATACAACAATAAATACTGTTACAAAATATACACAATCATCAGTGGGTAGTTGGAGGTATGATGGTAGAGCGAGTTATAAAAATCCTCCAAGAGATACAGCAAACACAAGCTATAAATTTGTAGGAGCAGATTATAGTTATTGTGCAGATACATGTACAACACTTCCAAATTATTACTACGACAAATATACATACACAGGTGGGCTATCTAGTGTATCAAGTACAGTTACACCAGGTAATACATCTTCATCTTCATCAAGTTCTTCATCTTCATCAACTTCTACTAGTTATGAAGCAGAATGTGGTGGATTTACAACAAAAACTATTCCAATATACGGAACAATAACAGTTACAGAAAAAGCAACAAGAACAGAAAAATTATATGGAACTGTATGTTATAAGAGTACAAAATCTAGAAAACTAGAGAGTAGCTCATCAACAAAAACAAAATGGAGTTCATACAATGATAGAGATTTATTAGACAACGGTTGGACTTACACTGGTAGAAAGAAACAAAAGTAGGGGGAATTTTAAATGATAAATAAAAATGAAGTAAAAAACATAGTGATATGTAAATATGATGATGGAAAAAAAGTAATTCATATCTATACAAAATCTGGATACATATATACTCTTGATGAATCAGGAAAAGATATAGAGACTTTATGTGAAGAAGTATTAGGACCAAAAATCCAATATATTATTGAAAATGATAAGAAATATCAAAATGATATTCATACATTAGAAGCAGCAAAAACTATTGCCATAGAACAAGGAAACTTTTCATATGTAACTGAAACAGAAAAATTAATAAGTGCTTTGCATAGTCAAGCTAGAAAACGTGCAATGGAAAGTTTAATAAATAAAGATACAATATATATTGTAACTCCAGAAGAATATATAAGAAACATTACTAATTTTCAAAGAAAAAATGGATGGGCATTAGACCAAACAGAAAATAAAAGTTCCTATAATCAAGAAAATGATGATAATTATGAAGATTTCATAAGAGAGTATTTTGATAAAAAAGCTCAAGATAAAGAAAAAACAAAAACTAAAACAAAAAAAAGAACTACAGAATCACCTACAGAAGATGAAAAAAGTTCAGAAGAAACCGGTAGAAAACCAAGCAATTCAGATTCATCAAGTACAACTAGAAGTTTTGAACATAGTTTTGGAGGATATACTGGCAGGACAAATGACAGTTCTTCATCAGATGACAGAACAGAAAATGAGCCTTCAAAAAGAAAAATAAAAACATCAGATTTCATAGGTAGAATTTTCAATCCAGATGATACTGCAGAAACATATGAAGATGAGTCTGAAGATAAAAAAGATATGCATTCACAAGACGGATATGCAACATATAGTAGTAGTGATGACAAAACTGAAAACAAGCCTCCTAAAAGAAAGCTAAAAACATCAGATTTTGTAGGAGGAACAGTTAAACCAGAAGAAACATATGAGTCTAGTGAAGATGCACATCGTGATGCAGAAGATTCATCAGAAAGAACATCTGACGAAGCCGAACCAGAAGAAGATACACATAGTAATACTGGAAGAGCATCAGAAGATACACCTGATGAAGCTGAAAAAGAAAGAACTTCTTCAAGAGGAAGATTCTCACCATTTGAAAGTGAAGATGATCAAAAACCAATTGGTGATGAAGAAGATACATATGAAGAAGAACCTTTTGATGATGATGAATATGAAGCGGAAAGTGCACCTCCAAAAAGAAAGCTAAAAGTATCAGATTTTACAAGAAAAACTTTTAATCCAGAAACTACAGAAAAATCCAAATATGAGCCTGAAGATAAATCAGAAGAAACATATGAGTCTAGTGAAGGAACACATAGTGATACAGAAGGTTCATCAGAAAGAACATCAGACGGAGCTGAAACAGAAGAGGATACACACAGTAATACTGAAGGTACGTCAGAAGCTACATCTGATGAAGCAGAATCAGATAGTACAGAAACAGATGAACACATTTCTCCAGAAGATGATGATTTCGATATAGAAAAATATAAATTTGATACAAGCAGACCAATAGGCGACGATGATGACGACGACTATGACTTCGGTGATGATGATGAAGAAAATACAGAAGAAAATAGTAACAATGAGGCACCTAAAAAAGAAGGTATTATTAAAAGACTAATTAATAAGATTAAAAAGTCACCTATAGGAGTAAAAATAGCAGCAATTGCTGTTTCAGCAGCAATGATATTTGGTCTTGGTGCAGGATTACATTCTTGTTCTAAACGACAAACTTTAGAAGGTACAATGAATAACAGTAACATAGCATCAATGAGTAATTTTGATGAATCTGAAAATAATATAGATGGAATAATAATTACAGGTGATAACAGTACATATAACAACCTTACTGTCCAACAATTACTTGATGTTACAACAAACAAAGCACAAAAAGATTCTATGTCTAATCTACATACAAGTATAATAGGATTTAATCAAGCATTTGCAGATGCTCATGCAGGTTCATATCAAAGTGAATCAGGAGAAACAATTAATGTAAGAGCAGCATTAAGTTTTGATGAAATGGTAGCTTTACAACAAGCATACAATGATTATTCTAAAACAGAATTAAAAGCATACTTTAATGGAGCAGATATAGATAAAGATACAATTACAAGAGCATATAAAGATGCAAGTCTACAATTAATGGGAGCATATGTTATAGAAACAAACGAAAACCCAGTAGATATGTCAGGTTTAATTAATACAGATGAAGGAAAAGAATTCTATAATAGATATCATCAAATGTTCTTAGCTGCAAAAACAGCAACAGGTGATGATAAGTTAGAAAAAATAAAAGCATTCTATACAGCAGTAAAACAAGACTTCCCAATCACTCAAGAAGTAAGAACAGAAGGAATTGCACATGCTGATGATTATGCATCACTTGCTTCATACAAATTATCAGTTGCTCCAATGATAGCAGCTGGAGAAATGATGTGGCAAAATTATGAAGTAGATGAAACATTAGATGATTCAACAATTGATTTCTTAAATGATTTAGGATTATGTAATTATGCAGAAAATAAATTTGAAAAAATTGAAATGATTTCACTAACAAGTGAGTCTGATAGTACTAATCCATTATATGAACAATATAAAGAAGCATTTGAAAAAGAATTAAAAGAACAAAACATCTATGTAATCGATGATGAACATAGAGAACTAAGTAAATTGCAAGAATTCCAAGATGCAGTAAATTGGCATTTTGAAAATGGTGAAATCTATAGTTATAGTTCAGGAGTTACAATGACATCATCTGAAACATATCAAGAAACATCTTCATACCAAACATCTTCTACATCATATACTACAGAGCAAACAAGAGAAAACGTAGATGCTAGTCAAGTACCAGAAGATGTTAAGAAAGAATTAGATGATAAAGTTGATTCTGAAATAGCTTCAGAAAATGATCAAGCAAAGCAAGAAGCAGAAAAGAAAGCCGAAGAAGCTCAAAAGGAAATGCAAACAGAAGAAGACAAAAAAGCAGATCAAATAGAAGAAGAAGTAAAAAAAGATGATGAGAAACTTCAAGATCAAATAGATCAGGCTAATGATACAATTAATGATAATAATAAAGACCAAGATTCATCAAATGATAACAAAGTAAATGAAAGTGACTTTGATGGAAATGTTGATTTCGATGATGACCATTCAGATGAAAATGGAAACTTAGATGATTCAGTAAAAGATATCACAACAGATGGAACAGGGAATCAAACTGGTGAAGAATTACCAGACCCTAACCAAACTGGTTCAGAATTTGATAGAAAAGCATCATCAGAAGATGCATCGTCTAGTACAAGTCAACCAGAAGAAACACCAAGCACAAGTACAGATGGAAGTAGTAATAATACATTTGAATATGAAGAAGTTATAGATGAATATTTTAATCAAATGGAATCACAAAATCAAGTAGAAACAGAGTCTCATCAATATACAAAATAGAAAAAGAACTCAAACAAGAGTTCTTTTTCTATTAAAGTGCATCAAAGCATTGAAAATAAAGAAAATATTTGACAATATACAACACTTGTGGTATAATATGAATACATTGAAGGTACAGTAGGTCTTCAGAGTGATTAGGGGGTTGAATATATGAAAAACACTTATATATTTGAATATTTAGATGAGAATGATTTTAGAAAGAAAGAAAGATCTGTAAGAAAGTATAATATGTTAGCTTACAAAAAACTTACATTTACTTATTATCCTGAATTACGTAAGGGAACATTTTTAGGTAAAGAAGTAAAAAGAGATGAAAAATCACAGACAATAAGTTATGAATTACAATTGCCAACAGATGAATTATTCAAAAAAGTTCATGGACCAATTGTATTACATTATACTGTTTATACAGAAAAAAATATTATTTTATTAACAAACATAACACCTGAGGGAATTTTAGATGAAGGGCACAGAGCAGAACTATCAACATATAAGGGAGTAATGATATCTAAAACAAATCCTGAAAAAGATATGTTTAAAATCAATTTATTAAACATGTTAGGAAAATAGAGAGAAAACTCTATTTTTTTTAATTTTTCTATTGCAATACTCAAAAATTCATGCTATTATTAAATAGCAATGTGAATTGGACCCTTAGCTCAGTTGGTTAGAGCATCCGGCTCATAACCGGGCGGTCACAGGTTCGAGTCCTGTAGGGTCCACCATTCATGTGCGAGTATGGCGGAATTGGCAGACGCGCTAGACTTAGGATCTAGTGTCATAGACGTGCAGGTTCAACTCCTGTTACTCGCACCATTGACGAATCTGTTCGAACTATTCGAACTTTTAGATAGATATCAATCAGAAATGATTGATTTTTTTTGATTTTCAGAAAAAATCACAGAAAGGTTGGTGTCTATGATAAAAATAATTAAAGAAGAAATTGAGATTGATGAATCTTTAGTTTCAAGATTAAATGTTATATGTGATTTTTGTAATACTACTTTCTCAATAGAAAATGGTAGTATTAGAAACATAGAACATACTAATTTAACTTATATTGAACCCCATAGAATTATTATTAATAATAAACTGTATCTAGCATTTAATTATTCAAATGAAGTCTATGTTCATAATCTTGGTAAAAAGATAAAATTATCAGAACTAGAAAACTATATAAAAGAAAACTAAATACTAGTACCCTGAACAGGGTATTGACTATTTCTAAAAAAGTGATATTATAAATAACCAGTGCATAGGTATGCTCTAGAAATGGAGGTACATCTATGAAATACAAACACAATATATCGAAAAATTATAATATTGAATTATTAGAGGAGTCAGTAGTATTTAGGCTTTATTAAATACTATTGTCTCCTCTTTTTTAGTAAAGGGAGTTGAGTTTTAATGAAGGAAGAAAAGAAAGTTGCAGGACTTTATATTCGTGTATCTACTGAAGACCAAGCACGAGAAGGATTTAGTTTACCAGAACAAGAGAAACGTTTAAGGGCTATGTGTGAGTATAAAAACTATGAAGTATATGATGTATATGAAGAACGAGGAATAAGTGCTAAAACTGGTAATTATAGGCCTGAATTTGAAAGATTATTACAAGATGTTAGAGATAAAAAAGTTAATACTATTGTAGTTTTAAAATTAGATAGATTAACTAGGTCAGTTTCAGATTGGGAAAAGATACTTACATTTTTAGAAGAAAACGATGCTTATTTAGATTGTGCCAATGATGAAATTAATACTACTAATGCTAATGGTAAAATGATTTCAAGAATACTTACATCAGTTTCACAACAAGAAATTGAAAGAACATCAGAAAGAACTAAAATAGGATTAGCAGGAGCTATTAAAGTTGGTCATATTCCACATCAAGCACCTTTAGGTTATAAGCATGAAGATAAGAAATTAGTAATTGATTATGCTACAAAAGATGTTGCTATAAGAATATTTAATATGTATCATGATGGATTATCATATAAAAAGATAAGTAATGTTTTAAATGAAGAAAAAGTATTAGATAAAACTAATTGGAGAGATTCAACTATTTTAAATATACTTGAAAATCCGATTTATAAAGGAGATTTTATTCATGGAAGAAGAACAAAGAAACCTACTTATTATTTTGATGTTGTAGAACCATTAGTTAGTAAAGAATATTGGGAAGAGTGTCAAGTTCAACAAAAGAAAAATTCTAGAAGTTTTCAAAGAACTTTAACTTATCTATTTATGCAAAAATTAAAATGTCCTAAATGTAAAAGAATATTAGGTGGTAAAGCAACAACAAAGAAAAATGGTAATTCATATTATTACTATTATTGCCATGATTGTAAGATTAATTTTAAAGAATCCGAAATAGAAAAAACAATAGATGCATATATGGATTCAATCGTAGAATATGATTCTGTTGTTAATCAATACTTTTTACCTATGATAAAACAAAAGATAGAAAATCCAAAAGAAGAATTAGAAAAAGAATTAAAAAGTCAAAAATCTAAATTTGATAGGATTAGAGAAGCATATATTAATGAGGTATTTACTTTAAAAGAATATAATCAAGAACGAAAGAAAGTCGAAGATATTATAAATGACTTGGAAACTAAATTAAATGAAACAGAAGTATGTGAAAAATTAAAATTCACTCCTAATGATATTTTAGTCAAACGAGATATTGACTTTATCAATTCTATCAAATACCCAGATAAATTTAAACAAAGAAATAAGTTTTGGAATGAGTATACACGAGATGAGAAAGCAGAGCTTATAATGAAATATATTGAAGAAATAGAACTGACTGATAAATATGGAAATTATACTGATGTAGAATTTATTAAGTTTAGAGAAAGTATAGCAAATACATCTAATGATTTATATTTCAAAGGTTATTATGATAGATATGTTCCATCACTATTTGGAAATATTTATGGGAAAATTAGATTTAGTGAATATTTACCTGAAGAAGAAATGGCACAACAAATAATGAGATTAAGACAGTTCTATGATGTTGGTTATTATGAAGCAACTTATAGTGTTAAAGATAAAGTATTCTATTTTAACTTTTTAGAAGATAAGAAAACAATTGTTAGAGTATTTCCGTTAGAAGATTATAGGAATATTGATCCAGACGAAAAAATGGAAACATATAATATTGGTGTATTATATGTTAAAGAAGATAATGGAACATTACTAGAAAATGAAGATGATGTATTTAAATTAATACCAGCTGAATGTGATGGTAATGTTGTATATAGTAAGGGACCTATATTAGTAGAATCAAAACCTGTTCATTACTATGAAGATGAAGAAAATTCAGATAATGAAATTTCTTCATAATAAAATGTGTGGCACGTTATGAAATTACAAAGTAATTTTGTAAGTGGCGATAACATTTTATTCTATCTTATGAAAGTTTTAACTATTACTTTAGTTTTAGTTATTACTTGAATAAGATAAACGGATTCTAAGGTATTAAACCTTAGCTCCCATATCTTGTTAGATGACAAGATATATAGGGAGTTATACATCTTGACATGTACTTAAAAAAGCCTTTTTCAAGATAGAAATGAAGGTGAAACAATGGTAGAACTACCATACTCATTTCATATTGGAAATGATAAGAATAAAACTAAAAAAGCAAAGCAAAAGAATACCCCTACTAACTATAATAACAATGCTATTCAAAATGCTATGCAGTTATCCAAAGTAAATCATCACAATTTAAGACAATACGATAATAATCCTGAAAAAATTAAAACTCTATATGGTTCAAATGATATTGTAAAAGATGTTAAAGAATTATATAAACAAGAATTTGAAGAAGCAAGATTAAAATATAATTCTAAACAAACTAGAGATGATAGAAAAATAAAAGACTATTATAGTAAGATAAGTAATGATACAAAACACGATTTAGCAGTAGAAATTATTATTGAACTTGGAGATATGGATTACTGGTGGGATAAAGATGACAAAGAAATGTATAAAATGGAAAAAGTTTATGATGAACAAGTTTTATATTTAAAAGAACTAGTTCCTGATTTTAAAGTGGCAAATGCTACTATACATTTTGATGAATCTTCTCCACATCTTCATATAGTAGGAATTGCAGTCAAAGATAATTGTAAAACAGGCATGGGTAAGCAAGTTGGAAAATGTAGTGTATTTACAAAAGATAACTTACCTAAAATACAAAATAAAATGAGAGATAAGTGTATTGAGTCATTTAATAGAGAATATGGTTTAAATGCATCTTTAAAAGACAAACAAAAAGGAAGAAATATTGATTATAGGGTTAGTCAAATGGCTGATTATGACGAGTTAAAAAAGAATTATAATAAGCAAAGACAAAAAATAAATAAACTAAATAATCAAACAAAAGACTTAAATACTAAATCAGAAGAGATAAAAGATATTATCAATAATTTAAAAAATCAACCTTTATCAAATAAGAATTTACTTTTTACTTTTATCTAATCAAAATAAAGATAAGATAATTGATTATATAGAAGAAGTAAGCAAATCTACTAATGACTTAAAAGAAATAACTAACTATTCTTTAGCAGTAGATAAAATAAAAGAAGACTTTGAAGAAAATCATAACTCTATAGAAGATTTAAGAAAACGAGTTAAAAATCAAAATGAAGAAATAAATGATTTAAGATATGATTTAAATAACAAAGAGAATGAAATATCATCTTTAAAATCTAAAATAAAAGATTTAAAAGATACAATAGATTACTGGAAAGATAAATTTCAAAGAGTAGTAAAATTCATTCACGATAAAATACATGGTATATTTGGTGATAAAGACGATAAATATAAAGAAATGGCTGATAATTTATTTATAAATGGAATTATGGACGAAAAAGAATACACGAGTGTTATTAATAAAAAAGAAAAGAATCGTGATGATTTTGAGCGATAGATATTAACTATATATTTTTAATTTGATATAATTGTAGAAAGGAGGAATTTATATGCAACAAATAAATATATATTTTGATGAAAGTTGTCATCTATTAAAAGATAATTCTAATGTTTTAGGTATAGGTTGCTTATATTGTCCTGTTGAGTATAAAAAAGAAATAATGTACAACATAAGAGCAATCAAAAGAAAGCATAATTTTAGTCGTGATCATGAAATAAAATGGACTAAAGTTTCTAAAGGAAAAATACAATTATATAAGGATTTGATAGACTATTTATTTGAAGAAAAAAACTTATATTTTAGGGCTGTTATAACACTTCATAAAGATAAATTAGTTATATCTGGTGAAGAAGAATATAGACACTGGTATGAAAAAATGAATTATTATTTATTTAATAAGATTATAAATTATGGATATATTTATAGATTGTTTTTGGATAAAAGAGATACGAAAGGAAAAGAAAACTTAAGTAAACTAGAAGAAGTTATATGTAATAGTAAATATGATTTTAGTATGATAACAATTAAAAGTATTGAGGATATTACATCAAATAACAACGAGTTAATACAATTAACTGATTTATTAATAGGTGCATTAACTTATTATCATAGAGGATTAACTACTAGTCCTGCTAAAACAGAGATTATAAAATATTTAATGACTAAAACAAATATTTCTGAAACATCAAAGTGGAATGATACAAAATTTAATTTATTGATTTGGAGTCCAAAGGATAATTATGGAAAATAATTTTGACTATGATAATTTTGTTTCAGAAACATATAAAAAATTCCAAGAATATTTTTGCAATAATAGAACTTTAAAATATAATGGAACAGAATATCCAATTATAATAAATACTAACGATGTAGAATTTGATGGAAAGCCTAGAATTTTTTGGCATATTAGTTCTTTAGGTGAAGAAAATGGATTATATTTTGATAGTTTTAAAAAAAGATTAAAATTTAGCGTATTTCCTTGTATTAATCATATCTCATCAGTAAATTGTCAATTAAAATGCAATTTAGATGATGAATCAATTCAATTAAGAGATAATCGAGTACCTTGTATATATAGAATGAGTAAAATAGATAATTTGAAAATTGCTATGGATTTATTTAATGATCAAAGTGATAAGATTAAATGGTGGACAAAAACTGAAAAATCACAAAAAAGTAAAAAAACAAAAAAGATGTTAAAAATTAGATATATAGATGATTTAGAAGATTATGTTATTATGTTTGAATTTAGATATACTGATGCCAGTAAGAATGAAATAAGCAAATTTCAATTTGTAACAGCATATCAAATTTTTGATAATAATACTAAAGAAAGATTTGATTTAGAATATCAAGAATATATTAACAAAAAGGCATAAAAAAACCATCTCGCTACCAGCGAGACGGACTTTCAAGCTGCGACTATTGGCAGTTGAACAATTAAATTGTAGCACAAATAACTAGTTAAGTCAACATTTTGACTTTTAATTGCTACATTAGTATTGTATTCATATAAACAATAATTATGTATTATTTATATAGTAAATAATTGAATATATAGGTAGTGTATTTACAAAACAATGTAAAAGTGCTATAATCTATACATATTTCAAATGACGAAGAAAAAGGAGTAGTAATTTAACCTCTTGTCTTAGTGAGGTTTCCGGTTGGTGAAAGGAAATGACAATGTTTTATGAATGAACCTTTGAGTCTTATCGTATATCTGCGTTAAAGATTTGAGTGCATAGAAATTCTATGAATTAAGGTGGTACCACGGATTAATATTCGTCCTTATTTTATAGAATTTCTTTTTTGTTTATGAGGAGGAGAAAGTATGAAAGAATATATTACTAAAAAAATACTTAAAATTATTAACATTAATGAAGAAAAAATTAAAATTGAAATACCACCAAAAGATGGTATGGGTGATTATAGTATTCAATGTGCTAATTTAAGAAATGAAGAATATTCTAATCCAATTGAAATTGCTAATTTGATTAAAGAAAAGTTTGATGATGATGAAAATAATTTTTCTGATATTAAAGTAATGGGACCTTATATAAACTTTTATATAAATTATGATAAATTTAGTTCCAAAATAATCAATGAAATTGAATCAAATAATAATTATGGTTCTTTAAATCAAGGAAATAACGAATCATTATTAATTGAACATACTTCAATTAATCCTAATGCAGAGCCACATATAGGAAGATGTAGAAATAGTTTAATTGGCGATTTCATGAGTAATTTGTATGCATTTACTGGATATAAAGTTGAAAGACATTATTTTATTAATGATATTGGTTTAAAAATAGCACTACTTGTTATTGGTATTGAAAATTATGGGTTAAAAGATGATAGTTTTTCTGCTATTTTAGATACTTATGTAAAAATTAGTAATCAAGCTAAAGAAGATGAAAAAGTAAATCAGAAAGCTTTTGATTATTTGAAAAAAGTTGAAAATGGCGATAAAGAAATGATTAGTAGATTTAAAGAAATAACTGATAAATGTGTTGATGGTCAATTAAAAATATTCGATGAATTAAATATTCACTTTGATGTATTTACTCATGAATCTGATTTTGTCTATAATAGTTATTTAGAGGATATATTAAATAAGTTAGAGAAAACTGGTAAATTACATGAAGATGAATTTGGTAGATTGTATGTTGATTTAACTGGCTATAATATACCAACTAGATCTCCAGTAATTGTTTTAACTCGTTCTAATAAGACATCTTTATATCCTATAAGAGATATCGCATATACAATTCATAAAATAGGATTAAATCCTAAAAATGATTTCATTGTTTTAGGTGAAGATCAAGAAGTATATATGAAACAAATTAGTGCAGTATTAGATATTTTAGGTTATAAAGCACCAGAACTTATTTGTTATTCATATGTTTTGTTAGATGGCTATAAAATGTCAACATCTGCCGGAACTGTAGTTCTAGTTACTGATTTTATGAAAGCAGTAAGAGAAACATTAATAAAAGAATTTGAAACAAGAAATAGTGAAATATCAGAGGAAAAACTAAATATATTAGTTAATGCTTGTATTAAGTTTACAATGCTAAATGTATCTAAAAATAAAATAGTTAAATTTAATTTAGAAAATGCAACAAGTTTTACAGGTGAATCAGGTATGTATATTTTATATAGTTTAGTTAGAATTAACTCTATTTTAAAAAATAACAAAATAGAATTATCAGATGAGATTAAATTTAATAATGAAATTGAAAATAAGATTATAAAAGAATTATCATTATATCCTGATGTAATTGATGAATTATTAAAATCTAATGAACCAGCACATTTAACAAAATATATATTTAATGTTGCAGGATTATTCTCAAAATTATATGAGCAAGTTAATATATCAAATGAAACTGATATTGTATTAAAGTCATCAAGAATAAGACTATTAAATTGTATTTCAAAAGTAATAACTAGTGCTTTAAAAGTATTAGGAATAGAAACAATAGAAAAATTATAAAATATTGTTTCAAATAAAAAATTATATGGTATACTTTATATAGTGATTGATATAAATCAATCGTCTTTAGCGGGTGAGTTGTAAACCACTTCGTCGTTCGCACCATTTGTAATTTAAAGCAACATTATAGTTGCTTTTTATTTTATATATAAATCAATATCATGATACAATAATATATATGTAATAGATTATACCGAATAAAAATAAAATAAATAATCACACCTTAATAAAATAAGAATATTAACTACAAAATATCAAAGTAAAACAGCATTTCAAAAATACTTAGTATAATCTAGCTAAACTAATAATTAACATAATATAAGGAGCTAATATGACAACAGTATATTTAATAAGGCATTCAAAAACACTTGATATAAATATTGAATCAACAAATGACTCATTACAAATTCAAAATGAAAAGAAAATACTCTCTAAAGAAGGAGAA
>CAVLBI010000090.1:17117-17956 GCA_963661295.1 bacterium
ATATAGAAGTAGTATTTGCCTCTAATTATGTAAGAACCATAGAAACAGCAAAATATATTTCAGAGAAAAATAATATTCCAATTAATGTTTTAGATGACTTAGGTGAAAGAAAATTTGGTATTAATTCATGGAATGAAAAGCCAACATATTTTGAAAAAAAGCAATTTCTTGATGAAAATTATAAAATAGGTAATGGAGAAAGTAAAAAGGAAGTAGAAGAAAGAATGTATAATTGTCTCCTAAAAATATTAGAAGAAAATAAAAATAAAGTGATAGGCATAGTATCACATGCAACCGCTATATCATATTTATTAAATAGATGGTGTAAGGTGGAAATAGAAAATAATAAACTTAATTATAAATATAAAGATGTAGAAATACTAAATGGATATATCGACTATTGCGATACTTTTAAATTAATTTTTGATGATAATAATTTCTTGATAAATATAGAAAAAATTTGATATAAGGAGTAAATATGAACAGATGTCACTGGTGTAACGAAAAGAATGAAACATATATCAATTATCATGATAATGAATGGGCCAAACAGAATTTTGATGAGCATTATCTATACGAAATGTTTATTTTAGAAACATTTCAAGCAGGCTTATCATGGGAGTGTATATTAAACAAAAGAACATCTTTCGAAAAAGCCTATGATAATTTTGATATTGATAAAATCATTAATTATAATGAAGAAAAAACAAATAATCTGTTAAAAGACAAAAATATAATTAGAAATAAACTAAAAATAAAAGCAAGTATAAACAACAGTATAATATATAAAAATATTACAAAAGAATATGGAAGTTTTTATAATTATTTAAAAAACTACT
>CAVLBI010000091.1:0-5995 GCA_963661295.1 bacterium
GTTTCTTATTTTTTAAAATAAACTTGTAGCCAAAAAAATTTACTCCACTCTTTAAATTATAAATTTGAGTTTTTTTATTAAGAGATAACTTAAGAGAAGATAACTTTTTATTAATTAAATTTAAACATTTCTTTAAATACTCTTTATCAAAATTTTCATGAGATAACTTATTAATTAATATTTCATGATCAATATTATAAAAGTACTTACTAATATCACATTTTAAAATATAAACATTATCATAATTTTCTTTAATAGAATTAATATATTTTATCATATATCTAATTCCTTCTTTAGAACCTTTTCCAGTTCTTGTAGCAACATTTTGAGCAATTAACCTTCTTGATAAAGTTGGTATTAAAACATATTAACTTATTAAATGATTGACTATTTTATCATACATTAATTCACTCATATAATTCTATACTTAGATTCTTTAATTATAAAAATATTATATTTAAGATGACTATAATGTTTATTTTTTTATGTATTATATATTTTAACTATATTAGATGTTTTAGTTAATTCGTATCTTACTAGTATTGCTTTATGACATGTATTTTTGTAGATACCATCATATACATCTTTTATTTTATTAATAGAAACAATATCATCATAAGAAATATTATATTTATTCATTTACAAGTTTATATTCCTTAGAGTCTTTTTTATAAACATATTTCTTTAATGTAGCATTATCTAATACTTTATTTACAGTTTCTGAATTATAATAATCAAGTACTTTACCATCTAGATCATAGACAATATTGTTTTCAACATAACCTTCTTTAGTAAACATAATAATATTTTTAGAATTATCATTAGAATAACCATATAATTTAGAAATATATTTTCTAGTAGATGTATCAATATTATTATTTTTTATATTATTGTATAAATTGTACACTACTTTATATTTTACAACATTGTTTTTAGTTTCTTTCTTAGTATCTGATAAGAAAGATATTGTGACTAGTACAAGTATTATTACTAAACTTATAAATATTAATTTTTGTATTTTATTCATTAATAGTCACCTCTTTTTTTCGTAATGCTTTAGTCATAGCAATTATTTCTGATAAGAAATTACCTATAACAATATATTTCTTTTCACTTATAATTTTTTTATCATGACTTATATTTATATAAAAATTTAACATTGATATAGATATTAATAAGTCTTTTAAGTTCTTATCTTTTATTCTTATTGAATCATTTATGTTGTAAGAGTAGATATTTTTTATTAATTCATAACAGGTTTGTTCGATGTTATTTTTTAATACTACTTCTTTTTTAGGATAATCAATTAAGACTTTATTAATATAATTTATTGTTTTATATGATTTATCTAATATTTTGAAATTTGTTTTCATATTGTTTCTCCATTATGTGGCAAAAGAAACTAAGACGATATTCTTGATGATTCTTTTCCACTGATATAGCAATAGTTAATTAATCTCTTGTTAAATAACGTCTATATCTTGTTTTTAGCACAGTGGCATGGGACTAACCTTGTTTCCAATCTAGATATGATTATTGCTTATGCAACTACTTCCTCTAAGTATCAGCCTTGACCAATACTATGCGGTTCATTAGTTATAATAATTACTAATTTGTAGTAGGAAATTGGGCGAACGCCGTAGCCGTTACTGACAGCGTTCCATCCATTGAACTCGCCAGAAGACATCACCAAGAACTCGTTAGCGTTACCCCAATTGTTGAAGTTGGACGGCGACATGCACTCATCTGATTACTAATTAGATTAGTCCCAATTTTTTCAGTCCCTCAATGATGAGTCATTTCGGGACAAGTTCTTTTCTTTTTTTTATTATTCAATAACATATGGATCGTCCTTCGTTCCTGAACCTGTGAACTGAAGATTTGAAGAATCTAGATTGATTACTGGGCGAACGCCGTTGCTCCCGTCATCGACACCATCCCATCCAAGCAATCCGCCAGAAGTCCTCACGGACAACACGAAAGCATTACCCCAATTGTCGAAGTAGGACGGCGACATGGTCCAATATTGGGTACCGGTATATAAATAGAATAGTTGATTTTGACTACTTGATGTTGCTCCTGCCATGTTAACTTCATCCGCTGTTATTAAACCAATTGGACTTGTCAATTTTTTGTTACCGATTGTACTATTTGTTGTTGTAAATTTATCATTAACATTTGAACATGTTAATCTTGGTCCAGTTATTCTTCCACCCCAGTTTGTGTAGAACCTTTCATATCCATATATTGTTGGTACTGCTCCATATCCTGAATTTGGATAAGTTACATCTTTTATTGCAGATATTTCCCTATCATTACAGAATGATGAGTTTGTTGCCAATTTATCAGTATAACTTGATAAATTATTTTTGTACCAGTTTTCTAAATATGTTTTCATTGTACTATTTGTTGAATTTGATGTTGCTATCTCTAGTGATGGTGATGCATACTCTACTGCATTTACACTCATATATGTTGGACTTACATACTTAGAAACATGAAGCAATCTTTGACTTGTTGATGTTGTTGATGTTCCAAAAACTGTATATAATTTATCATTCGCATGTTTTGTGTTGTATTCTGTTAAGGTCATTGCTTCTAATGTTCCACCTAATTTAAATTCATTACTGTTCTTATCATATGTATATTTTGTTCCAAAATAATATTTTGCAGTTGCAGACAATCCAGTGTATGTGAATGGTTTTGTCCATTCTTTTATTTCATTTGTACTAGTGTCTCCATACATATATCCAACATAGGCATTATCAGTCCATCTAGAATTAAATGCACTAGTTTTCACTTGTCTGTCATCTGTTGATTCTCCATTTTCATGAGGTTTCGTTCCATCATAAATTAATCTTACTGAATTATCTCCATTTATTCTTATAATTCTCCAATATTTATTAGCAAACTTAACGTAGTTTCCACCAACCATACCTCTATAATAATAACTTGTTCCTTCATCATCAGCTGTTGAATATAGTCCTGATTCTGAATTGTCATAACTTAAAATTTCTGATGTGTAATCATATTTAGTTAATGTATATGTAGTATACTGTGTTGTTTGATTAGTTGAAGCTGTAACAGATGTTAAAAGGTATAATTTATCACATATTGTATTAAGACTACTATTACATGTATAATATGTTCCACTAGAATAGTCTTTTGTAGTTGGGTCCACTACTGATGCATTTTTCAATACATATTTTCCAGTTGACTCTTGGAATGTGTAACCTTGTGAAATATAGATATATGATGAGGCTGTTGCAGTCGTTGTTTGTGCTGCATGTATCTCACTATGTTTTATAGCTGGACTAGTTGTATTAAAATTTGGATTACCTTTACTAACTACTTCTTGTTTTGCTTCTTCTACATTTGTATTTTTTTGCTCTGTTGCAATTATACAATCTGAGAAATTAGTTAGATTATTCTTTTCACACCAACTTTTATCTCTTATTGTTGTACTCTTTGCTGTTACTTCAGAAATATTTCCTGCGATATCTTCTACATAAACAGTTACTAAGTAATCTCCTTCATCTAAACTTGTAAATGTATAATTAGGAAATTCACTTTCTATATAAGTAGTTCCACTATCTTTACTATAATAGTATTTATTAATTCCACTAAATGAATCTTTAGCATCTACTGTAATTGTCATGGTATCATCATTTGGTTCAAGAGTAACTGTGGATATAGTTGGCTTTTCATTATCAACTTTATATTTATTACTACACCTACTATATTCATTACCATTATTATCAACTGCTTTGAAACATGCTACTTGATAGTCTTTATTATTTGAAAAAGTAATATTATATTTATTATTTGTTTTTGTTATGTCTATGTCAGGGACACATTCGCTTTCTGTTGTTATACAGTATTTTGCATATGATATTTTTGTATCATCTAAAATCTCAAAATTTAGTGATAATGTTTTATACCAATCATCATTACCTAATTCATGGTCTCCTAAATCATATTTAACTCTTGTTCCATTTCCTGTACCATCATCTTGTACATAATTTAGAGTAAAACTTAATTTTGCATTTATATCATTTGGAGCATAATTATTTCCATCTTTATATTTTATTTCTATTTTTAATGTTTCTTTTGAGTTTTTCTTTAATAAATCTTTTTCTTTTATTTCATTTCCAGTAGAGTATTTAATTGTATATTCTAAATATTTTTGTTGTTCTTCTGTTAGTTCTGTTTTAAATATCTCTGTTATCATAGCATCAATTGTTCCAGAATTTACTACGTCAACATCAAATGAATATTTATCACCAGGACTTTCTAATGATAAATCCATAGATATTGTTGTATCATTAACAATCTTTGCTGGGGTTGTTGCTTCAATATTTCCATCATCAAATTTTATATTTTCAAAATGAATATTCCAAGATGTTTTTGCTATATTTGCTGTTCCAGCTAATTTTAAATTGCTACTTAGATATGCATATCCTACTCCTATGGTTGACCATGCAAATAAGATTAACGCAAAGATAAGTAATTTTTTACTATTTTTTATTGAAAAGTATTTATTTATCTTTCGTTTCATGCAAAATCATCTCCTCTTAATTTAAATCTAATATATATGGATTATTTTCCTCACCAGTTCCAGATTTTATATTTATTTCATTTTTTATTACAATTGATGGTCGTACTCCTAATTGCTCACTCGCTTTAGAGTTTTCTAATATTTCTGTTTTTGAAGATGTATCAATATTTGAATTTGCATCATAACTATATGGAGTCATTGTAAAGAAAACTTCATCGCTTAAAAAGTTATTAACTAACCCTATTTCTTCAGATGTTAATAGTGCTGTTGGATATGTTAGCATTCCATTTCCATTTATTGCACTTACTGTAAATGCATCTCTTGTTTTTTGACATGTTAAATCTATATTTGTTTTTGTATAATTCAATTTATTTGTATGCCATGAATTAAATACATTTAATTTATTTGTCGAATCTTCATCTTTATTTTTTATACTACCGGTATATAAATCTCTATTATTACACCATACTGAGTCTTCTAAGTATTTTGTATAATTTGTCATGTTATTTTTATACCAGTCATCTATTACTGTTTTTATATTTGAATCTGTAACATTTGCAAAACTCATTCCTTTTATTGTGTCTATTGTTTTTCCACTTGATAATTCATAATATTTTGCTATTGTACTACTTGTAAAATCTGTTATATAAAAGACTTTTGTACAATAATTTTTAGAGTCAAAACAAGTATAATGGTATTTTGTTGCTAATGTATTTCTATCGTTTGTCCACGAACTTGATGTGTAATTATCACTTAGTATATATCCTCCAGATACTGCATCATATGTTATTGTATTTCCATAAACATATTCTGTTGACTGTGTTGACATATTAATTTCTTTTTGTTGGAATTTATCTCCATACATATAACCTACATCAGTTAAGGCATTACTAGTTGTATTAAAGGTTGTTGTCGAAAGTAATGAATTAGTTCCAGTATTTGTACAACTGCCATTATTTGCTAATCCATTATATAAAAGTTTTGTTCCACCTTTTTCTGTTGTTCTAATTATTTTCCAACAATATCCAGCAAAATTAACATTATTATCTGTTACTTCACCCCTATAATATTTAATAGGATAGTCTTCATTTATAGTTTCATTTTTTATATATTTTCCTTTACCATTTGTATTTGATGGCACTTTATTAAAATCAATTCCTGTTGATGCTGCTACATAATCACTTGCAATATTATCTTCTACTGCATCACAACTAATTCTTTTATATAAATTTTTTACTACACTACAATTTTTTTTTATTGTAATATTTGAATCAATAGTTAATGTTGTTGAAAGGTATGCATATCCTATACCTATTGAAAAAAACGATATTATAAGAAGTGTTATATATATCTCTTTTCTTGTATATTTCATATGACTATCCCTTTCTAAATTTATTATTTTTATAAAATTTCTACTTTTGTTTTTTCATTTTTTAG
>CAVLBI010000092.1:0-34024 GCA_963661295.1 bacterium
CCATGTTTTATTGAATTATAATCTAAATAAGAAAAGTCATATGAATATCTTTCTAGTAAATATATTCTAATTTCTTTTATAAACCTTATTTCGTCACAATTATATTGCTTTACCATATTTTTATAATAGTCTAATATATTTAAAATAAATTTTTCATTATATTTTTGGGGATCAATTTTTTTCATTTCTATCATTTGACTAATTTTTGTGAAAATTCTATCTACTTCTATAATGCATTCTTTTATTATATAGTTTTCAATCATTCTTTTTTCTACTTCATTTAGAAGATGTAAATATTCATTTTCATTATAGTGTGAATCAGGAATTTTTATTTTTGAATTTTTTGTTGAATAAAAATATTTTCTTGGAAAATTAGGTATATAAGTTACATTTGCACACCTATCTGCAATGGTTTTAAGTCTTGTGTTGATTGCTAAAGTAGAAGCTAATGGTAATGCAATTCTTGGAGCTCCACATAAATAGACTTGTGTTTTTCCATAGTTATGTCTATTGTTAAATTGTATTTTGCTAAGTATTGATTCAATGCTTCCTACATCTTTTGAAATACCATTTAAAAAGTGCTTTCCTTTTCTTGTTAAATTATCTAAAAAAGCCCCCGTACCTCCATTATAAATAACAAAATTAGCGATACTATCTCTACTTTCGAAAATTGTATCTTGCATTCCTTTATCTTTTTCTAATTTTTCTGGATAATAATAGTCGATTTCGCTTTCTGTTAATAACGGCATATTTCTTTCAATATATGCATTGTAATCTCTCCTACTTTCTCTATTAAAACGCGACTCTTTTTTATTTTGATTAAAAGCATTTAATGTATGTTCGTCACTATTATTTTCTTCTCTTGCAAATTGATGCGTTTCGAGGATAATATTTCCATTTTTAGCATGATTTTTTAGTGTTTCATTTCTTTTTAATAATGGTGTAGATGAATTACATATAGAAAAACCAGTACTTATAGAATTTCCAACACTACTTATAATTAATTTTTTTATATGATTTTTTGATAATTCGTCAATTAATTTACGATTAGTTTCATCTAATAATTCTTTTTCAGTTTGATATATTTCCATAATTACCTACTCCCCTAAATTTATTTTTTAATATTTATAATAAAAAAGAAGCCACTTTTTTGGCTCCTTTTGAAACTGTATTAACGTTTTGAGAATTGTGGAGCACGACGTGCTTTCTTTAATCCTGGTTTCTTACGTTCTTTCTTACGTGAATCTCTTGTAATCATTCCTGCAACTTTAAGAGTTTTTCTAAAACTATTTTCTGAATCTGCTGGAGTAGTTTTATCATAATCTAATAAAGCTCTAGTAATTCCTAAACGGATTGCTCCAGTTTGTCCTTGGAATCCACCACCAGATACTTTTGCATCTACGTCAAACATTTCAGCAGTATTAGTTAATACTAATGGTTGACTTAAATCCATAACACAGATTTCTGAAGGGAAGTATTCTCTTACATCTCTACCATTAACTGTAATTTTTCCTTTTCCTGGTGTTAATGTAACTCTTGCTACACTTGACTTTCTATGTCCAGTACCAGTATAAACATTTTTCTTTTCTTTTGCCATTACTTAACCCTCCTACTTAACTTCAAGTACTTCTGGCTTTTGAGCCTCGTGCTTGTGTTCACTTTCTGCATAAACAAATAACTTCCTAGCCATTTGTCTACCTAATCTATTATGAGGTAACATACCTGTTACTGCTCTTTCCATCATTTCAATTGGATAGCTTTCTCTCATAGTTTTTGCAGTTCTTTCTCTTAATCCACCTGTATACATTGAGTGATTATAGTACATTTTGTTTTCTAACTTATTACCAGTTAAATTTACTTTTTGAGCATTAACAATAATGATATAATCTCCACAATCAATATGTGGTGTATAAGTTGGTTTGTGTTTTCCACGTAAGTATGTTGCTGCTAATGAAGCAACTCTACCTAAAGATTTTCCTTCAGCGTCAATAACATACCATTTACGGTCTACAGTTTCTTTCTTTTGCATATAACTTGTCATAATTTTCTCCTTTTACTTAAATCAGACTTTCCCACGGCCTAATTTATGTGGGGATTTAATGTACCGATTGTAATTATACTAAAAAAGCTGTTAAAAATCAATAGTTTTTAATCTTTTTATATAGTTTCACTGCTTTATTTTACAACCTTTTTTGGCATTTTCCATTTCACTATTAGTAAACTGATTTAAATTTCTTTGCTTTTTAACCTGGTCTAAGAGTATCTTCATCTGATCTGCTTGTTCCTTAGTCTTAATATTTCCAATAATATCATCAATAGTTGGAATTTTATCTTGTTTCTTTTGCATGGTATCATATATTACTTTTGATGCTTCTCCATGACTTTCTATATTTGATAAAATTCTTCTTTTTTCTCTTTTTTCTAATTTATCTTCAATCTTTTTAAATTGACATAAATTATAATTTTGAATATTGATACATTCAAAGTTTATCGCAGTACTTATTAATTCAAATACTAGTAAGGGAAGGGCTATTTCTACATTAGATAATAAAAGACATGAAAATATTGGGATAAATATAAAATTTTTTATTAATCCTCTTTTGTGTATACTTTTATTCCATTCAAGATATGTTTTTATTTCTAATGGATTATTACCATTAATATGATAATTTCTATTTTGACTTGTTCTTAATTCTCTTCGCATCGCCAATTTTGCAATTCTTGCTTGTTCATAAATTTCCTGCTTTTCTTTTTCGGAAGATGCTTTTTTTAATTTTTTATTACTTTTAGTGTCTACTAGATTTTCATATATTGAAATAAAATTTGGTATTTTATTAATTACTTTGAATTTTATTTTTTCTACTAAAAATACTGCTTTCTGAAATTTTTTTGCTTCTAGATGCTCATATAATTTTATCTTTTTATTTAATTCTTCTTTTTCTTCTTTATTCATAACCAAAACCCTTCGGTATAAATATTTATTTAGATTTTTTTAATTGCTTTGGTTTTAAATCTTCTGAAAGTGTATTGTTAATAACATAATTGTCATCTAAAGCATCGACTTTTTCGCAAAGTTCTACTATTTGAGTATCAGATAATGAGTCTAAGTACTTAGCCGCATCATTTTCTGCATGTGCATATACAGGTGATACAGAAACAGTTGTGCTAAGTCCAAGTGCTACTGATGTATAAGCTGCATCATTCATTGATCCTGTTGTTGAATCTAGTGTTGATGTTCCTGACATTAATGATGTTGATCTACTCATGTCCATTACTGTTTTTATCATTTTCTTGCCTCCTGGTTTTATATATTACTATTTTTTTACTTTTTATCAATTAAATTTTACATCTACTAAATACAAGCCTTCAGCAGGTGCTGTTTTTCCTGCTTTTAATCTATCTTTTGATTCAATTATTTCTTTTATTTTATTAGGTTCCAATTTATTTTCACCAACTTTTATAAGTATACCAACCATATTTCTTACTTGATATCTCATAAAACCATTTCCTATAAAAGTTATAATTAATTTATCATTATCTTCTTCTATGCTTGTTTCTGTAATTGTTCTTATACAATTTTCTTTTTCTTTATTGTCAGTTACAAAAGCTCTAAAGTCATGAGTACCTTTAAAATATTTAATAGCTTCTTTCATAGCGCTAATATTTAATTTATAGTTATATTGAAAGACATAATTTCTTTCTATTGGATTATATTCACCTAGGTTCATTATATATTTGTATGTTTTTTCTATAACATTATATCTTGCATGAAAGTCATCACTTACAATCTTTGTATCTATTACATGTATATCTTCTGGTAGATTACTATTAAGTGCTCTTTTTAATTTATATTCTGTTATTGATACATTAATATCTGCATGACCGTATTGTGATAATGCGTGTACTTTTTTATCTGTTCTACCAGTTGATGTTATGGTTGTTTTTACACCATTATTTATTTTGGTTAAGGCTTCTTCTAATTTACCTTCTATAGTATTTAATCCTGGTTGTTTTTGGTATCCTAAGTAATTTGTACCATCATATGAAAATTTTATTAAAAAGCGCATATTAACCTCCTATACGTGTTTATAAATATCTTTTATTATGTCTCTTATATCTTTATGATAATCAATATTTATATTTTTCTTTTTCTTCGCAATATATGTAAATTCTACAATTTCTGGAATTGTTATTTTATTTCTTGTTAAGAAGTCTACTCTTTTATATAATTCTTCTGTTTCTCCTTCTGCAAGTATCTTATCATTTTTAAAAATAATTAAATGAGTTGTATATTTATGTAGAATATTACTATTATTTGATACAAAGATAATTGTTTTTTTATATATATCCTTCATTTTATTTAAAAGCATAATTATTTTTTTTTCGTTTATTTTATCCATAAATTTAAATGGCTCAATCATTATAATTAATGATGGATTTGATAAAAGTCCCATTGCGATTTGAATTAGTTTTTTTTCTGATGAGGATAATGTATAAATGTTTCTTTTTAAGATATCTTGATCTAACTCAACTATTTTTAATGAGTCTTTTATTTTTTTATCCGGATTTTTTAATTTCAATTTTCTTCTTATTATTTCATAATATAATAAATCGTAAACTGTTTGCAGTTTTATATTTTCTTCTATTTCTTCATTGATTATACTTATTTGATTTTTATATTTATTTATATTATCTTTTGTTAGTTCTTCTTGATTTATTATTATTTTACCTCGATATGTATTTTTTAAATTTATGATTCTTACTAATTCTTCAGTGTCTTTTCCTGTAATTCCATTTATTTTTGCTTTTTCTATTGTAAAGTTTAGGAGGCTTTCTTTATATTTGTAATTTTTAAATATCATTTCCATAATTCTTCAACCATCCTATTCATATCAAGTGTTAGTTTTGTTATTAAATCATAGTCTCTTAGTTTAACAGATAAGTCAATCATAAATGGTAAGTTAAGTCCTGCTTTGTTTATTAGGTTATCTCTTTGTAATATTGTAACTGGTTCTCCTGAAAGAAGTATTTTTCCTTCATCTATTATATATAAATAATCTGAGTAAAGGCTTTGATTTAAATCTATAGTTGTCATAATAACAGTTAAACCAAATTTATCTCGATAATCTCTCAAAAAGTTATATACATTTTCAAGTTCTTTTAAATCTAAGTAATTATCAATATTATCTAATAGTAGAATATCAGGATGATTTATTAAGGCAATTGCAATTTGAGCTAATACAATTTCACTTGTTGATAATGTATTTACTTCTTTGTTTAACATTCTTTTTATTTTTAATCCTTTTACAATATAATTCATAAATATTCTTTTATCTTTATCAAGTAATTCTGATTGAAATGATAATTCTTCTTCTAATGTATTTTCTATAAAAATTATTTCTTTTGGAATTACACTTCTTACTATCTTTATATATTCTTCTGGTTTATATTCGTTTATGTTTTTTCCATATAATATTATATTATTATCTAATTGTATTTCTCTTCTTAAAATTCTTATAAGTGTAGTTTTGCCACAGTTATTTTTACCTGAGATGGTTGTAATTTTGTTTTTTTCGATATAAATACTTAAATTATTAAAGATATTTTTATATTTTAAGTCATTAATATTTAAAATAACTTCCATTTTACCACTCCCCTGAATTAATATTAAAAGCCAACTATTAGCTGGCTTTTCTTTTTTGAATTCTATAAATTATTCTTAATAAGAATTTATCTGAGACAAATCTACTAAAGAATTTTGCACATTTCATTTTAAAGCCTGGTATAATTAGCATCTTGTTTTCTAGTGTTTTGTCGATAGCGTAGCGCGCTACAAAAGCACTTTTTAATGGTTTAACTGAGAATTTTACTTTTGCGACATTATTAAAGTTTGTTTCTACTGGACCTGGACATAATACTGATATATGTACTTTTGTTTTCTTTTTCTTTTCTTCATAGTATAATGCCTCAGTTAATTGATATACATATGATTTTGTTGCATAATATGTACTCATTAGTGGTCCTGGTTGAAACGCTGCAGATGATGCAACATTTAATATATATGTATCTGAATCTCGTTTTTCCATATCTTTTACAAATGATTTAGTTAATATATGTACTGCTTTAATATTTGTATTGATTAATTCTAAATCTTTGTTTAGGTCTGTTTCTGATAGCGGTCCAAAGTCACCTAATCCAGCATTATTTATTAGCATATCAATATTTTCTTTTTTAGCTAATGCATATAATTCTTTTACTTTTTGTTCTTGAGATAGGTCTGCAACTATTATTGTTACTTTTGTAGGAAGTTTTTCTTGTATTTCCTCTAATTTATCTTTATTTCTAGCAACTAATATTAACTCCCATTTTTTTGTTGCGAGATACCTAGCCATATCTAGTCCTATACCAGATGATGCGCCTGTTATTAATGCTTTCATAAAATCACCCATTTCTACTTTATTATAACAAATTGTTAGATGTTTTTCCACTTAAATATTGCATCAAAAAAGCAAGTAGAAATACTTGCTTATTAATTATTTGTCTATTTTGTTTCTTCAGGTTTAGTTTCTTCAACTAATCTTAAAATTACCATTAAGGCATTGTCTCCACGTCTTTCATCTAATTTTAAGATTTGTGTATAACCACCATTACGATTTTCATAGCGTTTTGCTAAGTCATTAAATATTTTATCAACAACTTTTTTGTCATTGTGTAAGAAAGCTAATGCTTTACGACGAGAAACTAAGTCACCTTTCTTTCCGTAAGTAATCATTTTATCAACGAACTTACGTACTTCTTTGGCTCTAGTTTCAGTTGTTGTGATTGATTCATTTAAAACTACTTGTTTTGTTAATGTAGCTAATAAACTTCTTCTATGTTTATTATCTGAACCTAATTTTCTATATGCCATAGTTACTCCTCCTTATTTTAGTCATCATCACGTAAGATTAAGCCCATATCTCTAATTTTGTCTAATACTTCTTTTAGAGATTTTTTACCTAAGTTACGTATTTTCATCATATCAGATTCACTCTTATTTACAAGATCTTGTAATGTATGAATTCCTGCTCTCTTTAAGCAATTGTATGCTCTTACTGAGAAGTCTAAATCTTCTATTGATGTTTCTAAAGCTTTAACTTTTGGATCTTCTGTTTTTTCAATCATCATTCCACTTACGTCAGCGATTGCTGATAAATCAGTTAAGATTTCTAAGTGTTCGATTAAAATTCTTGATGCTAATGCTATTGCTTCTTCAGGTTTAATTGAACCATTTGTCCAAACATCTAAAGTTAATTTATCATAACTTTCATCTTGTCCTACACGAGCATTTCCAACTTCATATGAAACTCTTTCAATAGGAGAATAAATTGAGTCAATAGCAATTTCTCCAACACCTTTTATATCATGAATTCTCTTGTTATCTTCACTTCTTACATATCCACGACCATTTGTAACAGTCATTTCCATGCTGAAAGATGCACCTTTTGATAAAGTACAAATAACTTTATCAGGGTTAATTACTTCAATATCTGCATCATGTTCAATATCTGCTGCAGTTACTTCTCCTTCTTTTGTTGTGTTGATACGTACAACCTTTGCTTCATTTGAATGATTTTTAAATACTATTCCTTTTAAGTTTAAGATAATAGTAATTACATCTTCATATACTCCATCAATTGTTTGGAATTCATGAAGTACTCCATCAATTTTAATACTACTGATAGCACTTCCTGGAAGAGATGATAACATAACTCTTCTTAAAGCATTACCTATTGTAGTACCAAAACCTCTTTCTAATGGTTCTAATTCGAATCTTCCATAAAAATTATTTTCTACAGAATCAGTTATTTTATAAATTGGTTTTTCAAATTGTAACATGAAACTAACCTCCCTTTACTTTTTTTCACAAACTAATTTCCAAATTATCCACGAGGACGTTTTGGTGGACGGCATCCATTGTGTGGAATTGGTGTAACGTCAACGATTGATGTTACTTCTAGACCAGCTGTTTGTAATGAACGAATTGCAGTTTCACGACCTGGACCTAAACCTTTTACGCGAACTTCAACTTTACGCATACCCATATCGAATGCTGCTTTTCCTGCAGCTTCTGCAGCCATTCCTGCAGCGAATGGAGTTGATTTCTTACTTCCTTTGAAACCGATTGCACCAGATGATGCCCAACTAATTACATTTCCATCTTTATCAGTTAATGTTGTAATTGTATTATTAAATGTTGAATGAATATGAGCTATACCTTCTGGAACATTCTTTTTAACTTTTTTCTTTCTTGTTTTATAAGCCATAAGTCTTACCTCCTTTTAAATTTTATCCTTTAACTAAACTTTCTTCTTATTTGCTACAGTTTTACCTTTACCCTTACGAGTACGAGCATTACGATTAGTTCTTTGTCCTCTTACAGGTAATCCTTTTTTATGACGACTTCCTTCATATGAGTTAATTTCCATCTTTGTTTTGATGTTCATGCTAACTTCACGACGTAAGTCACCTTCAGTTAAATGTTTGTTGATTTCATCACGAATTTTAATTAAATCATCTTGTGATAAATCTTTAGTTTTTGTAGTTGGATCAATGTCAACTTCTTTTAAAATTTGTTTTGCAAGACTTCTTCCAATACCATAAATGTATGTTAATGAAATACAGATATGTTTATCATTTGGAATGTCTACACCTTTAATACGTGCCATTTAATACACCTCCTATAAATTATCCTTGAACTTGTTTGTGTTTTGGGTTTTCACAAATAATTCTTACTTTTCCTTTACGCTTAATTACTTTACATTTTTCGCATATTGGTTTAACTGATGCTTTAACTTTCATATTTTTCCCTCCTATTATTTACGATAGGTAATACGCCCACGTGTTAAATCATAAGGCGATAGTTCTATCATTACGGTATCTCCTGCTAAGATGCGAATATAGTTCATTCGTATTTTACCAGAAACGTGAGCTTCCACAATGTGTCCATTTTCCAATTGAACTTTGAATTTTCCTCCTGGAATAATTTCAAGAACTTTACCTTCAATTTCAATTGTATCTTCCTTAGCCATCTTTTCACTCTCCTGTCAATATTTTATCCATCGGCAGTTATTAATAGAGCGATGGAATTGTATCTATCTAAGAAGGTAATAAATACCTTCTTATTATCAGATACTGATTTGATACATTAATCTCTTATAATTTTATCAATTTTTTTAAATATATTTTCAACAGTATCATTACCGTCTACTTCTATTAACACTTTTTTATCTCTATAATGTTCTATTATTGGTTCAGTCTTTTCTACATACATTTGATATCTTGTATCAAAGGCTTCTAAGTTATCATCAGATCTTTGATATAACTTACCACCACAATTATCACATATAGAATCTACTTGTGGAGAACTGCTTTCATAATTAATATTATAAATTGTTTTACAATCTTCACATATTCTTCTTCCAACAATTCTTTTTTCAAGTGTTTCTTTGTCTACATTTATTAAAATTACATTACCTACTTCATATCCTAGTTTATCTAAGATTTTGTCATATTCATAAGCTTGGTCTAAATTTCTAGGAAAACCATCAATTATAAAACCATGCTTACAATCATCTTTTTTTAATCTGTCTTCGATTAATTGATATGTAATTTCATCTTTTACTAGCTTCCCGCTCGCTAATGTTTCGGCAACGTATTGGCCTATTTCATTATCTTTCTTGGAAATTTCTCTTAGAATATCTCCTGTTGAGATATGAGGTATGCCATATTTTTCTACTACCAATTCGGCTTGTGTACCTTTTCCTGCGGCAGGTGGAGCTATAAACATAACATTTTTCATTATCTTCTACTATATCCTCTCTTATAACTTCTAGTTAAAATACTTCCTTCTAGTTGTTTATAAGTTTCAAGTGCAACACCAACTACGATTAACAATCCTGTTCCACCTATTGTTACAGATGTTGGTAGGCTTGTTAATTTAGAAAATATAATTGGTAGCCCTGCGATTACAGTTAAGAATGTTGCTCCTAAAATTGTTAATCTTGATAAGATCCTATTTACATAGTTCTTTGTTTCATCCCCTGGTCTAATACCTGGGATATAACCACCATTATCTTGTAAGTTCTTTGCAAATTCATCTGGTTTTAATTGGATGAATGTATAGAAATATGCAAAGAAGAAGATAAATATTACATATAATATAAATCCTACTGGAGTTGTGTATGTTAAGTATTTTTGAACAATTACTGTGAAATTGTCATTCTTTGCAACTGTTGCAATAATACTTGGTATTGACATCAAACTTGATGCAAATATTACTGGAATAACTCCTGCTGAATTTAATTTTATAGGCATAAAACTTTGTGCATTGCCATAAGCACTTGTTGATTTATTGGCATATTGTATTGGTATTCTACGTTCTGATTCTTGAACAAATATCATTCCAATTACTATTGCGAAGTATACAATAACGAATAATGCAAATTTTACAATTCCAAGTGTTATAACTTGTGCAGTTCCTTCAAATGTTACTAAATTTGAAAAAGCAGTTATAAACATTTGTGGTAAAGTTGCAATGATTCCTGCCATAATTATTAGACTCATTCCATTTCCAAGGCCTTTTTGTGTGATTTGGTCACCCATCCACATAAGTAGTGAAGTTCCAGCAGTTAAAACTGTTGCAATGTACATATATTGCATTGGACTTTCACCTTTTCCAAAGAATGCAAAGGCAAATGCATATCCTTCAATAAAAGCAAATGCTACACCTAAGTATCTTGTTATTTGACTGATTTTTTGTCTACCAGTATGACCTTGTTTTCTTAATTCAGTAAAATATGGAATAATGTCCATTTGTAATAATTGCATTATGATTGATGCTGTAATATAAGGCATAACTCCTAATGCAAATATTGAGAAGTTTTTAAGAGCTCCTCCTCCGATAGTGTTTAACAATTCTAGAAATCCTAGACTTTCTGTTAAATTATCTGTGCCTGGCACTCTAATTGAACATCCTATTACGAATATTGTTAGAGCAGCTAAAGTATAGTAAATTCTATGACGTAAATCTTTATTTTCTGAAGTAAATAATTCCTTCATAAATTTAAACATCTTAGATCACCTCAGCTTTACTTCCTGCCTCTTTAATCTTTTCTAATGCACTAGTTGAAAATTTATTAGCTTGAATAGTAATTTTCTTTTCAAGTTTACCATTTCCTAGTACTTTAACTCCATCTAATTGTTTCTTTAATAAACCAGTATCTTTTAATAATGCTGGTGTAACTACTGTTCCATCTTCAAAAACGTTTAAGTCTTCTACATTGATTGTTGCATAAATAGTTTTGAACTTAGCGTTTTTAAATCCTCTCTTAGGGATTCTTCTATATAATGGTAATTGTCCACCTTCAAATACTGGGTTGATACTACCACCACTACGTGCTTTTTGTCCTTTTTGTCCGCGACCACTTGTTTTACCAAGACCACTACCTGATCCACGTCCTACACGTTTCTTTGCATGAGTAGCACCGATATTTTTTTCTAATTCATGTAACTTCATTATCCTAATATCTCCTCTACTGTTTTTCCGCGAAGTGCAGCAACTTCTTCTGCAGTCTTCATTGACTTTAATGCATTCATTGCAGCTCTTGCCATATTTAATTTTGTTCTTGCTCCTAGTGATTTAGATACAACATCACGAACTCCTGCTAAATCTAAGATAGCACGAACTGATCCACCAGCGATAACACCAGTACCTGCAGCAGCAGGCTTGATGATTACTCTAGCAGCTCCAGCTGTACCAATTGCTTCATGTGCAACTGTTCTTCCTTCGATTAGAGGGATTGTGATAATATTCTTGTTTGCATCTTGTAATGCTTTTTTGATTGCATCAGGTACTTCATTTGCTTTTCCAATACCTAATCCAACTTTACCTTTACGATCTCCGATAACAACTGTTGCAGAATATCTTCTTTGACGTCCACCTTTGTTAACTTTAACAACGCTTTTAACGTCAATTACTAATTCTTCGAATTGTTTTTCTTTAGAGTCATTTCTCTTTTGCATATTACCCTCCTATTAGAATTCTAATCCGTTTTCACGTGCAGCTTCAGCTAAAGCTTTAACACGTCCGTGATAAAGGTAACCACCTCTATCAAATACTACTTTTGTAATTTTAGCTTTTGTAGCTTTTTCAGCGATTGCTTTTCCAACAACCTTAGCTGCTTCTACATTACTTCCATTTTCAATTTTTAGATCTTTATCTAATGAGGAAGCTGATACAAGAGTAGTTCTAGTTTCATCATCTATGATTTGTGCATAAATTCCAGTATTAGAACGGAATACACATAATCTTGGTATAGCGCATGTTCCCATTAATGTTTTACGAATTCTTTCGTGACGAGATTCACGCATTTTATTACGAGATTCTTTTTTAATCATATAACTTTTCTCCCTTCCTACTTATTAAGCAGCTTTCTTTCCTTCTTTACGACGAATATGTTCATCTTTATATCTGATACCTTTTCCTTTGTATGGTTCAGGTTGTCTTACTTTTCTAATATTAGCTGCAAATTCTCCAACTAACATTTTGTTTATACCTTTAACAGTGATTTCAGTATTACTTACTGATTCAACTGTAAGTCCTTCAGGTACTTCCATTTCAACTGGATGTGAATATCCAGCATTAATTACTAATTTCTTTCCTTGAACGTTGAAACGATAACCTACACCAACTATTTCTAGTCCTTTTTCATAACCATTAGTTACACCAATAATCATGTTTTCAACTAAAGCATTCATTGTTCCGTGCATTGCTTTAGCACTTTCGTTTGCACGTGCAAATGTTAATTCGTTACCTTCAACTTTCATTGTAATGTCTTTTAACATTGGTTGAGTTAATGTTCCCTTTGGTCCTTTAACTGTTACAACGTTATCAACATTTTCAACTGTAACTCCTTCTGGAATTGTAATAATACGATTTCCAATACGGCTCATAATGACACCTCCTTATATTTTTATATTTATTACCAAATATAAGCTAGAACTTCTCCACCTATATTTTGTTTACGAGCTTCTTTATCTGTCATAATTCCTTTAGATGTTGAAATGATTGCGATTCCTAATCCGTTTAAAACTTTTGGAATTTCATCATTTTTTGCATATACACGAAGTCCTGGTTTGGAAATTCTCTTTAAACCAGTGATAACTCTTTCTTTTTTATCAGTATATTTTAAAGTTAAAACTATTGTTCCTTGAGCGTCATCACTGTCAATCTTATAATCTTTTATAAATCCTTCTTCTTTTAAAATCTTTGCGATTTCTTTTTTTATATTAGAAGCTGGAACTTTTACTTCTTCATAACGCATTTGGTTAGCATTACGAATTCTTGTTAACATATCTGCAATTGTATCAGTTACTACTGCCATTATAATTTTCCTCCTTTCCAATTACCAACTTGATTTTTTAATTCCTGGTATTTGTCCTTTGTAAGCTAATTCACGGAAGCAAATACGGCAGATTCCGAATTTACTCATAACTGCGTGTGGACGACCGCAACGAGAACATCTTGTATATTCACGTACTTTGTATTTTTGTGGTCTATTAGCCTTTACTATCATACTTTTCTTTGCCATAATATTCCTCCCATTTTTACTTTTTAAAAGGAATTCCAAGTCCATTTAATAAGTCGAATGATTCTTCATTTGTTTCTGCTGTTGTAACGAATACGATATCCATACCGCGAACTTTTACAACATCGTCGTAATTAATCTCTTGAAAGATTAATTGTTCTTTGATTCCCATTGTATAGTTTCCTCTACCATCAAATGCTTTTGGACTAACTCCACGGAAATCTCTTACACCTGGAAGTGATATAGATATTAACTTATCAATAAAGTTATACATATTATCTCCTCTTAGTGTTACTTTACAACCAATTGCTTGACCTTCTCTTACTTTAAATCCTGCGATTGATTTCTTTGCTTTTGTTATTACTGGTTTTTGACCAGATATTAGTGCTAAATCATGAACAGCTGCTTCTAATAATTTAGAGTTTGTTGTTGCATCTCCAACACCCATGTTTATAACAACTTTTTCAAGTTTTGGAACTTGCATTATTGACTTATAATTATATTTTTCTTGTAAACTTGGAACTACTTCGTTTAAGTATTTCTCTTTTAGGCGGTTCATAATTACCCTCCTTCCAATTAATCAATTTTTTCGTTTGATTTTTTTGCTATTCTTATTTTTTTACCTGTTTTTTCATCAGTTGTATGTCCTATTCTAGTTCTTTTTTTAGTTTTAGGATCAACTATCATAACATTTGATGCATTTATTGGTGCAGCTACATCAATTATTCCACCAGTTTCAGTACCAGTTGGTTTTTGATGTTTCTTAACCATATGTACACCTTCAACGATAACTTTGTTTTCGCTTCTTAATGTTTTAACGATTTTTCCTGTTTTACCTTTATCAGAACCAGTGATAACTACAACTTCATCTCCTACTTTAAAGTTCATATTTATCCTCCTCTTATAGTACTTCTTTTGCTAAAGAAACAATTTTCATGTAATCTTTATCACGAAGTTCTCTTGCTACTGGTCCAAAGATACGAGTTCCTACTGGACTCTTGTCATCACGAATGATAACACAAGCATTGTCATCGAACTTAATGTAACTTCCATCTTCACGACGAACGCCTTGACGACTACGAACGATAACTGCTTTTACAACTTTTCCTTTTGGGATTGGTGAGTTAGGAATTGCGCTTTTAACTGTTCCAACTACTACATCACCAATGTTACCTGTTTTTACTTTACTTCCACCTAATACACGGATTACTAAAAGTTCACGTGCACCAGAGTTGTCAGCAACCTTCATACGGCTTTCTTGTTGTAACATAGATTATTCCTCCTTCTCATCTAAGCGTTAAATAATAACTGCTTCTTTTACTATTTCTTTTAAATAGAAATGTTTAGTTTTTGATAATGGTCTAGTTTCTACTATACGAACAGTATCTCCAACTTTTGCTATATTTTTTTCATCATGTACACAATATTTCTTTGAGCTTTTAACTCTTTTGTGATATAACGGATGGTTTTTATAAGTTTCAACTAAAACACTGATTGTTTTATCATTAGTTGCGCTTACTACTTTTCCAACTAATTCTTTTCTTACTTTCTTTTCCACTTTATATCCTCCTATTCGTTAATCTCACGTTCTTTTAGAACGGTTTTCATTCTTGCAACGGTGTGTCTTAAATCTCTAATTCTAGAAGGCTTTTCTAAATTACCTGTTGCTTGTTGAAAACGTAAATTGAATAGTTCTTCTTTTGCTTCAACTAATTTTTTGTTGATTTCTTCAGTTGATAATTCTCTAATCTCTTTAACCTTCATTTGATTCACCACCATTTTCTTTTTTTACAAATTTTGTTGCTACTGGTAGTTTATGAGAAGCAAGTCTTAATGCCTCACGTGCAGTTGCTTCATCAACACCTGCGATTTCGAACATTATTTTTCCTTCTTTAACTACTGCAACCCATCCTTCAACATTACCTTTACCTTTACCTTGTCTTGTACCGATAGGTTTTTTAGTTAATGGCATATGTGGGAAGATATTTATCCAAACTTTTCCACCACGTTTCATGTAACGAGTCATAGCTACACGAGCAGCTTCGATTTGGTTTGCTGTAATCCAAGCACCTTCTTTTGCTTGAAGTCCATATTCACCGAAATGTAATTCTCTATTTCCACGTGATCTTCCTTCGTAAGGCAATCTATGAACACGACGATATTTAGTTCTTGACGGTATTAACATATTAATTACCTCCTTTTGCCTTTTTGTTTAGGATTTCTCCTTTATAGATCCATACCTTTACACCAATTTTTCCAAATGTTGTATCAGCTTCACTTGTAGCATAATCAACATCTGCTCTTAATGTATGTAGAGGAATAGTTCCTTCTGTATATCCTTCGCTACGAGCCATATCAGCTCCACCTAAACGTCCAGATACACTTGTTTTAATTCCTTTAGCTCCAGCTTTCATAGCGTTTCTAATTGCTCTTTTTTGAGCCATACGGAATGATGCTCTATTAGTAATTTGGTTTGCAATATTGTCTGCAACTAATTGAGCGTTTAAGTCTACTTTTTTAATGTCAGCGATTGAGATTTGAACATTCTCGCCTGCAACTTTTGAAAGTTGTTTCTTTAATTTTTCAATTTCTTCTCCACCGTGTCCAATCATAACACCAGGTTTTGAAGTATGGATAACAACTTCTGTTTTCTTAGCATTTCTTTCAATTTCAACTTTAGCAATTCCAGCATTAGTTAAATTTTTCTCTAAATATTCACGGATTTTAATATCTTTGTCTAAGTATTTTGAGAAATCTTTATTATTACTGTACCATTTTGCTTCCCAGTCTTTATTGATACCAAGTCTTAGTCCATTAGGATTTACCTTTTGTCCCATTCTGTTACCTCCTTATTAGTTTTTTGTAGCCACTACTATATTAATGTGACTAGTTCTGTGATTTCTATGTCCTATGTGTGAACGTGAATCAAAAAAGTGACGTTTCATAACAGGACCAGCATCTACTCTTGCTTCTTTAACATAAAGTGTAGCAGCATCTGCACCATTATTATTAACAGCGTTAGCAATAGCAGAATTTAAAACTTTTTTAGTTAATCTTGCTGATTTATTATTAACATTTGTTAAAATGTTTAATGCTTCTTGTACACTTTTACCACGAATCATGTCTGCAACTAATCTTGCTCTGATAGGTGATACTCGAAGACCTTTAGCAATTGCTTTTGCTTCCATTTTTTTACCCTCCTAGTCATTTCTATTATTTTTTGTCTGAACCATGTCCACCAAATTTACGTGTTAATGCAAATTCACCTAATTTGTGTCCAACCATATCTTCAGTTACATAAACTGGAATAAATTCTTTTCCATTATGTACTGCAAATGTGTGTCCAATAAAATCAGGAAAAATAGTGGAACGGCGTGACCAAGTTTTAATGACTTCTTTTTTTCCAGACTTATTTAATTCTTGAACCTTTTTTAATAATCTTTCGAATACATAAGGTCCTTTTTTTAAACTTCTTGCCATTTTTTAATCATCCTTTCCTATTTACTATTGCGACGACGTACTATGAACTTGTCAGATTGTTTTTTCTTACGTGTCTTTAATCCAAGTGCTGGTTTACCCCAAGGTGTCATTGGTGCCTTACGTCCAATTGGTGCACGTCCTTCACCACCACCATGTGGATGGTCATTTGGATTCATAACTGAACCACGAACTGTTGGTCTAATACCCATATGACGTTTACGTCCAGCTTTTCCGATTTTAACAAGTGATGAGTCTTCATTTCCAACTACACCAATTGTTGCATAACATGTACCTAACACTTTTCTTTGTTCTCCGCTTGATAAACGAATCATAACATAATTTCCTTCACGCCCAAGGATCTGTGCTGATGCACCAGCGCTTCTTGCTAGTTCTCCACCTTTTCCAGGACGTAATTCGATGTTGTGAATCATTGTACCAACAGGAATATTCATAATTGGTAATGCGTTACCAACTTTGATATCTGCCTTTTCTCCAGATTCAACTGTTGCTCCAACTTCTAATCCTTTAGGAGCAATAATGTATCTCTTTTCTCCATCTGCATAATTGATTAATGCAATATTTGCAGTTCTGTTTGGATCATATTCAATACTTGCTACTTTTCCAGGTACGTTTAATTTATTTCTTTTAAAATCAATGATACGATATTTTCTTTTTACTCCGCCACCTTGATGACGAACAGTTATCTTACCTTGATTGTTACGACCACTGTTTTTCTTTACAGTAACTAATAGTGATTTTTCTGGAGTGCTAGTAGTTATTACTTCATTTACTAATGCACTCATCTTTCTACGTCCTGGTGTAGTAGGTTTATAATTTCTGATTGCCATAATTTATTTCCTCCTTCTAACCAAGATCAATTGTTTGTCCTTCTGCAAGTGTAACAATTGCTTTTTTTGAACGATTAGTTAATCCAGTATAACGACCAACTCTTCTTTTCTTTGGTTTAACATTCATTGTTCTAATTGATGTTACTTTAACATTGAATAATTTTTCAATTGCTTCTTTTATTTCAATTTTGTTTGCTTTTGGATCAACTTTAAAAGTATATTTTCCTTCGCTTCTAGCTGCTTCTGATTTTTCAGTAATAACTGGTGCTTTGATTATTTCTAAATATTTAGTATCTTTCATTATTTAAGCACCTCCTCGATAAATTTTAAGGCATCTTCTGTAACTACCATTACATCAGTTCCTACAATATCTAATACATTAATTTCATCTGCTAAAATTAATACTATATTGTTTAAGTTTCTTGATGCAAGAATTAAATTTTCGTCAAATTCTTTAACAACAAGTAAGACTTTCTTATCAGCTACTTTTAAGCCTTCTAAAATAGCTTTCATATCTTTTGTCTTTGGAGTTTTAACTTCTAAACTTTCTAATACTACTAACTCCTTATTAGCTACTTTTTCAGATAATGCTGATTTGATTGCTAATTGTCTTTCTTTTCTGTTTTGTTTTTTGCTATAGTCTCTTGGTACTGGAGTTCCGTAATTTCCTCCACCTACCCATTGAACGGCTCTAATTGAACCTTGACGAGCATGTCCAGTTCCTTTTTGTCTCCATGGCTTTCTTCCTCCACCAGAAACCTCTGAACGATTTTTTGTTTTATGTGTTCCTTGTCTTAATGATGCCATTGATAAAATAATTGCATCTGTTAAAACGTTTTTGTTTGGCGTAATTCCAAATATTTCTTCATTTAAATTAATGTCCTTTACTTTTTCACCTTTAAGATTTAAAAGTTCTACTTTTTTCATCTACGATTCCTCCTTTCATCACTTTATACAATTTTTATTCTTTCTTTATTTATATACTGTGATGATTTTATTCTTCTGTTGTTTCTTCTGTAACTTCAGCAACTTCTTCAACTGTTGGTTCAGCATAACTTGCAAGATTAGCTGCTTCTTTCTTTACAGTAGTTTTTTTAACTGCAGTACGAATCATTACTAATGATTTCTTTGGACCAGGGACATTACCCTTAACTAAAATTACGCTGTTTTCTGTATCGATTGATACAACTTCAAGATTTTGAACAGTTCTTTGAACATTACCCATTTGACCAGGCATTTTCTTTCCTTTAAGTACGTGCATTGGTAACATTGTACCTAGAGAACCAACACCTCTGTGGTATTGAGAACCGTGTCCCATAGGACCTCTTGATTGATTGTGACGTTTAATAACGCCTTGGAAACCTTTTCCTTTACTTGTTCCAGTAACATCAACAATTTCCCCTGCTTCGAAAATGTCTACACCAATAGTTTGACCTAATGTGTAATCATTAACATTAACTCCTCTAATTTCTCTTAAGAAGCGCTTAGGTGTTGTGTTAGCTTTCTTTACATGACCTAATTCTGGCTTGTTACTTAACTTTTCTCTAATAGTTTGAGTTCCAAGTTGAATTGCATCATAACCATCTTTTTCAACTGTTTTTATTTGAGTTACTACATTTGGCTCAACTTCAATTACAGTAACTGGAATTAATTTACCTTCTTGAGTAAATACTTGTGTCATTCCAATTTTCTTACCTAAGATTCCTTTCATTACTTTTTCCTCCATTATTTAGTTTTGATTTCGATATCTACACCGCTTGGTAAATCTAAGTGTGCTAATGCATCAATAGTTTCCTTGCTTGGATTTTTGATATCAATAAGTCTTTTGTGTGTACGCATCTCGAATTGTTCACGAGAATCTTTGTATTTGTGTACAGCTCTTAAAATTGTGAATTTTTCAACTTCAGTTGGAAGTGGAACTGGACCAGAGATTTGTCCACCAGATCTTCTAACAGTTTCAACAATTTTCTTAGCAGCATTATCAAGTATTCTGTGATCGTATGCTTTAATTCTTATACGAATTTTTTCTGTTGACATTTGAAATCCTCCTCTCGCCTATATCTAGTATAGACTTGCTCCGTAGCGAATAACCCGATAACCAATTATCAACTTAACCTGGTGTATCAGCAACCTCGCACATCTAAGCAGTCACACGTATTAAATTATAACGGATAGTCCTTGATTTTTCAAGCTTTTTTTTGATTTTTTTGATGTTTTTGCAATGTTTTTTCGTTTTTTGTCAATTTTTTTTGAATTTTTGAATATTATTTTTGCAAACGCTTAAGTGACGCTGGTAATACAATGGTACTTCCAAATTTTTTATTTATCTCATCTATTGTTCCTTGAATGCTATCTACTTTTTTATCATGTTCTTCATTTTCATCAAATAAAGATATTTGTGTTTGCTTATTTTCTGTTAAGTTTGAAAGTCTAACTCCAATCAATCTTATCTTTTCTTGATTATATGTTTTATCAAATAGTTTAACTATTGCTTTTAGAACTTTTTCTGTATTATTAGTAGAATTATTTAATGTTTCTTGATAGGAGTAATTTTTAAACGTACTATCCTTATATATAATAGCAATCGTTGATGTATATAATTTCTTCTCTCTCAATTGTCTCATAACATCTTCTGTTTGACGAAGAATTATTCCTTTTAATTTTTCTGTATCGGTTTCATCATGTGGTAGTGTTGTTGTGGTGCTAATACTTTGTCGTTTTCCTTTTTTTGCTATTACTGGTGTATTATCTATTCCAAATGCGGCTTCTTTTAAGTATGCACCTTGACTTTTAAATTTTTTATTTAATGTTTCTTGGTTTGTATTTGCTAGGTCTTTTATTGTATAAATATGCATTTTATTTAATTCTTCAGTAGTCTTTTTTCCACACATAAATAAATCTTTTACTGGTAATGGCCAAAGTTTTGTCTCTATTTCATCTTTAAAAAGAGTATGAACTTTATCTGGCTTTTCGAAATCGCTTGCCATTTTTGCACATAGTTTGTTATTTGCTATTCCTACATTTACGGTATAGCCAAACTTTGTTTTTATATTATCTTTTATTTCGTGAGCTAATTTTACATAATCTTTGTATAAATAATTTGTTCCAGTCATATCCATAAAACATTCATCTACTGAGAATTGTTCAAGTGTTGGTGTGAAATTTCTTAAATAGTTCATTAATTCTTTAGACTTTTGATAATAAAATTCATGATTTGGTGGAAAAATCTGTAAATTTGGGCATTTTCTTTTGGCGGAATATATTGTTTCTGCAGTTACTATTCCGTACTTTTTTGCTATAGGGCTTTTTGCTAGTACTATACCATGTCTTTGCGATTCATCGCCACCTATAATTGATGGTATTTTTCTAATGTCTTGTTTATATCCGTTTTTTAATAAAAGAACAGCACTCCAAGAAAGAAATGCATTATTTACATCTACGTGAAATATGATTCTTTCTGACACTATTCTCACCTCAACTTCATTATACTATTTTTTATATTTTTTTTAAACAAAAAAAGTACTATAAAGTTAGTACTTATATCGTTAAATTATCAAGACAAAATGTTGCGTATATTGGAATGTATCGTATGTCCTTTTTAGTTTGAAAATTATTTTCTGTTATTCTATATCCTTCTGGTACAGTATATTTTTTCATAAATACTGATAACGATTTTGCTTTTGAATTAGTTTTAGTTGTTAACTCAATTGGAATAATTTGACCCATTCTGTTTTGGACTACGAAGTTAACTTCCGCTTTTCCATCTGACTGATAATAATATAATGAGAAGCCATTTTCTGCTAGTGTTTTTGCAATGTGATTTTCATATAGTGTTTCTTTTATATCTTCATTACTTATAAATTGTTTATAGTTTAAATGTAACATTGTGTATAGAAGTCCGTCATCTACTGCATATAACTTGAAACTATCATTATCTCTGCAACTACTTAAAGGTGATTTTATTTCTTTTGCCTTAAAACTTCTGTATACTATTTGATTATTTACTAAATAACTTATTGAGCTTTCATATTCTTTAGCTCTTTTTCCTTGACCCATAACACCATATTGGAATTTCTTGTTTTCTTTTTGCAATTGATCTGGTAATGAATCTAATACTTCTATTCCTCTTGGAATGTCAATTAAGTTTTTATTTAACGCTATTTCTTTTTTATATACGTCTATTAATTTTTGTTTAATTGCATCTAACTCATATTGAGACTTACCATTTATTGATGCTGATACTACCTCTGGTAATCCTCCTGATATAATGTATTCTTGGAATAATTCTAATGCTACCTTGTGGAATGGACAAGTTTTTCTCTTTGTAAATGACTCTTTAATTAATTCTGATAAACTCTTTTCATCATGAGCCCAAAGATATTCTTCAAAGTCCATCTCATTCATACTTTTAAATTGTAATTCTTCACCTTTAAATTCTGATAATTTGTCTTTTCTCGATGTGATAGCTATTATATGGTATTTGCTATGTTCACTTCCAAATAATTTTAAACCTTTTACTATTTCTATATCTGTTAAGTTATCTAATATTATTAAGGTGTCATCTTTAAGTATTGTTTCTCCAGAAATAAGTGATAAGTTTAATATTAATTTTTCTGTTGATTTTTCTTTAGTAAATAGTTCTTTTATTGCTTTGTTGTTTTCTGTATTAAAATAAATCATATTTTTATATTCTTTTTTACCAAAATCAAGAGCTGAATATGTCTTTCCAACTTGCTTTGGTCCAAATAATATTAATGGCTTTCTAATTATATCTGTTTTCCATTTTTGTAGAAATTTTTCTATTTTACGTTCCATTTACTGTTTTCACCTCACATATTTTCTAGATTAAGTATACTTTTTTATGTTTTGTTTGTCAATAAAAAAAGACTAATTATAGTCTTATTAGTTTCTTATTGGTGTGTTGTATTCTAATCTAAGTTTATCTGCTATTGTAACAATAAATTCTGAGTTTGTTGGCTTAGCTCCGTCTATGTCAACCGTATATCCAAATAAACTTACCATAAAATCCCAATTAGCTCTATTCCAGCTAATATCAATTGCATGTCTTATAGCTCTTTCTACTCTAGAGGCTGTTGAATTATATGTTTTTGCGATAGTGGGATATAATTCTTTAGTAATTCCACCGATATATTCTGGGTTTTTGAATACTAGAGTTATGCCTTCTCTGATGTATTGGTATCCTTTAATATGTGAGGGTACACCAAGCTCATGTAGTGTGTTTGATATTGACACTTGTAAGTTATTTTGAAATATATCAACAGATTCTGATGCTTTTTTATGATCTTTATAAATACTTTCTATTTTTTCTTTTAAATATGATAACTCAAATGGTTTTAGCATAAAATAACAGGCGCCTAACTCAGCTACTTTTCTTATCATCTCTTGAGTGTTATAAGATGTTAATACTATTACTTTTTTATTTATACTATTATCTCTAATATATTCAAGTACAGCTAAACCATCTTTTTTAGGCATTACTAAATCTAGTAGTATTAAGTCAAATTCATTTCTGTGATTTTTGATTATTTCTAATCCTTCTTCTCCATCATATGCAATATATGGGACTTCTATTTCATCAGTTTTCTTGAAGAATTCTGTTACCATTCCTACTAAGCTTCTATTGTCATCAATAATTAATAATTTAATCTTTTCCATAATCTCTCCTCTTTATCTTTCTATCACGTATCTTAATTATATAACATAGATTAAAAAATAGAAAGAAAAAAATAGACAAGTTTTGTCGAAATATAAACTTATCTATTTTTTAATTTATTAAGAAATTCTTGTAGATTATCTGGTTTTAGACTTATTCCGCCTAAAAGATATCCATCTATATCCTTACAATTGTTAAGTATTTCAATATTTTTTTCGTTTGCACTTCCTCCATAAAGTATTTTATTTTTTGGAAGTATTTCCTTTATTATCTTAAAAACTTCTTCTATTTGAGCATTGGTTGGGATTATTCCTGTTCCGATTGACCATATTGGTTCATAAGCAACGATTATTTTTTCTTGTTCTTCTTCTGTAAGATTGATAATAGCAGATGTTAGTTCTTTTTTTATTACTTCTTCTACTTTGCCTTCTTCTCTTTGAGAAATTGTTTCTCCTATACATAATATTGGAATAATATTATTCTCAAAAAGCATTCTCATTTTCTGATTGATTTCTTCTAAAGATTCTTTTTGGTATGCTCTTCTTTCACTATGACCTAATATTGAATATTCTACATTGAAAGATTTTAATTGTTCGGCTGATATTTCTCCTGTATAAGCACCATTTCTTGTTGCGCTTACATTTTGAGATCCAAGATGAACATTATCTAAATTAAAGTTTGTTATATTCAAAAATGTGGGGCATAATATCATTTTATTGTCTGTTGTTATAGTGGCAAGTTTACTCTGATACTCCATAAACTCATTTTTGTTTAAATTTGATTTATTATTTAGTGCAATAATCATTAGAACTTCTCCTTTATTACTTTTATTATTTTAGATATAAATCCAAATCTATTTTCTTCTTGTTTTTCTTTTATTGCCCTTTGATATACTTCTAAAACCCTATCAGCATAATTTTTTGAACTATAATGTTCTGCTTGAATTCTTGCTTGTTTATCAAATCTTTTTAGTTCTTTAGGATTTAGATATAAACGTTCAATGTCTTTTTCATATTCCTCATTAGTTACAAAGAATAAACCATTTAACTCTTCTGTAACCATACTTTGGAACGCTTCATCTCTCATACAAACTGGTACTACTTGTGAGGCCATTGCTTCTATTATGGTTAGGCCTTGTGTTTCTGTTTTTGACGCAGTAGCAAATACATCTGAGATATGATAATAATATGGCATATCTCCCCAAGCAGCTTTTCCTGTAAATATAACATTATCAGAAAGACCTAGACTGTTACTCAATTTTTCATACTTTTCTTTATCAGGTCCATCTCCAACGATAATTAGTTTTATATTTTTATATTTTTTATTTAAATTCTTTTGAGAGTTTATTAAAAATTCAACATTTTTTTCTTCAGCAAGTCTTCCAACAAATAATATTACAAAGTCTTTTTTTGATAAATTTAATCTTTTTCGTAAATTTTGGACTTCTTCTTTGTTTATGTTTTCTTCAAAAAATCTATCAACTTCTATTCCTGTTGGAATTATGTGGATATTTTTTTCAAATTTATATTTTTCAGTGAATAGCTTATATGTCTTTGTTGTTGGGACTATTAGTTCTGTAGCGGTTGTATCACAATAAAATTTTGTGAAGTATTCTAGAAGTTTTTTTGTTGATTTTTGAAAGTATCCTTTTGTGACATAATGAATATAATCTTCATACATTGTGTGATATGTATGGACTAGTGGAATATTATATTGTTTTGCAATAATACGAGCAAATGTTCCTACGGCAAATTCTGTTTGTGAGTGGATTACATCAAGGTTCCAACTCTTTATTTTTTTTACGGCACGAACTGGATATATGCTTGTAAGTCGTGAATCATATATTCCTGTTGGTAGTCCTGGTATTTTTAAAACTCTTTCTTTTTCGTCATACTCATATTTAAAACTTTCGATATTTGCGGTTACAACATATACTTCGTGTCCTTGTTTTTCTAGGGCATGCTTTAACATAACTTCACTTGTTACTAATCCACTTATATATGGTGTATATGTTTCTGTAAATATTCCTATTCTCATTTATTCACCTTCTTTTCCAAAATAAATACTAGTGCCCCTAAAATTACTCCAAGATAATATGTAATAAATCTCCATATTAATAATACTGCTGATATTGTTCCAGCACCTATAAAATTACCAAAGAATTGAGTAAATCCATATTCAATTCCACCACTTGCTCCTGGTATTGGGACAAATGCTCCTATTACGTATATGTATGCAGATGCGGTTAATGTATCGGCGACATTTAAACTAGTGTAGTCATGCATACTAAATAAAACAAATAAGGGAATTACATATAAAAACATAAGGCTTAATATATTTAATCCAATTCCTATAAAGGTTAGTTTTCTTCTTTTTGATAGTTCTTTGAATCCATCATATAAATCATTAAACTTTGCAGTTATTTCTTCTTCTTTTATTTTTAGTTTTAATTTTTTTGAGACTTTTACTGTGAAATTACATATTTTTTCTGTAGCTTTTTTTGAATTTGCGATTAATAGTAGAACTATTACAACACCTATATTTATTGAGAATCCTAGTAAAACCAGATACTTTAAAAAGTTTACTTCTGGGAATATTTTAAAAATAAAGTTATATGTTACTGCGAATAGTCCACATATTACTAAGGCAATTTGATAAAAGATAAAGCTTTGTACTGTGTAATTAGTTGCTTTTGAAAGAGAAATATTATGTTCTGTTAACATATATATTTCCATTGGTTGACCACCTGTTGAGAATGGTGTTATTCCATTAAAAAACTGTGTTATTAAATTGTGTTTTACTGCTTCTTTTACGCTTATCTTTTTCTCGTCATTTACAATAAGATAGTTCACAACTCCTTTTAGTGCTATAGATATAAATAAAGAGATTACTGCTAGTAGTACATATTTTATATCAATTGTACTCATAGCTTGAACTATTGCTGACCAGTCATCTTTTAAAACTATATAAAGTACTATTGCGGTTATAAAGAATAAAATAATTGTATTTTTTTTAATTGTATTTATAAAATTCATGATAGTTTCCTTTGAGTTTCTAATTCTTCTTCTCTTTCTTTTAGAAAGACTATTTCCCCTTCATTTTCTCCTAAATTTTCAAAGCCGTTTTGCTTTAGACTTTCAATCATATTTTTATCTTCTGGTGATATTTTTACAAATATTTCTTCCATTTTTAAATGATTTATTGCATAGTCTGTAGCAATTCCTATTAAATCTCTTTTCTTTAATTTCTTTTTTAATGGCGCAAAAGAGATAGTACATGCTTTAATATCTTTTTCTCCCTCTATATAACATAAGTCTGTTACTTTTGAATTGAATTCTAGAAAAAGTGATTCTCTAATTTCGTTTGATAGTTTTTTGTTTTGTTCATATTCTTCTTTTGGAACATTTGATACATGAGAAATGTATGTTCCTGTTGCTGTTACTATTCCATTTTCTTTTTCAAATTCTTCAATCATCTTTTTATAGTCTTCATCATAGGGATCAACCAATAAAAGTCTTTCATTACTCAATTTACTCACCTACTTAATTGCTTCTAATCCTGGTAACTTCTTTCCTTCCAAAAACTCAAGTGTTGCTCCTCCACCAGTTGATGCATGATAAACTTTTTCTTTGTATCCTGAATTACTTGCGGCAGCTACTATGTCTCCTCCACCTAGTATCATTTTAATATTATTTGATACAGCGTAATCTAATAACTCATCAGTACCTTTTTTGTATTTATCAAATTCATATACTCCAAGAGGTCCATTCCATAATACTATTTTTGCTGTTTTTATAATATTTTGATATTTTTCAATTGTTTTTGGTCCAATATCTAAGCCCATTTCATTATTGGCTATGTTTTCTATTTCTTTTACTCTGTATTCTTCATCATTTGTATATTCATTTGTTACTGCAAAATCTACTGGAAGTTCAATCTTTTCAGGATATTTTTCTAACATTTTTTTACAGAAATCAATATTTTCTTCATCTAATAATGATTTTCCAATTTCATATCCTTGTGCTTTTAGGAATGTAAATGCCATTCCACCACCTATTAAAATTTTGTCAGCTTTTGTTACTAAGTTTTCTATAACTCCAATTTTATCAGCAACTTTTGCTCCACCTAGAATTACAATAAATGGATGTTCTGGAGTTTCTAAAATGTTTAATGCAGTTAATTCTTTTTCAATCAAGAAACCAATACATGATTCTAAGTTAGAAGCTATTCCAACATTTGAGGCATGAGCTCTATGGATAGTTCCAAACGCATCATTTACGAATACATCTCCGAGTGTTGCCCAATATCTTCCTAATTCAGGATCATTTTTACTTTCTTTTTTACCATCTACGTCTTCATATCTTGTATTTTGAATTAATAAAACATCTCCTTGTTCCATACTATCTACAGTTGCTTCTAATTCACTACCTCTAGTTTTTTCACTAAAAAGTATATCTTTTTCTAAAAGTTTTGATAATTCTTGTGCTACTGGTGCTAAATTATTCTTTTCTAAGTCTGATTCTTCTTTTATTCTTCCTAAATGTGATAATAATATTACTTTTGCATTATGTTCTATTGCATACTTTATTGTTGGAAGTGCTCCGACAATTCTTGTATTGTCTACTATTTTTCCTTCTTTGATTGGTACATTAAAGTCACATCTTATTAATACTTTCTTATTATTTATATCAATATCTTTTATCGTTTTCATTAGCCAATTCTCCTATCTATTTCAGTATAACATTATTTTAAATCAAAAAAAAGGGAGTTTATCCCTATTTAGTCATTAAATACTTTGCAGTTCTAACCATTTGTGCAGTATAAGACATTTCATTATCGTACCAAGATACAACTTTAACTAGTTGTTTTCCATCTACTTCTACAATACTTGTTAATTGTCCATCTACTAATGAACCACAACGTCTTCCAATTACATCACTAGAGACAATTGGATCTTCTGTATATTTTAATGTTTCATTTTGAGCATTCTTTAATGTGTTATTGATTTCTTCTACTGTTGTATTTCTTCCAAGTTCTAATACTAAATCAACAACTGAACCTGTTGGTACTGGTACACGCATTGCAGTTCCTTCTAATTTTCCATCTAAGTTAGGGCATACTTTTCCAATTGCAGATGCTGCTCCTGTAGATGTTGGAACAATATTTGCTGCACATGCTCTTCCACGACGAGCATTTATTCCTTTTTTATGTGCAACATCTAAAGTAACTTGGTCATTAGTATAAGCATGAACTGTTGTCATATATCCTTTATTTATTCCGAATTCTTTATCAAGTACATCTACTACTGGTGCTAAGCAGTTTGTTGTACAAGATGCTGCTGAGATTATTTTTTCATCTCCTGTTAAATTTTCATGGTTTACGTTATAAACAATAGTTTTTACATCACCTTTAGCTGGTGCAGAAATTATTACATGTTTTGCTCCTGCATTGATATGAGCCATTGCCTTTTCTTCTGATGTAAATAAACCAGTACATTCAAATACTACATCGATATCTAAGTCTTTCCATGGTAACATTGCTGGGTCTTTTTCTGAGTAAACTTTTACTCTTCTATCTCCTACTACTATATAGTCACCATCACTTGTAATTTCATCTATTCTATAATTTCTGTGATTAGTATCATATTTTAATAAATATGCTAATTGTTCTGCATCAGTTAAGTCATTGATTGCAACTACTTCAAACTCCTCATTTTCTTCCATTAAACGGAAACATAATCTTCCGATTCTTCCAAATCCATTGATTGCTACTTTTATCATTTTTCAATCCTCCTATGATTTCATTATATATTTTTATCTTTTTTGTTTTTTTATATTCAAGAAGTTTTAATTGTAAAGATGTCAAATAAAAATATCCACAGAAACTGTGAATATTTTATACTTTTATTTTCTTTTTCCACAGAAAATGTTTATTCTGCATTGAAATAGCTTCCACCAATAAATTCTCTAATGACTGCATCTTCTGGAATTGATTCAGAAGGAATTGGCAAGAATGATCTTAAGAAGTTGATTAGTCTTTTTGCTTCTTCATAGTATGGAGAGTCACTTTCTACTGAATATAATAATGGTTCAGCATATGTTTTTAGAACTCCAATTTCATATATTGCGGCAGAATTTATAGTGGCATCACTTTCATCTTGGAATGGGAAAATATATTTTTCTTCTCCTATTCGTACGCTTGGCCATTGTGCTAATGTTTTTTCTACACTATAGTTTCTTGTTCTATTATCACGAACTATTCTTCTTAAGAGTCTATTGTCTGTTGTTGGGATTCTATTATGATCATCTATACTTAATTCTGTTAGTGGTGAAATATATATTTTAAATTTCTTTTCACGACTTATATTTGATAATATTTTAGGATCAAGTGCATGAATACCTTCAATAATTAAAATGTCTTTTTCACCTAACTTCATTTCTGTATTATATTCTTTTTTCCCTAAGCTAAAATTATATGTTGGCATTTTTACAGTTTTTCCTTCTAATAATTCTGATATTTTTTTATCAAATAATTTTAAATCTACTGCTTCTAAGCATTCAAAATCATAACTTCCATCTTCATTTTTCGGAGTTTCTTCTAATTCTACAAAGAAGTCATCCATGCCAATTGTTTTTGGTTCAAGGCCAAAACTTTTTAGATACATACATAATTTTCTTGATGTTGTAGTTTTACCTGACGATGATGGTCCAGCCATTAAAACAATCTTAACTTTATTTTTTCTCATATTTATTGATTTTGCGACATTTAATAAACGATTGCTTTGAAGTGTTTCGTCAATTTTTATTAAGTCACTTATTTTTCCTGTTGATACAGCTTTATTTAAGTCTACTGAGTTTTTTACTCCTATTAATTTAGCCCATTCTTTATATTCAGCAAATATTTCAAACATATGTGGATGGTGTTGATATTTTTTTATTTTGTCATTTATATAAATTGTTGGGAATCTTAGAGTAAATCCATTATCTTTAATATAAGTTAAATCGAATGCTTTTAATTTTGCAGTTGAAGGTGGCATTTGGTTGTAGAAATAGTCATAAATATTACCTAATCTATATAGTGTTACATAACTGTCAGTATTGTATCTTAAAGTATCGGCCTTTGTTTGGTTTCCTGTTTCTTCAAAATATTTTTTTGCTTCTAATCTATCAATAGTTACTTTAGTAATTGGTAAGTCTTTTTTTACAATTTCTTTCATTAAGCCTTTTATCTTTTCTAACTTTTCTTCTGTTAGCTTAAAACTTGTTTTTATGTATATACCTTTGTCTAATGAGTGCTCTACTGTTATGTTTGCAGATTTACCATATAATTTTTTTACAGCATAAATAAGTATAAATACAAGTCCGTTGACGTGAGCTCTATTTCCTGCAGGTGTTGTTAGGTCAATAAATTCTACTACAGAGTCTTCTTTTATTTTTGATGATAATTCTTTTAATCTGTTGTTTACTCGAGCTAGAATTATTGGATACTTAAATTCAGGTTGATGCTCTTTATAAATTTCTAATAAAGTTACATCTTTACTATAATTATACTTTTTTCCATTAATAGTTACTTCTACTGTTTCAATCACACTATTCACTCCCTTATAATATCATGTTAAGTATATCATATTTTGTAATATTATTATATGCATATTTTTTTTAATTGACACTATATTTATAATGGGTGATATACATGAATTTGATTCCTATGGTGTTTGATAAGAGTAGTGATTTGATGGGATATGATATTTATTCTAAGTTACTTGAACATAGAATTATATTTATTAGTGGTGAAATCGATGATAATTTGAGTAATACTGTTATTGCGGAATTACTTTATTTAGACTCTATTTCTAATGATGATATTTATATTTATATTAATTCTGTTGGTGGAAGTGTTAGTAGTGGGTTATCTATTTATGATACTATGAATATTATTAAAAGTGATGTTTGTACTGTTGGTATTGGACTTTGTGCTAGTATGGGAGCTTTTCTTTTGTCTAGTGGATGTAATGGTAAAAGGTTTATTCTTGAAAATACTGAGGTTATGATTCATCAAGTTAGTAGTGGCTTTGAGGGGCAGACTGATAATATTAAATTGATGAGTGATCGAATATTTGTACTTCAAAAAAGACTTAATAAGATTCTTTCTAAAAATACTCATAAGAATTTAAAAAAAATAGAAAATGATATAAAGCACGATTATTATATGGATTCTACTCAGGCTATCGAATATGGGATTGTTGATAAAATATTAAAATAAAAAATATCTACAAATAAATATAGATATTTTAATTGTTTTTATTACGATCTGCTTTTTCAAATGAATCAGCTAGATCTTTAATTTTTCTCATTCTATGATTCATGCCTGATTTTGATATTGATTTTCCTGTTTCTAGAGTAATTATTTCTGCTAATTCTTTTAGTGATGATTCTGGATATGCTTTTCTATATTTTAAAGCAACTTTTGCTCGCTCATCTAAAAGGTCTATACCATCGTGGTCTTCTATAATTTGAATTTGTCTTAATTGTTCGTTGGCTGTTTCAAATACTCTATCAATATTTGCTTGTTCCATATTATTTAATCTATTTGTTTTATTTTTTTGATCACGATATATTCTTACGTTTTCATAGTAAAGTACTGCTTGATTGGCTCCTAATATTTTTATAAAGTCACTTATCTTTTCCGCTTCTTTTATATATATCATATATCCTTTTTCTCTATTTAGAATCTTGGCATTTAAATCAAATAGATTTAATAATTTTTGAACGAATACTGCTTCTTCGGGTTCTGTTACTAGTATTTCCATATGATATCTTGATATTTTTGGATCACTAATACTACCTGATGCGAAAAATACTCCTCTTAAATAAGCTCTTATTTCTTCATTTGCTCCTACAATGTAAGTTGGAACTGTTGGTAGATAGTTATTTTTTTCATCAACTATTCCTAAGTCTTTAAGTAGTTCTTGAACATTACTATCTATTATAACTTGATATAATTCTCTTTTACTAAAATTTAGATTTTCTATTATTTCAGTTTTTGGAGTAATATCTGTTATTGATGTTATGAAATAGTTTACTCTTTCTACTAAAAATCTGTTTTCTGTATTTAGTGTAATTTTATCATCTGTTATTAGGCCATTATTTCTGATGTATGCTGATAACTCAGCTATTATTTCAGATTTTGTACTTTTAATTTTAGATATTTCTTCTTTTATTTTTACTGTAAATGACATTATTTTCTCATTAGATATGAAAATATTAATGAACTTAGTTTTAAACTATTATGTTTTAGGGTATTGTCATCTATTGTGATTAAGTCATCTTCAATTAATTCTACGCCTATCTTTTTAATTTCATCATAATCTATTAAAACTGGGTCTTTTTGTTCTTGACTTTCATATCTTTTTGCCATTTCTTCATCTATTTTTGTATTGCTGGCGATTACTACGTCAACTTTCTTTTTATCTAAATATCTATTTAAAAGTTTTACATGGTCTCCTACTGTAAAATTATCTGTTTCTCCTGGTTGAGTTACTATATTACAAGTATACATAATTGGGGCTTTGCTTTCATTTAGAACTTCTTCTATTTCTTTACAAATTATATTTGGAAGAACACTTGTATATAGGCTACCCATACTAATTATTATTAAGTCTGCATTTTTTATTGCTTCTAGAGCATCATTTGATACTTTTGGTTCTTTTTTATAAAAGATTTTTTCAAATTGACGATGAGATTCTGTAATTTGTTCTTCTCCTTCGATTATATTTCCATCTTTATCTAGTCCCATTAGCGTTAAATCACAATCTTCTGATATAGGTAAAACTTTATGTCTTACATCTAATAATTTACTTAGTTGTTTTATTGATTCTGTTAGGGAACCTGTTATATCTAACATTGCAGTTAAGATTAAATTTCCTACTGCGTGTCCATCTAAATCACTTGATGTTTTAAAACGATATGACATCATATCTTTTATCGGTTGGTCTATTTGTGAAAGATTTGTTATAACCTTTCTTATATCTCCAACTGCTGGTGTGTGGAATTCTTCTCTTAATTTTCCAGTTGATCTTCCATTATCTGAAACAGTAATTATGGCTGTAATATCTACTGGGAAATCTTTTAGTCCCTTTAATAAATAGGACATTCCTGTTCCTCCACCTAAAACTACTACTTTTTTATACATTTGTGTCCTCCTTAATTGTTAACGATTTTATCTAAACAATACTTTTTCTTTTTTATGTGACTGTATATAAATAAGGCAATTCCTGATATAGTAAATAATAATGATACTAGTTGGGCTACTTTTATTTGACCTAGCATTAAGGAATCGCTTCTTAGTGTTTCAATTCCAAATCTTACTATTCCATACCATATAAGGTATATTGC
>CAVLBI010000093.1:0-6366 GCA_963661295.1 bacterium
GATTAGGTAATAGTCTAGATACAATAAAAACATTTATAGATGTTTTAAGTTAAAATATATGGTAAAATAAACTTATGAAAGAATTAATTGAAAAAGTAGAAGCACTAAAAGAAGAGCTAAATGAAAATGCTTCAGTAAAGAAAATAAAAGAATTAAATAAAAAAATAGATAGTGATAAGGAGTTATTAAAAGATATTGAAAAATATAAGTATTCAAAAGATATAAATTTAAAAAACAAAATAATGAGTAATTCCTTATTTAAAGAATATAAAGCAGAAGAAACAGAAATAAATTTTATAATATTAGAGATAAATAAAAGATTAAAACAAATAAATAATAAAGGTAAGTGTCATAGATGAAAGTAATAAGTGGAAAATATAAAGGAAGAAAAATAGAAGGATTTGATATTGAAGGTACTCGTCCAACAATGGATAGAGTAAAAGAAAGTCTTTTCGCAACCATTCAAAACTATGTAAAAGAAAGTGTAGTCTTAGATTTATTTTCAGGAAGTGGAAATCTAGGAATAGAAGCTTTAAGTGAAGGAGCAAGTTTTGCTTATTTAGTAGATAAAAATATAAAGTGTATTAAAACAATAAATAAGAACATTAATAATATTGGTATAGAAAATGTAAAAGTACTAAATATGGATTACAAACTAGCATTAAAACAAATAGATAAAAAATTAGATTTAATTTTTCTAGATCCCCCATACAAAACATCATTAATAGAAGACAGCCTAAAATTAATCGATGAGTATGACTTATTAAGTAATGATGGCTTAATTGTCTGTGAAAGCGATGATGTAGATAAAATCATTTATTCTGAAAAGTATGCATCTATCAAAGAAAAAAGATATGGAGATAAATATATAGTTTTACTAAAAAAAGTATGATAAAATACTTATAAAGATGGTGATTAAATTGAAAAGATTGAATAATAGGGGATTTGCAGTTTCAACATTAATATATGGACTATCAATATTAGGATTAATGTTAATAACAATGATTATGGGGACATTATCTTCTACAAGAGCTAATTCAAAACAGATTGCTGATTCGATAGAGGACGATTTGAATAACCACAGTAGAACATCAAAAGTATTTAGCGTAAAAGGAAGTTCTGATACAGCTCAACAATTTACTATTCCAGAAGGAGAAGGTGGCTGGTATAGAATTGAATTGTGGGGTGCCCAGGGTAATAATGGCAACGGTGGAAAAGGAGCATATACAACAGGAGTAATCAAATTAGATGAAGGTGACACGCTATATTTTTATATAGGAAAAAAAGGAGCAACAAATGCTGGAGCAGCAGAAACATCAGTTAGAGTAGATGCTGGTGAAGATGCGCCAGCACTAGCTAGTAGAATAATGGTTGCTGGTGGTGGAGGAAGAGATGCTAATTGTCCAGGAACAACAACAAAAAGATATAAAATAAATACAGGTGAAAGTAAGAAAATAGATTATGATTCTAACTATATATATAAAATAAGCGGAGCAAATTTAATAGATGAAAAATATTCAGAAGTAACAGAAATAACAGATAACCCAGAAACATATAATAAAACAGCAAATGATTCAATATCAGGAAAAGGTTATTACAATGGAATAAGTGGTTTTGGAGGAACATCGTTTATATCAGGATATGCAGGTTCTCATGCTTATTCAAAAGGTGCTGCATCAGGAAGCAAGTATACATATTATGAATATGAATTAGATGAAGATTCAAAGACTGTATATACCGGTGAAAAAAGATCATATGTATTCTATGATGGAATGATGCTTGCAAATGTTAAATCAGGCGACGGATATGCTAAAGTCCAAAAAGTTTTATCAACAACTGCAACGGATAATTCACTTCCAACAAAACTAAGACAAAATAGTAAATTAAATAATGTTGGATACATTAGAGTATGTACAAAAGATGAACAAACAAGATTAACTACAACAGTAGTAGCAATTGGTGAAAACATAGACACAGCCATTCCAGCAATTTCTACTGAAATTTATAATTCAAGCTATTGTTCAAGATATAAATTGCCCTCAACCCAATCACTAGATGAAATAGCTGTATGGCACAATAATAAGGGAGAAATAGGAACGGATTATGAAGATGATATAATTCAAGTCTCATCAAGTGGAAGTGACTGGCAAGATATAAAAGGAAAAGCCAATGCATCAAGACTTGATAGTAATTTAAACTTATTAAAATCAAAAACTGAAACACCAAATGGAATTCATATTTCAGCATACCAGCCAGATTACACATCCGGAAATATAAAACCTGGTAACTACTATATATTTGCAGTAACATCTTCAAATAAAGTATTAGTAGCTGCTGAAACGGAAGACCAACGTGGAAATGCTCTAACATTTACACCAGTAAATGGTTCTAATAAACAAGTATGGAATATAAAACCAATAGATTGTAAATTATATGAAACAGCTGCCGATAAAGATGCCTGTTACAATGGTACATTAAATGCAGATAATCAAGAATATAGTATTACAGATACAGTAAGGTTTAATGCCTTAGCAATAAAAAATGACGAAAATAAAGTTAATAATCAAATTAATAATGAAGTTGCTTTCAACACTTATACAAGAAACTCTCCCCAAATATGGAGAATATTCTCAATGAACAATGGTACATATGCAATCAAATCATCAGCACCAAAATTTAATAGTACAATAACGTCAGGCGGTTTAATGTATAATTCAAATACAGCAAAAGGTGATGAAAATGACAGTCTTATGATTGCAACCCTAGAATCAATCGATGTTGCAAGATTCTATTTTTACAAATTAGATTATTAAAAATGTCAATCTGATAACAAGTAGTAATAGCAAATATTACTACTTTTATTTTATTAGCACAAAGTGTTGACAAGTGCTAAAAAAAGTACTATATTTATATTAGCACTAGAGTTTTAGAAGTGCTAGGAGGTTGATATTATGTTGACTGACAGACAAAATAAAATTCTTAAATTAATAGTCGAGAAATATATAAAGAATCCAATTCCAGTTGGCTCAAAAAATATTTCTAAAGAAATAAAATGTTCAAGTGCCACAATCAGAAATGATATGGGATTACTTGAAGATATGGGACTATTAGAAAAAACACATACTTCATCTGGAAGAGTTCCAAGTGAAAAAGGCTATAGATATTATGTCGATAACTTAATGGAATTAAAACAGATGAACGCAGAAGACATGTTAAAGTTACAACTTGTCTTTAGAAATCAGCAACTCGCGCTATCTGATGTAATAACAAAGTCGTTGCAGGTTATATCGGATATGACAAACTATACTACTGTAGTACTTGGTAGTACTTCTCATGAGAATCTTCTTAAACAAATAGAAGTAGTTCCGATTGATGATGAAAGTATGATTGTAATAGTAGTTACTGACAAAGGTCACGTTGAACACAAAAACATAAACTTAAAAGATGTTTCAATGGAAGAAGTTAAAAAAACAGTTAGTCTAATCAACAATCTAATCTCTGGAACACCAATTGATGAAGTAAGCAAAAAATTGGAATTTGAAGTAAAACCTATTATAGGAAATTATGTAAAACAACATGAACAACTATACAATGCTTTCTATCATGTATTTACTGATTTTACTAATCAAGAAGTAAACGTAATGGGAAGAAGTAAAATGTTGGAACAACCCGAGTTTTCATCTAATATTGATACAATAAAAAATGTCTTTAATAAATTAGAAGATAAAGAATTATTAAGAAATATTGAAGAAGATGACGATAATAACATTAAAGTATACATTGGAAATGAAAACAATATTGATAGCGATGTAACAGTAATTAAAACTAAATTTAAAAAAGGTCCTGAAGAAGGAACAATCGCAATAATTGGTCCAAAAAGAATGGAATATGATAGGGTTGTAGGAATGCTTGAATACATGAAAAAAAATATAGAAAGGTAGGCTATTATGGATAAAAAGAAAAAGAAAGAAGACAAAGATGTAGAACAAAAAAAAGAAGTAAACGAAGAAACAACAGAAATACTTGAAGAAGAACATTTCAAACAACCAGAAGAAAAATGTGATACATCAAAATATGAAGAACAAATAAATAAATTACAAGAAGAAAACAAACAACTAACAGACAAAATAAAATTAACTCAAGCCGAACTTATAAATTATCGTAAAAGAAAAGACGAAGAAGTTCAAACATTATTAAAATATGCAAATCTTGATATAATTTCAGAAATATTAAATGTAGTTGATAACTTTGAAAGAGCAATCAATCATGCAAATAATTCTGAAAATGAGGAACTTAAAAAATACAATGATGGAATTAATATGATTTATACAAATTTAAAAAGCATTCTAAATAAGTTTGGAGTAGAAGAAATAAATAGAGTAGGAGAAGTCTTCAATCCTAATGAAGAACAAGCACTATTAACTGATAGTGTAGAAGACAAAGACGATGAAGTAGTACTAGAAGTATTACAAAAAGGATATAAATTAAAAGACAGAGTCATAAGACCTGCATCAGTAAAAATAAATCAAAAATAAAAAAGGAGAATGATAATATGTCAAAAATAATAGGAATAGATTTAGGAACAACTAACTCATGTGCCGCTGTTCTAGAAGCAGGAGCACCAAAAGTTATACCAAACCCAGAAGGATCAAGAACTACACCTTCTGTAGTAGCATTTAAAAAAGGAGAAAAAATAGTTGGTGAATCAGCAAAACGTCAAGCACTAACTAACCCAAACACAGTAATTTCAATTAAAAGAAAAATGGGAACAAGTGAAAAGGTTGAACTTGAAGGTAAAAAATATACACCAGAAGAAATTTCAGCAATGATCCTTTCATATATTAAAGATTATTGTGAAAGTTATTTAGGTGAAAAAGTAGACAAAGCTGTAATTACAGTACCAGCATACTTCAATGATGCACAAAGACAAGCAACTAAAAACGCTGGTAAGATTGCAGGTCTTGAAGTAGAAAGAATTATCAATGAACCAACAGCAGCAGCCTTATCATATGGTCTTGAAAAAGATGAAGGACAAACAATCCTTGTTTACGATTTAGGTGGAGGAACTTTCGATGTATCAATCCTTGAATTAGGTGACGGTGTATTCGAAGTTAAATCTACAAACGGAAATAACCACTTAGGTGGAGATGACTTCGACGAAAGAATCATTGAATATTTAGTAAAAGAATTCAAAAAAGAAAATAACGTTGATTTAAGTGAAGATAAAATGGCAATGCAACGTCTTAAAGAAGTAGCAGAAAAAGCTAAGAAAGACTTATCAGGAATGGTATCAACTCAAGTATCTGCACCATTTATCGCAAAAGATGAAGATGGAGAACCATTACACTTAGACATGACATTAACAAGAGCTAAATTTGAAGACTTAATTGGTGATTTAGTAGAATCTACTCTAGAACCTGTTAAGAAAGCTATTAAAGATGCAAAAATTTCTAAGAAAGATATTGATAAAGTTGTATTAGTAGGTGGATCTACTCGTGTACCTTTAGTATATGAAACAATTACAAAAGAATTAGGAAAAGAACCATCTCGTGAAGTTAACCCAGACGAAGTTGTTGCTATGGGTGCTGCAATTCAAGGTGGAGTTTTAACTGGTGATGTTAATGATATCGTATTACTTGATGTAACACCATTATCATTAGGACTTGAAACATTAGGTGGAGTAATGACTACATTAATCCCAAGAAATACAACAATCCCAACTTCAAAATCAGAAGTATTCTCAACTGCAGCAGATAACCAACCAGCAGTAGACATTCACGTATTACAAGGTGAAAGACCAATGGCAGCTGACAACAAAACATTAGGAAGATTCCAATTAAATAACATTCCACCAGCACCAAGAGGAGTACCTCAAATCGAAGTTAAATTTGATATTGATGCAAATGGTATCGTAAATGTAACTGCTAAAGACTTAGGAACAAACAAAGAACAATCAATCACAATCACATCTTCAACTAACCTTTCTGATGAAGAAATCGAAAAGATGCGTAAAGAAGCTGAAGAAAACAAAGAAGCTGACGAAAAACGTAAAGAAGAAGCTGAAGTTAAAAACGAAGCAGAACAAATGGTTTTCCAAACTGAAAAAGCAATCAAAGATTTAGGAGATAAAGCTGATAAGAAAGAAGTAGAAGAAGCTGAAGACTTAATCAAAGACTTAAAGAAAGCCCTAGAAAAAGATGATATTGATGAAATTAAAGAAAAGAAAGAAAAATTACAAGAATCAGCAATGAAATTAGCAACTAAAGTTTATGAAGAAGCAGCTAAATCTCGTCAAGCAGAAGAAGCAAGTGATGAGTCTGATAAAAAAGAAGAAAAGAAAAATAAAAAGAAAAAATCAGATGATGT
>CAVLBI010000093.1:6376-14083 GCA_963661295.1 bacterium
GATGTAGAAGAAGCAGACATCGAAGAAGATTAATTAAGCAAGTTTTAGAAGTTCTATTTAGTAGGACTTCTAACTTTTATTAATAGAAAAGGTGGTAATTAAATGGCTGAAAAAAGAGATTATTATGAGGTTTTGGGAGTTTCTAAAACCGCAACAGAACAAGAAATTAAAAGTGCCTTTAGAAAAAAAGCAAAAGAGTTTCACCCAGATTTAAATAAAGATGACCCATCTGCTGCTGAAAAGTTTAAAGAAGCTCAAGAAGCTTACTCTGTATTATCTGATGAAAATAAAAGAAAGATGTATGATCAATATGGTCATGCCGGAGTAGGAAATGGAGGCCCTGGAGCTGGTGGCTTTGGAGGATATTCAAATTTTGATGGAGCAGGCTTTGACTTTGGAGATATCTTTGATTCAATATTTGGAGGATCATCTGGAGGATTTGGAGGTTTTTCAAACTTCGGAGGAAACAGTAGAAATACAAATAGAGCAACAAAAGGTAGCGACGTTTTAATGCGTATGAAGTTAACTTTTGATGAAGCTATATTTGGATGTGAGAAAAAATTTAATATAGATGTTGTAGAAGATTGTAGCGAATGCCATGGACATGGTGGATTTGAAAGAGAAGAATGTAAAGAGTGTCACGGACAAGGAACAATCACAACTCAACAAAACACAATCCTAGGTTCATTCATGTCGAGAACAACATGTCCAGAATGTAATGGAACTGGTCATACTTATAAAAGAAAATGTACTGAATGTAATGGTAAAGGAAAAATTAAGAAGAACAAGAAACTTACAATCAACATACCAGGTGGAGTAAACACAGGAGATAGACAAAGAGTTTCAGGAAAAGGTAATCCAGGAACAAATGGTGGACCTAACGGGGACTTATATATTGAGTATGTTGTAGAAGAACATGACTACTTTATAAGAGATAATGATGATATCTATCTTGAAGTACCACTTACATTAACAGAGGCAATATTAGGAGTTAAAAAAGAAATTCCAACACTTTATGGTAACGTAAAATTAAATATTTCTGCAGGTACAAATAGTGGTGATAAGCAAAGAATAAGAGGAAAAGGTGTAGATAATACTTATGCAAGACATAAAGGTGATATGTATGTAGTATTCAAAGTTTATACACCAAAACGTTTATCTAGAGAACAGAAATCACTAATTCAAAAATTAGCAGAAACAAATCTTGAAACAGACGAAGTTAAAAGATTTAATAAATTTACAAGAGACAATGATGATTAAAAATTGTCTCTTTTTTGTTGCTTTTGCAACATGTAAATATTTAGATAAATGTTATACTTAAAAAGGAAGGTGAAACAAATGAAAAAATTTAATCTAGATAGACTTAATGCAGAAATGCTTAAATTAGGAGAAAGTCCAATTAAATTAAAAAGAACAACATATAGAGGTCCAATAATAAATAAAAATAAAATGTTAAAAGCAAAAGATGGCAGTGAGATTGGGACAAAAGGAGATATGTATCATAAGGTAATATTAGATAGAATTCTACAATATGGAACACTAGATCATAACCCAAGACCACATTATGAAGATTTTTATGAAGATGCAACATATGATAAAGAAACTAACACTGTAATCACAAAAGATAAAAAGAAAATAACTTTATCTATGAATCAACAAGTATTTGAAAAAGAAAAAGCGGGTAAAAAAGGAATAGAAGTATGGAAACCAGCTCATACATTAAGTGTAAACGATGGAATAGAGTGTACTTACGACTTATCAAAAGGAGAAAGTCCAATGATTACACTACGTCCAATCGCCACAAAAGCATCAACTGCAGAAATTCTATGGATTTATCAAGTAGAAAGCAATGACCTAGTAGTATTTGATGAAATGCTTGGCAAACGTACATGGGATGATACTAAACCACCTGAAGAAAATAAAGTAAATAACTGGTGGATGGATTGGGCTGTAAAAGATAAAGATGGTAATTATGTTTTAAATGAAAATGGTCACTATACAATAGAAAATTGTTATGGAGGAACAACTGCGCCACGCCATATGATCTATAAAGAAGTTATAGAACCGTTAAAAAAGATAAAAGAAAACAAATCCAGAGATAGTAGAAGATTAATTACGTGTCTTTGGCAAATAGATGACTTTGAAAAACCACATGGACTAAAACCTTGTGCCTTCTTAACAATTTGGAATGTAAGACATGATTGGGATGGAAAAGACTATCTTGATATGACAATGGTACAAAGATCAAGTGACTTCTGTACAGCGGGTTGTATTAATCAAGTTCAATATGCAGCTCTACAATTAATGGTCGCAAAAGCAACAGGATTTGAACCAGGACGATTTACATGGAAACCAGTAAACGTTCAAATATATGATAGACATATAGACCAAGCAATAGAATTAATGAATAGAGAACCAGTAAAATGTAAAGCTACAATGAAAGTTGATGAAAAAGTAGATAACTTTGAGGACTTTGACAAAGACAGTATAGAGTTTGTTGATTGTCCAAAACAATTGATTAAAGAAAAAAATCCACAATTAAAATTTCCATTAGGAATATAGAGAAGGAGACAAAATGAAAAATGTAACAATGATTGCCGCTGTAGGCAAAAACTTAGAACTAGGAAAAAATAATGATTTAATTTGGCACTTTAAAGAAGATATGAAATTTTTTAAAGAAAATACAATGGGAAAACCAATAGTAATGGGAATGAATACACTAAATTCTCTTCCAAAATTACTCCCAGGAAGAACTCACATCGTCCTAACAACAAAACAAAAGCCATCATTAGACGAACAAATAGTAGTAGTACACACAATAGATGAATTATTAAATTATATAGAAAAGTACGGAAAAGAAGTAATGATTATTGGAGGTGCCAGTGTCTACAAGCAAATGCTTGAGCATTCAGACAAATTAATTCTAACTGAAATAGATGCTGAAGAAAAAGATGCAGATGTATATTTTCCAGAATTTAATAAGGAAAACTGGAATAGTGAAGTAGTAGGGACTAATGAAGAAAAAGGAACTAAATTTAAACATTTAGTATATACAAGAAAAGATTACTAAAATAAGTATAAATTGAAAAAGTAAGTGTCCGCTTAGGACATAAAAAAAACACATAGATTTACCTATGGTACAATGTAAGTGCGAACTAAACATTGGAGGTAATAAATATGTGTCTTTTAAATTATAACAAAAAAAACAAAAAATATAAACATTTAACTACAAGTATAAATGTAGTAGTAAAATAAATTTAAAAGACAAATCACAATAGTGCAATTTGTCTTTTATTTTTTAATATATCAAAGTGTGTAAAATTCTATCAGTATTTTTAAAATTAAGTTTAGCTATACCTTTTAATTTATCTTCTCCATATTTTTCAACTACCTCTTCACCAATACTATCAACATCTTTTCCAGCACCTTTAGGTAGTGGTATATGAATTGAATCACATATTTTATCAAACTCTTTTAAAAATATATATCTACTAATAATAGAACCACAAGCAACAGCCATATTTTTGTCTTCCGCTTTAGTCATAAAAGTAATACCTTTCTGAATTACCGGTTGATCATCAAGATAAGAATAATATCTATTTTCACGAGCAAATTCATCAACAATTATATAATCATATCTATAATCATCTTCATGTACTAATTGATATAAAACTCTATTATGAAGTATAGCCTTTATCTTATTCATATTAATATCTTTTGTGTATTTTTCATTATATTCTTTATTACTAAGAATAACACTTTTATATTTTATTTTCTTAGCAATCTCAGGCGCTATTTTTAATATCTTACTATCATCAATTTTCTTAGAGTCCCCAACACCTAACTTTTCTAAGAAAGGTATTTCTTCTTTCGGAACATAAGTAGCAGTAACAACAATAGGTCCAAAATAATCTCCTGTCCCAACTTCATCAGATCCTATAGAACTACAATTATAATATTTTGCATCAATTTTCTTCTTTTTTTCTTTTTCTTCTTTAGTATTTTCAAGTGCTACTCCCCACATAGCCGCATCAACATCAGCACTAACACCTTGAAACATTACCTTACCAGATTCATACATAGTAATAACAGTATCTTCTTCCTGTGCCTGAAAAACTACATAAGGAATCTTTTTATCTCTAACTTTATCTTTATAATATTCAATCATCTTTTTCTTAATTTCATCATTTACCTTAATTACAACGTTCATAACTACCTCCTAAATAATATCAAAAGAATCATATTTAAATTTATTAATAATATCAGTATCACTCATACCATCACTTAAAAGCTTATTATATATATTTTCTAAACTACTACTATCTAAACTAAGAATATAAGGATTACTATCAAATAAAATATTTAAGTGTTCAAAACCTAAACTCTTAAACTTATTTATCAAATCACAAACATCATTAACATTTCTAGTTAAATAGAAAGGATTACAAATAAATATATTTTTAATATGATTATTTAAACATCCAACATAGCCAAGTAAATCAATAAGTTTATATATAACACTATCATCAACATTACAAATATCAGGATTAGAATCCATCATATTTTTAATCTCTTCAATAGAAAAACCATATCTAATTAAAACATCCATTACTTATAACTCCTTTCATACTAATAAGTTCTAATACCATACTTATTATAAAAAGTATCATCATCACAAAATAAATAGTTTCTTAAGTCATCCACAACAACATTATCTTCAAATAAATCTTTATAAAAAGAATTATCTATTTTATTATCTGTAATTATTTCATATCTACTCTTAATAATATCCAAACTAAAACTTAATAACTTACTATCATTAATAATCATATCAACAAAATTAATCTTCTTATAAAAATCCATTTTCTCTTTAATATTTAACGTTCCATAACCAATAATAGTAGGGAAGTTAATAGTCATTTTAATAATATCATCAACAGATAAACCACATTCTCTAAAATTATTAAACTTCCATTTTAGATAATCTATAGAATACAATAAAATATAAACATTATTACAAGTAATAGTAATTATATTTTCACGACTAAATCCAAACTCTTCAAGATAATTAAGTTTAGAAATAACACATTCTAAGTAATTATCAGAAAAAATTGCAGGTATCTTCTTTCCTATATTAATAATATCTATTTCAGAATAACCATAATCAATAAAACTAGTAAACTCAGAACTAATATCACTAATATCGTCTATTAAAAGTTTTGGTAAATAAGTAGTAATTTTTATTATATCCTGATCACTAAATCCCATATTTTTAAGTTCCTGCATTCTTTTATTTATAACGCTCAAATTAAAATCGATAATTTCTGGTTCAATATTAATAATATTAATAACTTCGTTCTTAGAATAACCTTTATCTAAAAATACATTAAATCTCTTTTTTATAAAAGAACTATCAATATTAAATATATCCGGTTTCTTTAAAAATATATTTTTAATCTCTTTATCAGTAAAATCCAATTCAAAAAAACATAACATTTTATTCTTAATTTTTTGAAAAGATAAAGATATCAAATAAGGATATTCCTTAATCATATTAAAAGTATCTATTTTATTGAATTTCAATGAAGCCATTTCGCCAACTCTAGACTTAATATTTTCTATACTTGTAAAAATCAAATCTGGAACAGTTAAGATGATAGATACAATTTCTTTATTACTAATGCCTTGTCTTCTCAAATAATTAACCATATTTTTCATATTAAAAAGAATAGTAGATGAAGAATATCTGCTAAGAACATAAGAATTTTTTAATAACTTAAGTTGCTCATCATCAAATCCTAAAGAAATCATATATTCATCTAACATAGTATCACCTGTAAATTATTATAGCATAAAATCCCTAAATAGTTTATAATGAATATAGAATGTAGGAGGTAGAAATATGTTAAATGTATTTGATATAGGCATCATTCTTTTATTAGTTATGTTTATAATAGTAGGATTTAAAAATGGTGCGATAAGAGAGTTGTTTGCGCTAGTTGGTATCATAGTTGTCTTTGTACTTTCATACGCACTAAAAGGTATATTAGGAAATATACTATGTATAGTCTTGCCATTCTTTAAAATAACAGGAGTAGTTGAAGGTCTTTCAGTGATGAATATTTTGCTTTATCAAGCAATTGCCTTTATGATAGTATTTGCTATACTATTAACATTATACGAAATATTATTAAAAGTTTCTAAAATTATCCAAAAAATAGTAAATTTAACAATCATTTTAATCCTTCCGTCTAAAATATTAGGAGGAATAATTGCTTTCGTAAAAGGATGGATAGTGTTATTTGCTGTATTCTTATGTTTAATGATTCCACTAAAAAACGCAGAAATATTTACAAGTAGTACTATGGTAAACAAAATAATATATAATACACCAGTACTATCAACACATTCTTCTAATTTTATAAACTCAGTAGAAGAAATATATAATTTAGAAAAACAAGTAAGCAATAAAGAAATAAGTAAAAATGATGCAAACTTAAAAACATTAGACTTAATGTTAAAACATAAAATCGTTGACAAAAAAACAGTAGAACAATTAGTAAAATTACATAAATTGGATGATGTTAGTAATATTGAATCAGTACTAAATAAATATTAAAAGAAAAGGAATAATATATTATGAAAGAAATAAAAAGTGTAAATGAATTTAATGAAATAATAGAACATGAAAAAGTACTAGTAGATTTTTATGCCGATTGGTGTGGTCCGTGTAGAGCACTATCTCAAATATTAGAAGAAATAGAAAGTGATATTACAGGCTATGAATTAGTAAGAATAAATACTGATCGTTTTATGACTATTACAAGAAGATATCACATAACTTCAATTCCAGCTTTAAAAGTATTTGAACACGGTAAATTAACAAAAGAGTGGAATGGCTTAAAAACAAAAGACGAATTATTAGAATTAATTAATGAAAATAAATAAATTGAATATAAAGGAGTAAGAATTATGTATTGTACTAACTGTGGAAACAAACTAAAAGAAAACACCAACTTCTGTACAAGATGTGGTAAAAGAATAAAAACAGTTACTAATCAAAATATAATAATAGAAAGCAAAGCAAAATTACCAGAAGATGAAATAAAGTTGATAGAATCTCAAAAGAAAAAAGGGTCAAAACCAAAAGAAAATATATTATTATCATTATCGATAATTATAATTTTTCTTCTATGCTTAATATCTATTCTAATTATATCACTAGCAACAAATAATAAAAAATTAGATTATATAGTAAATCAAGAAACAGAAATTGTACCAAAAGCAACCAAAACAGAACCAATAATAGATGGTTTCAAGTTATTTGATTACGAATACAAACTATATGATCCATTATCAAAGTATTTATCAAGTGATTGGGAATTAAATAATAATTATAATAATATAGATACAGAAACAGAAACTATTAATAAAATTCCATCAAGACAACTAACCTTAAAAAACAAAAACTATGAAAAAATAGAAATAACAGTATATTTATCAAAATATGAATCAAAAGACACAATATTAAAAGATAGTAAAGTTGTAGGAGTAAAACTTAATTTATATGAAAATCTAAAAGAAACATATTTTGAAATAGGTGATCTAGCAAAAGGAGACACAGTAGATAAAGTAATAAAGAAATTTTCTAATCCAAAAGAAAACAATATATATAAACCCGCATATAGTTCTAATACAATATATAAC
>CAVLBI010000094.1:0-4069 GCA_963661295.1 bacterium
TATATTAGCTTTACAAAAATTGACTTTTTCAATGTCTTATAAATTAAAGACTTATTGTTGTTTTATGGATAATAAATTGTAAACTTATGTTAGATGCTATATATAAAGATATACTTAATATTTTAGTAGTGAAAATTCTTGATTGTTTACTGTATATAAAATAGAATTTAAATCATTAAGTGGACATGTTAAATTTTATTATGCGTAGATTCTGATAGAAAAATAGAAGAAACCTTAAATACTGTATATAAGTATTTTAAAGCAAATAAGAAAAGTATAAGTGGTGCGGTTAGTTTGGTTGAAGAATTAGTAAATACATTATAAGTAGATATTTTTTAAGCACTAAAAAGGTCTTTTTATAAGATCTAAAAGACACTGTATATAAAACGTTAGGTATTGAATAGGGGGGGTAAAAATTATGGCTAGTATATGGAAAAATAAAACATCTTTTGTTGATAGAAAATTAAAAGTTGAAGAGGGTTTAAAAATGCCAATAGAAATTAAAAAAGAAAAATTAGATATATTTGATAAAAGTATTTATGATAGTTTATTTCCAGTTCAAATAAGAAATAGAGGAGAAGAATGTTATTCTGAAGACAAAATCAAATGTTTTAAGGAAAATGGTAATAATTATTCTTGTATTGTAAAGGGAAATAAATATTACAAAATTAATCTTTCTATTGATGAAAATAATAATATAATAAGTTCTAGTTGTACTTGTCCTTATTTTTCTGATAATGGACATAATTGTAAACATATATATGCTCTTTTATATAAAGTAAAATGTAGTGGAAATAAAGATAAAATTATTACAGAAATAAATAACCAAATAAGCAGTATTAAAATAATGGTAAAAAATGCATCTGACTATATAAATAGGAATAAATCTCATTTTTCATATTTCGTTATTGATGAGTTTAACAATTATTCACAACAATATATTTCACAAATAAATTATTATGAAAAAAATTGTTCTGGAAAAGTTTTAGAAGATACATTACTAAAATATTTAGATAATTTATTAAATATTTCACTTGAATTAAATCAAAAGATTAAAAAAACATTAAATGAAGAAAATATGGTAACTGATGTAAATGCTTCTATGCCGAAACAACAAAATGAAAATAAGATTAGATTTACAGATGTAATGGCAGGATTATTTAGTGTGAATAAGGAAGATAAACAATCAAATAAAAAAGAAGATGATTATAATAAAAAACTTGAAGATGAAATGGATGATTATTATTTAGAAGATTGGCAAAAAGATCTTGTAAGAGAAGGTAAATATGAGCCTTGGAACTTTGAAGAAGACAATCTAGAAGAAGAGGATTATTATTATGATGATCCTAAATAGGGGTGATTATTATGTTTTTAATATTTATAATCATAATTGTTATAGCAGTAATTGTAATTACTTTTAGTACACCATCAAATGAAAATGTTAATAGTAATGATGATGAAGAACTTGAAAAATTTATTATTTTTAATATAATAAATAAGCACAAATAAGATTAAAAATAACAACATTAGAAAGATTAACTTCTTTTTTTTTACAAAATGGTATAGATATAGTTAAGTGCTTTAGATTATAAAAAATGGCAAAAGTTTATAAATGTAATAGAAAATGTAAAAATGGCTTGTGAACAAAGTAATTTTATAATTGAAGACCATATTACCCAAGTGGGTAAAATGGTTGATATAGGTTCTAAAACACTAAGAAGTATTGTAGATTATAAATTATCAAGATATGCTTGTTATTTAATAGTACAAAATTCAGATTCAAGAAAAGAAGTTGTTGCTTTAGGTCAAACTTATTTTGCAATACAGACTAGAAGACAAGAACTAACTGAAAAAGAATATTCAATGTTAACTGAGGATGAAAAAAGATTTTATCAAAGAAGTTTAAATAAAAAAAGTATTTAATTTTTTTGAATTTTTGATATATTAGTTGTGTGAGAAAAAAGTATATATACTTTTGTATGGGGTCTATTTTAGGGTAGAGCCCTATTTTTCTTTTTATGGCGTGATAAGAGAAGTTATTTTCTCTTTTTTTATTTGTTTATAAATAATTCCAATAAATTAAGTTTATAAAGAATTGTCAAATGTAAAATGTAAATAATATAAATTATCGAAAAACGATAAATAAATATTGACATTTGATAAAATATGCATATACTTTAAGTAGAGGTGATATTATGTCAAAGATAGGAAAATTATTAAAAATAGTATTAATAATATGTATTATTGTTGCGATACCATTAGTAATAATGTTTCCATTTTTATTAAAAGGACCTATATTTTCAATGATAGTTATATATCCTAATAGTTTGATTATGCTTTTAATTGCGATTCAATTTATTAAGTTATTTAAGAGTATTGAAGATGATAATCCTTTTACATTTAATAATTCTAGAATTATGAAGAGAACTGCTATATATTCATTTTTAATGAGTGTGTTCTGGTTATTAGATATTTTCTATTTGCTTATATTTAAAAATTGTCATTACATAAATTATTATGTAGTTATGATATTCTTTGTAATATTGTTCTTTGGAGTTGGAGTTGCTTTATATATTTTAAGTAAATTATTTTATAAAGCTACAAGTTATAAAGAGGAGAATGATCTTACGATATGATAGTTGTTAATTTAGATGTTATGATGGCAAAGAGAAAGATTGGTCTTTTAGAACTAGCTGATCTTGTAGGTATTACTCCGGCTAATCTTTCAATATTAAAGAACAATAAAGGAAAAGCAATTAGATTTAGTACATTAGAAAAATTATGTGAAGTTTTAGAATGTGAACCAGGGGACATTTTAGAATATAGAAGTCAAGGAGAAGAATAGTTATGCAATATTTGTTTATTTTATTAATTAGTATTTTATATACTATATTGTTTTTTGGAAAAGTAAAAGGATTATCTATGATTATTTTTACATTAATCTTTTTACTATTTACTTATTACTATTTGAAAAAAATAAATCTTATTAAGAATAAGAAAGCTTTTATTTATATAATTCCTATTATTTTACTTAGTTTAACTTATCTTATATTTGATAATAGTATGTTTAGTTTCTTTAATTATTATGGAATTATTTTACTATATAACTATATGGTTTTATCTGTTACAAATAAGAAGAAAGACTTTTATAATTTATTTAGAAATAGTATAAAATTTATATTTGATTCAATTAGAAATTCTTTGAGAAGTTTTAATGAAGCTATAAAGATTCTTAAAAATAAAATTAATTTGAAAGTTGATGATAAAGTTTATAAATATTTGAAGAGTATTATTTTAACTATAGTAGTTCTTATTATAATAATTGCATTACTCGCATCAGCTGATTTAATATTTAAGTCTATCTTTAGTAGTATAAGTTTATTAATTTCAGATGTTTTAGATAAGTTATTTTCTTCTACATTTATATATAAACTTATTTATACATTTATTGTATTTATTATAATATCTGGTATGTTTTACTCTATAGTAAATGTTAAAGCAAAAAAATATGAAGTTAAAAATATTAAGTTAGAAAATTTAACAGTAAAAATGATTTTAATTAGTTTAAATGTTATATATTTAATATTTTGTTTTATTCAGATTAAATCTTTATTTTTAAAAGATATTCCAAGTAATTATATATATTCTTCATATGCAAGAGAGGGATTCTTTCAATTATTAGCTGTATCTATTATTAATATTTTATTAATACTTATTAGTAAAGAGAGTAGTTCTGGTGATAAGTTTATTACTAATAATACATTTATAATGATAGTATTTAACTCTATAATTGTATTTAGTTCTTTTTATAGAATGTATTTATATGAGTTACAATATGGTTATACTAGTTTAAGACTTTTAGTTTATTGCTTTTTAGTATTAGAAATTATTTTATTTATTCCGACAATTCTATTTATTTTTGATAAGAAATTTGATTTGATGAAGGTTTGTTTTAATATATTTATTATTTGGTATGTTATTATTAATTTTATGAATTTTGATTATATAATTTCATATAATAATGTTAATAGATATTTAAATGGTAGAGTTAGTGAAGAGAAGTTTGATG
>CAVLBI010000095.1:0-3510 GCA_963661295.1 bacterium
ATATCATATTTATCTTTTAAATATGAAAAAAACTTCATATTCATCTGATTCTTTATTTTGATTAATAACTGTCCCAAAATAACCATCTAATATTCTAACTTGAAATGACTTATATACAATAGAATCGTTTGACTTATTGTTACTTGATATCGTTTCTTTTAATTCTTTTATAATCGTGCCAATTCCCATAAATTCACCTCATATAAATGTAACCTGTTTAATGTATTATAACAATTTTTTATTATAATCAATATTACAATATCACATCAATTACAAAACAATTATTACATCAAACTTTACAAAAATTGTAACTTATACATCAATTATATTAATCAATCCTATATTTAGGATAATCTATATATCAATTTCATTGTCAAGCATTTTTATTGTATTATTTTTATCCATCAAATATGCACTAATATCTTTTGATTTTTCATTAGTAAGAAGTGTAGAATTTACCAAAAATTTATATTTCTTTCTATTATTTAAAACTATATATAATTCTCTATCAATATAACTATTAATTTGATTCAAATGAATATCATTTTTATAATACATATATTTTATATCGTTATAACTGATAATATTGATTTCCTTTTTTTCTGCAAGTATTATGTATTTTTCTGTCAAAAAATAATTAGACTCATTCCAATATTCTATTTTCCCAATTTCATTATGAATATTATTATAATATACATAATTTTCTATGCGTTTAAGAATAAATCCAGTGTTTACTTTAAATATAAAAGAATTTATGATAAATATATCCAAAAACATAATATAAAAGAATTTTGTCTTTTTAGCAATTATAAGTAAAATTATACTTAATATTATAAGTACAATTAAATAAATAATAATATCATTTTTATTGTTATTAATATACTCTTCAAAAATACTATTTTTTTTCAGAATATCACCTCCATTATCATATCAATTATATCACATTTATCATAATAATATTAATTTAAAAATTGAAAGGAATTTTCCTTTCAATTTTTTTATGGATCTAATTCAAAACCTATTTTTACTCCTCCACCAATAGCAAGGTATCCACTTAAATCAATTCCAATAAATATAGTATCATTCTTTGAAGAAAAGTCCCGACTTCCTTCGCCAGTATAGTTTTTCTTACTAAAACCGAATGTAACCTCTTTAGAAGTATTTTCAGAATCCCATACTTCCCATGGCATTATCATAGGATTGGTATATTTATCATAATTTCTTAGTTCTGCACCTAAACCAAACTCTAAATCTTTATTACCAAATACTTCTGTTGTTGCACCAATCGAATTAGATGTAAATTCATATGAACCAGTATCTGATCTATAACCCCATCCAAAGCCTTTGCTAGCTTCTGCTTCTGTTTTTATGATTCCTTGTCCAACTTTTCCTCCAATACCAAATCCAATTTGTCCTTCAACAACAAAAGATTTTTTTGAATTTGCAACAGTTTTTACTACACTAACTACTGTATTAATAACTGTTTTTGTTGTTTTTTTTACAGTACTTGCTACTTTCTTAGTTATAGATTTTACTGCTTTTGAAACTTTTTTTACCGTTTTTTTAATGGATTTTATTACACCTTTTAATGATTGACCAGAAAAGTCAGCATTATTTATAGGATTGTTACTTACGTAGGTATACAAATTATATCCATTATGATCACCAGTGGCACCAATAAAACTATCAACACTTATAAATCTACACCAATCTGGATTATAATATCTGTAATTTAAATAATATAAATTTGTTTCTTTATCATAATAATAAGAACGATATCTAAACGGATTAATCTCCCCAATACCATCGACACTAGTATCAGTAAAGTTAATAATTTTACCCCATGAATCATATTGATATGAAACAACTTGATTCAAATTATTATCAAGAATCCCTAAAATGTCTCCTTGAACATTCTTAATATAGTAATAAATATTATTATTATATTTTAAACCGATTAATCCGTCATTATCACGAATGTAATAAATGGTATTATCGCCTGTTTTTTCATAAACAATATCATTACCCTCTAAATAATAACTAGTTTTGACATTATTAACTGTTTTACTATTTCTGATTCCTTTATCATTATATTCGTAACTTACTATTAAATTATTACTAATGTCGGAATATGAATTTAATTCATGACCATTTATCCATAGCATCTGAATATTATTTCCAATTGAAATAGGATTTCCTATAGCATCATATGTAATATTTAAATTGTTATATCCTAGCAATAAATCCTTCCAATCACCTTGTGAATACTGATAACTATCGGCTGAAATAAGTTCACTGGTAGTCAAATTAATAGTTTGCTTTGATAATATATTTCCAAACAAATCATATGTATATGTTACTTTTGTATTTAAATCATAATTTTCTTCTTCTAAAAGTTCATTATATACATTATAATTATATTTTTTTTGAATTGTGTTATTATGATATATTTCAACTATATTATCCATTTTATCGTATTTATATTCAAATATATCGTTATTATTATTAATACTTTTTGGTAATATAGTCGTTCTATTTCCATATGAAACATAATCACACTGTATACTATAATTATTATTTATATTTTTATTAATAATTCTGTTTAACCCATCATATGTATAATTAATCGCTTGATTTTCAAATAATGATTGAGTTAAAATTCCATCTGCATTATAGATATTGGATACTTCATTTTCTTGATTATTTGTTTTATAAATTACATTCGTAACATTATTGTCTGAATCATATGTATAACCAATTCTTAAATTATTGTCTTTATATCTATATAGTCGTCCACTTTTATCATAATTTGCTTTTACCAAATTATTATTTGATATTACCTTTGCAATTTTTCCATTATTATCATATTTATAATTATATACATTATCTGACTTTGTAATCCTATTTATCCTATCAAATTCATCATATTGATATGAAATTGTTTGATTATTTCCATATCTGACAGACTGAAGATTATCATTAAATAAACCATATGTATTTTCTAATAAAGTAATTTTATTTCCAATTTTAATCTTAGAAATATTTAAAAAATTATCATATAGAATGTTATATTCTTTATTACCTAAAGTAATTTTATTTATTCTATTATTACTATATTCATAATTAACTTCTTTATCATTTGTTGTTATAGAAGTTATTTGATTTTTTTCATTATAAGTATAATCAGTTTGTACACCTTTTGGATTTATTTTATAATTAACTAAGCCTGTACTACTATTAGTATCATAAATGGTTGTATTAAAACTACTGTCTGTTATACTTGTAACAAATCTGCCATCAGAAGAATATGTAGCAGAATTCTCTATAAATTTAGAATCTGTCTCTTCAATATAAAATTCAAAAGTAGAATCATCATCAACTAAAGTAGCTAATTCTAAAAGATTGTCATTTACCTTTAAATATCTCATTAGATTACCATTTTCTGCCGGTACAAGAGTTTTTAAATAATAACTACCATTATCATTTTCTTCAAGTTCAAATAAATTATTA
>CAVLBI010000095.1:3520-11060 GCA_963661295.1 bacterium
AAATATAAAGAATGGGATATTTTATAACCATCGTTAATATGTGTAAATGTCCAAATTGTGTTACTACATGGATCTGTTTCAACAACTAAATTTCTAAATCTAGCTTTAATATATTTTTCTGTACCTTTACTCCTAATTCTAAAATTATTACCATCAATGATATTTGTTTTTCTTTTTGAAATTCTAATAGATATTGGTTTTCCATTAGAATCATATTTTATTTGATTTGCAACTCCACTAGAAGATATAGCATTTAACAGTCTTCTTTTATCATTATCATATTCATATTTGAAATTTTTACCAATAGGACTTGAAGCATTTAATAGCTGATTATTATTGTCATATTTAAAAACACTTTTTTCTTTAGATTGATTTTCGATTGACACAACATTTCCATTGCTATCATAACCATAATCACCACTCGTTACATCTTTATAAAATGATACATTTGTAATATATAAGTTATTTGCTTCTCTACCTTGAAGAAAATTAATTGTAATTGATTCGAAATCTTCTCTTGCCCTATCCCTATATGTAAAATACTGCCAAATACCATTGTTTGGATTAAAAGGCTCACTAGTCATAATACAATACTCGGCATCATGACCAACTGGTTTAAAATAAATTGAAACACTATTTCCAACTGTTCCACCATCAGCAGCATATCCTTCATTTTTATACCAAAATGAAATTGTATATAAATCTCCTTCTTTTCCTTTTATTGGTAATGTTTTGCTGATTCTCGTTCCATATAACGGGTTCATTTTTATTTTTAATGCCTTATTATGATTGTTGTTAAAATTGGCAATTTCTAAAAAATCGGTAGGTGGAGTATCTGAATTATCATAAACCCATGAGGTTGATGTCCAATCATTATATCCTTCAGAAAAGTCAGAATTTTCTATAATATTATAATGATTTGCCACCTCACCTTCTTCAAGCTGAATATCGTCAATATAAACCGTACTTATATTAGGTATAGATATTTTGATTTTTAAATTATTTGTAGCACTTTCATCATAGTAAATAGAAACATCTTCCCTTATAAAATCTGATGAGGATGGAATAATTGTTTCATTTAATATCTCATCATTATTAATATCTGTATAACTTAATGAAATTTTAATAGGGTAATTGGATATAAAGTAACCACTAAATGTATAGTGTGCACCTTTTGGAACATTTATAATTTGTTCTATACTTTGATTTATACTTAATGTTTCTAATTTTAATGATCTAGTTCCTGATACACAATTATTTGAATCATATGATTTTAAAATATTTGTAGAATCAATAGTAAAATATTCCGTATCAGTTTCAAAACTTGTATTTTTCAAATAATTCTTAATATATTTAACAGGTGAATTAACATTAATAATTTTATTTTGCTGTTGATGATCATATTCCTGAACAATAGAATATGCACCATTTAAATCTTCACTACTATTTAAGCTATTACTTGTTACAAGGTTACCACTGGAATTATAAATCAAATTAGTTACTCTATCTTTGTGATCTATAATACTAGTAGTATCAAATCCATAATTTAATTCAAAAGATTGCCCCTCTTCATTGTTTAACCCATACTGTGTTATTTTTTTTAATCTATAAGGCAAATTAGTATAATACTCATAATTGTTTTTCATACCAGTAATATCAGTAACACTGGAAATCAAACCATTGGCATTATATGAAAAAGAAGTAGTTCCATTTGGTGTTAAAATAGAGGATAAATTATTATTTGAATAATTTAAATATACTGATGCATCACTGCTAGTAATCTCTATTTGTTCATTTGAATACGTAAGACTTATTTGGTTATTACTTGAATCATAAATTCTAGATATTTTATTGTAATCTGTATTATCGAATTCAATAGTTAAAATATTTTGATTAGTATCTTCTATGACATTTAAATAATATATATTATTATATTTAGTAAATGTCATTATATTATTATTTTTATCTGTCATTACACAATTATTTGCATCTTTTTGGATTGTTAAGGATAATCCATCTTCATCAATATATTTACCATTTACATTTTCATCTTCATAAAAGTAATGGATTGTTCCATTTTCATCATTATATTCTAAGTATGAAGTATCAGAGACCGTTACTTCTTTTAAAGTTTGATTAAAATTTAGTTTACATCCATTTCCATAAATAGTATTATTTTGTAATACAACATCATTTGTATTATAAATTAAATCTAATTCACATGGTAACTTTGAACCTACAATTTGCCCAATATTGAAAATACTAACTAAGTTTCCATTATATGTATTAACATACATACTTCCATCAGTATATGACAATTCTTTATAATCTAAATAACTTTCTAATCCATTATGATTCCTATAAACTAACTGAAACACTGGTTTTGGATTATTAGATGTTAAGTTATTATCTTTGGAATAGAAAGCTGGAAAATCATCATCAACATATGTTTCTTTGATAGATTTAATCATTAGTCCGTAGTTAGGTGTATCTCTATACCATTTTTTTACTATACTAGTTATATCACCGCTATAATAATTATATGCCGGTATTATAGTACTACCATCTATCGTACTTCTATGTCCATAATACAAACTTTCAACCTTAGAATCATATTTATCATTCATAGTAATCCAATTTGCTGTAGACTCATCCCAATCTTGAGTTATACAATGTATAGTAGCTGTTCTATCACTTGGATAAGAAGTTGTTGTCGGATAACCAACTAAATCCAAATATGCACCAATTATTTCACTACCTGTACCTATTTTTGGTAAATTAAATTTTATTAAAGTTCTATTGATTCTATCTTGTCCATTTATTCTTTCAACACCAGCTTTTAAATATGCTTTATTATATCTAACATCATTATCATCTCCAGGATAAATATAGGTATCTTGTAATATAATGTTTTGCCCCTGATTAGAAATAGTAGGATCTATATAAATTGGAAATTTCCTTGTTGAATCTTGTAACCATTCATCATCTAAAACTAAATCTAAAATAAATGCATCCTTATATTTATTTAATAAATAATGAACATTTTCATTAACAATATTATTTGAATCAATCATATATGGTTTTTCAATTTTAAATATAGTATTTGCATCTTCATCTAGCGCTATTATTTCACCATTTTCTTCTTTTAAATCTATATTAGTATCTAATTCAAAACTAAACTTAGAATGATTTGCATTTTTCAACACTATAGTTTCCTTTACTTTATTTGATAATGTTTGATATTCAATACTTATGTCATCGGTAATATCATTTGATATACAATTATTCATTTTATAAGATAATACTCTTTTTGTTTGTTTTAAACTTAAATCTTTTAGACCCTTAATTTTAAAATCAATATAATAACCATCTTTTGACATCTTCATTAATGAATCTTTAAAATCTTCTTTAAATTCAACTAAGTAATCATTATTTTTATTTACCAATGATCCATTTTTTTTCACTAAAGAGTTATCTATTTCTTCATACCTTCCATTTTTTAAATAATGAACATCTGTATCATAAATTTCGGCACGAATAGTACCATCCTTTTGTAAAAAATATTTTTCACGAGGTTTTCTTTTTTCTATTAATTCAACTTGCTTCATATGTTAATTCTCCTAACTAATACGTTTCCACATATAAACTGCTATATATGGTGGCATATTATTATGTGCTTGTCCATCACCTGTATTATTTATAGTAACAGTATGTGAATGGTCACCTTCTGTTGAGAATGAACCATATTCGGCCGCATCATTTTGAGCAGTTCTTGCTACACATGCATAAGTTGATGATCCATCACCTTTCGTAGTCCACCATCCTTTAAATGTATGTCTATGTCCTCCTGTTGTATTTGTCGAAGCACTATGGTTATGATTTGGCATTTCTGCTTTTGTTAGTACATGTGAAGATTCACCACCTGTTGCACCGTTCTCATAAGTATCACCACATGCCAATAAAAATTTATCTTTTATTTGTTCCCATTGGCCTCCAATAATTGTACTTGGATTAATATCATTAACAGCTAAGTATATTGCCCCAATCGGATACATAATATTTATCAGATTTTCTGCACTCATTGATTTTGCATTAATACTTTGAACTGTCAAGTTACCACTGCTATCTAACTCAAATTTATTGTTTTTGGATGTTATGCAAGAAACATTTAGATTATTTACATCTAAATTTGTATTATCCCCATCTTTTGTAAAAGCATTTGTTATATAATCATAATTATTCATAATTTTTCCTTCTTTCTTTTTCATATTAATTATTTAGTAGTTTTATTTTTTGTTTAAAATATCTATGTAATCACTTCTATCATCTCCTTTTCTGTAATTACTTTCTCATATTTAAAAAAAAACAAACAGTATGCCTAAAGTACCATTCTTATATATAGATTTTTAAAGTATTATTTAAATTTATAAACTATATTTTCTGTTTTTCTATCAAAAAATGGTACATATGATGTACCATTTTTATTAATTTTTTTACTATTAACTTCATATAAGAATGTGCTAAAAATCCAAATATCATGATTATTTAAATTTAATTTTGCAGAATTGCTTTTAACATCTATAGCAATTACTTCATAAATATTTTTATTTAGTACATAAGATTTATTACTCACAATGATTTGGTCTTGACCATTCACATTACCATATTTATCAACTTCAGTCCAATCCTCAAGTGGAATCCAATGATATTCTTTTGCCTTTCCCGATAAATATGTAGAACAATTAACCCCTGTCAGTAGTTCGTTACCAAACATATTTGATTTCAATGGCTTTCTTAAAACATCAACTTTAAATATTCCATCAAACTTTACTTTACTTCCTATATGTAATATTTGATCTACTTTTTCTTCATTAAGTTCTTCAATATTAATTTGGGTAGTATTTTTCCAGTTTCCTCCTCTTCTATTTAAAATATTAGTATTATCAACAAAGTAACATTCATCAAGATCATACTCTTTATTAAAATGATAATTACCATATTTATTTTTTATCCAAGTAATATCGTTACTTTGGCTAACTTGAATATGACAATGAACACCAGTCATATTAGAATATCCTTTTTTACCCATATTCCCAAGTTGTTTACCTTGTGATACAACTTGCCCTATTTTTACATTCATTGAATCATCATGTGCAGTCATAAATGTTGCATAATCTATTCTTCCGTTTGCAAATCTTACTTTGTTAATAGATTGCCACATCACTTGTCCTGTTTTAGGATATTTTTTTAAACATTTACATGTACATGGTGCATAATATGGATATTTAATTCCTGCAATTTTTCCTCGTACATCATTTGCCATTATACCTTTATGCGAATAGGCTCCATTTGAACCTTGAGAAATATACATATCAGTAAAGGGACATAAAAAATTTTCTATGCCACCAATGATTGATTTTTGTCCTTTAATCATAGAAACTCTCCTATTTTTTTATATTTAATAATACCGAAATAGCACTTCCAATTGCTCCAGCTATTAATCCATAAATTGCTGTTTTACTACTGATATCAACCAACATAATATTAACAGCAATATATGAAGCAAATGCTTCAATAAAAGTTTTTATTGCTCTTTCTGTTTTTTGGTTTTTCAAAATATTTTTCATCTTATCACCTCATATCTTGTCTTTGCTTCCAATTTATCAATCCTGTCTTGTGCATTTTTTGTTTTTTCCTCGCATCTAGCTACTCTCTCACTTATTTCATCAAATTTATCATTAATACTTTTTATTTCATTTTTCAGTTCACTATTTCCTACAATAACCATATCTAATTTTGTTGATATAGTAGTATCTCTTTTAACTCTATCAGTTATTTCTTCATCACTTCTCCCTTTAAGATTGTTTTTGTATGATAAAAAGGCAAGTAGTGCTGTTATAACAGTACATAATATAGAAATTGGTGTCGTAAAATTAATTTTTATAGAAATTCACTCCTTTCTGTACTAAAATAATAAATTTTATTGCTGTATCACCTCTCTTTCTATAATCACTTTCTCATAAGAAATCAGAAATATACAGTACACAAGATGTACTATTTATTAATTTATTTCAAAAAAAAAGCACTTAATGTGCAATAGTAACTATATCTTTAGTTTGCTTAAGTGGTGGAATATTGTTTACTTTTAATATTTCATTTATATAGTCTATATCACAATCATATAAGTTCCTTAATATATAGCAATATAAACAATTTTTTTGGTTATCATAATTTTCTATATTAAATCCAGCACTTTTCAATAAATCAAAACTAAATTCCGGAGGAAGTTTCATGCCAATACATAATGATATGATTGTTTCTAATAAATAACCTCTTTTTTCATTATTTTCTATTTCTTTTATCGTTTGAGCACTAATATATGATTTTTCTTCTAATTTTTCTCGTGTCATTCCAACGCACTCCCTCAAATATCTCAATTTTTCTCTAAAATTGTACGGTGAACAATCACATATATTAAATACTTTATTAAAATATTCTCCAAATTTTTCAGGATGTAATTTTATATCATCTATAGTTTCAAAACTCTTAATCTTTACTTTCTTTTTTTGAGTTTGAGTTTTACAAAGTATATAATCGTAATTATCAAAGTATTCATATTTAGTATCAATATCATACAAAAATAATATACAGCACTCATCTATATTATCCAAGGCATAATTGGTCAACTCAAATTTATGTTCTTTTAAAAATATGTATTTAGAATTTTTAAAGCATAAATGATTATTAACAAAAACATATTCATTTGTTGATAATAAATTTCTAAATTTGTCATTTGTCATTGCTAATAACAATAAATTTCTAAATGTTATAGAATATGATTCTCCAAAATTCAAATATTTATTAGACCTATATGGCTTTAAATATTTACCATCCATATACTTTGATAAACCTTGGACATTATATCCTAATTTTAGCAATCTTACTTTTACTGCTTCTTTTGAGACATTAGCATTTTTTGATATTTTCCTTATACATTGGTCTTCCATCAATAATAATTCATGTTTGTTATTGATACTTTTTGTTAAGCTTAGTAATTCTTTTTTTAATATATTTTCTGGTAATAATACTCTTGAAGCTATTTCATTTGCTTGATATTCCATCCAACTTAAATTTACTTTTTTGCTGTCACTTTTAACTTTTCTATTAACTAAATCTCTAAAAGCAAAATATTTTCTATGTAAGTACCAATGAATACACTCATGAACAATTGCAAAGTTAGATGTTAATTTTCCTGCATAATTGTTTGTTGCATCATTGTCTATATAAATTGTTCCAGGTTCAGCTTTTTCTGTTTGTTTTATATTATTAACATAATAATCTACATTAACCTCTTTAAAACTAATTAAACCAAAAATTTTTCCATCTAAAGAAAGTTTTTTATTTTTTACTACCAATCCTATATTTTTAATTAATAAATCTACATCTATATATTTTTCTATAGATGTTTTTTTATAGTATTTTTTTAAAAATTTGTTTGCTACAAGATCCAATTGTTTTTTATTAAGAATTGGAATGAAAT
>CAVLBI010000096.1:0-14706 GCA_963661295.1 bacterium
AATTATTTATATATTATTTTCAATTATCTTGACTGGTCACTACTATTATAATTTTACCATAGTATTTATTAATTTTAAAACACAAAAAACAAAGAAGTGTTACTCTTCTTTGTTACTAGCATTTATAATCATTCCTAATACAAATATATATGATAATAAGTAAATCCAAAGTAATAGGACTAATATATTTGATAAACTTCCATAAAATACATCATATCTTGTAAATTTATCTACATAAAATGCGAAAATCTCTGTTGATAGAATCCAACCTAACGATGTGAATAATGCACCTGTATTTGTTGTTTTGGTTTTTATTTCTTGATCTGGAGCTATTACATATATAAGTTTTATGTTTATGAATAATATTACTAATATAAATGGATATTTTAATATTGATAGAAATGATTGTAAGAACATAACTAATTTTGTATTTCCTGTTAAATTAATTATTATTTCAAATATATTACTACCAAATACTGGTACTAAGATTAAGAATAGAAATAATCCTACAAAGATAAATGTCATAAATATAGCTTTTATTCTTCTACTTAATATATTCCTTGGTGTAACTTTATATATTTCATTTGATGTATTTATCATTGAATATGCTCCATTTGACGCTAGTAGGAACGCTGAACAGTAAAAGATAATTATGTTAAATGTTATACCTTGTCCAGTTATAATACTATTTAAAATTGATGCAATTTGTTCTGGAACAGCATTTGATACTGCTTCTCTAATTGTTTCTGTTGATATGGATAGTGTTGCTGTCATTGTTCCTAGTAATGCGACTAATGGAATTATTGTCATTACAAGAAAAAAAGCAAGTTGTCCTGGTAATATTCTTAACTCTGGGTACATTAAGAGTCTAAATATTTTCAGTATAAACTTTCTTGCTTTTTCCATACTATCACCTTTTATTTATATTCTTCTTTGTTTGTTATCATTTCTAGTGTTGCTTCATTTATAGCATCATCTAATGTCTTTATTTCATCTGTTATCATACTATATCCTATCGCAGCACCAAATTCATGTGGAAGATTTTTCATTTCTTTTGATAGTTTCTTAGTATATGTATTAATTTGTCTATCACTATATCCAACTAAATATATTAAGAATTCATTACCATCTGTTCTTATTATTTCACTGTTTTCTAATTGTGTATTTACTAGTATTCCAGCTGCTTTTACTATTAATTGGTCTCCTTCTTCATGTCCATAGTTATCATTTACATATTTTACATTATTTAAGTCTACAATTACTATTGATTGAGGGAATACTTCGCAATCTTCCCATTCTTGCATTTTTGCATTTAAATAATTTCTATTTTTTAGTGATGTTAACATATCTGTATATTTTTGTCTATCACTTATTTTTACTTTTTTCTTTGCTTTTTTCTTTTTTAAATATATATAAGTTATTCCTAAGATAATTAATGGTGTAAATACAATTATTAATACTATTGTATATACTTGTTCAAATGTTGAATCTTGTAATATTGAGGCATTTAAATTTTCAATACCTGAATTTCTATAATTATAATATGAATTAGTATTAATTATATAGTTAAATAAATTATAGAATGCTTCATCATCACTTTTAACCATGAATTTGTAATCATTCATCATATTATCTTTATAAAGTAATTTTAATTTTTTAAACTTATTATTTTGATAATATGAATATATTTCATTATCTACTACTATTATTCTTGATCCAGCATTTTTTACTAAATCGTCTAAATTATCATATGTTTTAATATTAGCTCTTGAATTATTTTTGAAGTAATTGTATAGTGAATCATCTTTTAACATGGCAATATTTTCGCCTTTTAAACTTTCAAATGAATTAACTATATGATTATCTTCTTGTTTTCCAAGAATTACATAATCTTCAATAAATGTTGATACTGTTGATAAGTATTTCTTATTACTATAATTGTAGTAATCAAAATAAATATCTACTTCTTTTTTATCAATTGCCTTTTTTAGGTCTGCTATTGTTGCATATTTTTTATATTCAAAGTTTATATCTGCAAGCCTTGATACCCTATCAATATATTCTCCGGCAATACCCGCAACTTTACCGTTAACAGTCTTTTCATATGGTGTATTTTCTACATAACCATATACATAGTTTTTAGATATTAGTTTTGTTTTTGTTTTTGAATCTATTTCGTTATTTTCTAAATAATAATTTAGATATTCTTTATTATATTCATCTACATAACTTGTTTGTTTCCATTTATTATAATATTTTGTAACTATTGTATTTAATTCTTTATTATCATCACTTAATGTTAGTACTATTTGTTTTTGTAATTCTGTAAAATAATAATTTATAGAATACTTGTCATTTTTAATTGTATAGTTTAAATACATTATATTTGGAACTATAATCATGTTTACTGTTCCATTGTCTAATGCTTTATATAGATCTGTAATATTATCATAAGTTTCATATGATAAGTTTGTTCCACCTTTTAGGTAATAACTTATTTCACTTTTATCTGATTCAAATATTCCAAATTTAATATTTTTCATATCTTTAATATGATTTAGTCTTTGATATTCTTTTCCTATTGCTACATAGTTATCATTAAATAATGGTAAATCTTTTGAAGATAATTTTTCATCATTATCTAATATTCTTATTTTAAAGCTATTTGTTTTTGTACTTTCTGTTTTTAAATAAGATATTTTGTTAAATGTAATTCCTATTTTATCCTCGAAACTTGATACAAAATCAAATATTACTCCTTCTCCATTTAAACCATATAGTGGATAGTCATTTACTATTTCAAAGTCATATTCTTGAGATTTATTATTTTCTACCCATCTTTTTTCTGTTACTGTTAATGTTGTTGTACGGTCTTCTTTATTATAGTATCTATATACAAATACGAATGTTACAACAGCAATTATTAATGGTATTATGATTAATAACTTCTTTTTCATATTAACTCTCCGCTCTATCTTTTGACCATGTTATTTTGTCATTATTGTGGTGTTTATAACCAATTATTGGGAATTGTGATTTATTTTTTGTGTTTGTTATGAAAATTTGAATATCATAATATTTCTTTTCTTTTATAGAAAATACCTCAACACATTTGTCTCCTAATTTTTTTGCATCTTCTAATGAAGTTGTATCTTTTGCTTTAATGATAATGTTTATTATTCTTCCAGCTGTTGTTACTTCAGTTGACTTTGAACTATCACTTACTGCTTTTACTACTTTATCTTTAGTTGATTGTGTAATTTGAACATCTTCTATTCCATCTAGTCTTGTTCCATAAATTGCTTTTCCTTCATCAGATGATATTACATTTTTCACAGCAAAAATCCCTGCTAAAACAAGGATAAATACTAATATTCCAATAATCGTACTTTTATTTTTCTTTAATTTTATTTTTGTTTTTTTGCTCATATTTTCACATCCTAATATAAGTATAATTATACACTATGTGATTTTCTTTTTCAACTTGGAATTATTTAAGTTCTTCTGTTAAAATATCCATGGCCATTTTTGGATTTGCTTTTCCTTTTGTCTTTTTCATTATTTGCCCCATTAGATATTTAATTGCTCTATCGTGTCCTGCTTTATAGTCATTAACACTTTCTTCATTTTCTTTGATTATTTCTTTTATTATATTTCTAATTTCTGTATCATCAGTTATATTTTCAATACCATTTTCTTTAATTATTTCTTTTATTGACTTTTCACTTTCTAAAACTTCATCAATTATTTCTTTTAAGTTTTTACTAGTTATTGTATTATTTGCATAATCATTTACTAATTCTATAAATCTTTCTTTAGTAAGTGTTGTATCAGTAATTTGTTTTTCGTTTTTATTTAGGTATGCTGAAATGTCTCCTAGTAATAAGTTTGATGCTATTTTAAAGTCTATTTTTTCACCTAGTAGTGTATTGAAATAATCACTTAATGGTCTATTTTGAATTAATTTATTGGCATTAATTTCAGTAACATTTCTTTCTAAGTATTTTTTTCTTCTTTCTTCTGGCATCATTGGTGTTTCACTATTTGCATTTTCAATCATTTCATCAGTTATTATAACAAATGGAATATCTGGTTCTGGAAAATAACGATAGTCATTACCTGTTTCTTTAACACGCATTAAAACTGTATCTTGAAGTTTATCATCAAATCTTCTTGTTTGTTCTTTAAATGTTTCGCCATTTTCATATAATTTTTGTTGACGAATTATTTCTTTTTCTATACTTAGTCCTACATTTGAAATTGAACCAATATTTTTTATTTCTACTTTTGTTCCAAATGGGTCTTTTTCATTTTTTCTTATTGAGATATTGGCATCTGCTCTCATTGAGCCTTCTTCCATTTTACAGTCACTTATGTTTCCATAGAATAATAATTCTTTTAATTTTTCCAGATATAATTTTGCTTCTTCTGATGATGTCATACATGGTTTTGTTACTATTTCTATTAATGGTACTCCGGCACGGTTGAAGTCAAGTAATGTTTTTGTACCGCGGTGTGCGCTTTTACAAGTATCTTCTTCTATATGCATTTCTTCTATTTCTATACGCTTTTTCTCTCCATTTACTTCTATTTCTACATAGCCATCATAACCTATTGGAGTTCTTGCTTGTGTAATTTGATAGTTTTTTGGATTATCTGGATAAAAATAATTTTTACGATCAAAATGCATTGTCTTTCTTATTTTACAATTAAGTATTGTTGCGGCACGGATTGCTAAATTAATTACTTCTTCATTTAATGTTGGTAATGTACCTGGATAACCTAAGTCAACTACGTTTGTTAGAGAATTGGCCATTTCTCCATATCCATTAACTGAATTTGAAAATATTTTTGTTTTTGTCTTTAATTCAACGTGTACTTCAACACCTATTGTTGGTATGTAATTACTCATTATCTTCACCTCTGTTAGGATTTAAATTCAAGTTTAATTTATTTTCTAAGTAGCTTGCTAATTTATAGATTTTTGCTTCTTCAAATGAATCTCCAATTATTTGCATACCAATTGGCATATTTTCTTTATCAAAACCTATTGGTAAACTTAATCCTGGAAGACCGGCCATATTTACAGGTATTACTAAAACGTCATCCATGAATGATTTTGATGGGTCATCCATTGGATCTGTTAAATTATAAGCTGTTGTTGTAGTTGTTGGTCCTATTATTAAATCATATTTTTTAAAGCAATTTTTAAATTCTGTTCTTATGTCGTCGCGGATTGATAATGCTTTATTATAGTATGTTTTTGCATTTTCTCCACTTAGTAAGTATGAACCTACCATTATTCTTCTTTTTACTTCTTCACCAAAGCCTTCTGCTCTTGTACTTAAATATAAATCTTCAATATTTTCTGGATTTTCTGTTGAATGTCCATATCTTATACCATCAAATCTTGCTAAATTTGAACTTGCTTCACCCATAGCTATTATTTGATATAGTGTTACGGCATTTTCTATATATTTTATATCAACATAATCAACTTCTGCACCAGATTCTTCTAGTACTTTTATTGTTTCTTTTATTTTTTCTCTAATACTTTCATTTACAATGTCACTCATAAAAAAGTTTGGTACAGCTATTTTCATACCTTTAATATCTTCACCAATTAGTCTTGTGAAATCTTCATCTTCTTTATTAACTGATGTTAAATCACGTTCATCTTTTCCAACTAAAATATTAAGTAATGCAGCATTTTCATATACATTTCTTGTCATTGGTCCGATTTGGTCTAGGCTTGATGCAAAGGCGATTAATCCATATCTTGATATTCTTCCATATGTTGGTTTCATTCCAACAATACCTGTATAACTTGCTGGCTGTCTAATTGAACCACCGGTGTCACTTCCAAGAGCAAATAACAAATCTCTTTCAGCTATTGTTGTTGCTGATCCACCAGATGATCCTCCTGATATTTTTTCTTTGTTCCATGGGTTTTTTGGAGCACCAAAGTATGATGTTCTGGAACTTGAACCCATAGCAAATTCATCCATATTAGTTTTACCGATTATTATCATGTTATTTTTTTTGATTTTTTCAACAACGGTTGCATCATATATTGGAATAAAATTATCTAGAATGTGAGAAGCACAAGTTGTTCTTAATCCTTTTGTAACGATATTATCTTTTACAGCTATTGGTAAACCAAATAATAAGTTATCAACTTCTTTATTTTCTAATTCTTTTGCTGTCTTTATTGCTTCTTCTTTATTTAAAGTAATGTAGGCGTTTAATTCTTTATTATTTTCTATTCTTTCAAAACATTCTTCTACTAAATCTATTGGTCTTATCTTTTTTTCTTTTAGTAATTCATGAATTTCTTGAACTGATTTATCTAAATATTTCATTATGCACCTTCACCTCCACTTATTACTACTGGAACTGCTATATAATTACCACTATGTCGTGGAGCATTTTCTATTACTTCTTTTGGATTTAGCATTTCTCCTGGTTCATCTTTTCTTAATTTTGTATTTTCTTCCCAACATGCGATTAGAATTTCGTCATCATAACCTTTTACATCATTTATTTTTTCTACGTCGTTTAATAATTGTTTTAGTTGTACTCTATATTTTTCTATTTCTTCTTCTGTTAATTTTATACGAGCTAATTCTGCAACGTGTAAAATTTCTTCTCTTGTTAATTTATCCATATCACCTGTACTCCTTTGCTTTCTTATTATAACAAATTTTATATTATTTTTAAACTTATTTTATCTCTATTCCAATAGGGCAATGGTCTGAGCCTTCAACATGTGAATATATTTTTGTATTTGTGATGTTATTAATAAACTCTTTATTTACGATAAAATAGTCTATTCTCCAACCAATGTCTTTTTCTCTTGCATTATGCATATAACTCCACCATGTATATTTTACTGTGTCTTTATTAAAATATCTGAAGGTGTCAATGTAACCTGAATCTAATAATTCAGTCATCTTGTTTCTTTCTTCATCTGTAAAACCTGCTGAATGATGATTTGTATTTGGATTTTTGATATCAATTTCTTCATGGGCTACATTTAAATCTCCACAATAGATAACGTTTTTCTTGCTTTTTAAATTATTTAAATATTCTCTCATCTTATCTTCAAATTTCATTCTTGATTCTAGTCTTTCTAGGTTTCTTTTGGAATTTGGTACATAACAGTTTACTAAGTAAAAATTATCAAATTCTAGAGTTATTGTTCTTCCTTCGCTATCATATTCTTCATCACCTATTCCATATGTGACATTAATAGGATTAGGTTTTGAGTAAATCATTACTCCTGAATAGCCTTTCTTTTCTGATGGATATAGATACTCATTATAACCTAGGGGATGAAATTGTAATTGTTCTTCTGTAACTTTTGTTTCTTGAAAGCAATAAATATCAGCTTTTTCTTCTCCGAAAAATAAATCTAGTCCTTTATTTAAACAAGCTCTAATTCCCGCTACATTCCATGATATTATTTTCATTTTATTCACCTCAATAATGTAATTATACCATAAAAAATAGACATCAACTTTTTTGTATGTCTACTTTTTTTATAACTTTTAAATAGTTTTTATTTTTACTGTTCTGCGAAACAATTATTAATATATAATTTTCCAACTTTTTTACTTGATTTGAAATCATATTTATTTACTGTTCCTATTATAGTAACTTCTTTTCCTTTTTCTAATTTATCAATGTTACTATTCTTTGATGCCATATTACATTCTATATCTAAGGAATACTTCTTACCTTCATCTATATAACTTAATGTGATAGTATTATTTTTTTCATCTATTTTTTCTAATGTAGAAACGACTCTTACAAATTTTTTATAATATTTTTTGTATGTTTTTGCTTCATCATTATAGAATTCAATTGCTAAATCTACTGATTTTATTGTTGTTGGTTCAATATTATATTTTAGTGACCATAAGCCAATTTCTGTATCTTTTCTTCCTTGGACTTGATGATATTTTATAACTTTATATCCTAGACCATAATATTCTTTTGTTCCACCATCTTTATATGTATGAGTGGGTATTGCGAAGAATGGTCCGATATTATATTTTGAAACACATATTATATCTGTTGCTATCATTAATAAAGCTATTATTATAATGACAAATAATATATTTAGAAAATGTACTAATTTAGAACTATTTCTATTTTTAGGATTTTCTTCTAAATATTCATCTTCTGGCGAATATTCATCATAATTTTCAGTTTCATAATCAGCCATATTATTGTCATTATTAATATCATTATCTACTTCAAGTTCTTTTTCTTCTTTATCTGAATCATCAATTTCTATAACTTCATAATCATTTATATTATTTATATCTAAATTTTCATTATCTGAATTATCTTCATAATAGTCTTCTGTATTTTCATTATAGGAATTTAATAATTCTGCTTCTTTTGTTGCAATATCTTGAATATCATCTTCATAAGAATCATATAAATTTGTTCTTTTTTTCTTAAACATAAATACACCTCTATTCCCCTTTTTTATGGGACATATTATACCACTTGATGCCCTTTTTGTAAAGCTATTATAGGCGTAAATTCATTTTATTAAGATTACTTTTTTAGTATTATTTTACTTATTTTATTGTTTTTTCTAAAAATATTTTTTTGGTAAATCCGCCTCTTTTTTCTCTTTTTTTATCCATAATATTTATTTCTGATTGGATGTCTTCATCTTCTAGAATTGCAAGAGCTCTTATTATTTCTAACATATCTGCAAGTTCTTCTAATCTTTCCTCTTTTCCATTGGCGGATAAAACCTCTTCGTATTCTTCTTTTAACTTTTTTTCAAGTTCTATTCTATATTCATCATCATTTAATACTCTTACTACTGGTGTTTCTCCATCATTTTCTATTATTTCTGGAATTTTATCTCTTACTAACTTGTTATATACTTTTTCCATTTTAGACTCCTATAATTTATATTAATTTAAATCTATATTATCTAATTTTTCTTTGAATTCTTGTTCTGTCCAAATTTGTATTCCAAGCTCTTGTGCTTTTCTATATTTGCTTCCTGGGTTAGCTCCAACAATTACAACTGATGTCTTTTTAGATACTGACCCTGATGCCTTTCCTCCTAAAAGTTCTATTTTTTCTTCAGCTTCTTCTCTTGTAAATATCTCTAGACTTCCAGTTAATACGAATGTCTTATTATTAAATTCTTCACTTTCTTTTACTTTTTCACCAGTATATGTCATATTAATTCCTAAATCTTTTAATTCTTGAAGTGTTTCTTTATTTTCTTCTTTATTAAAATAATCAATTATTGATCTAGCAATTATATCGCCTATATCTGGAATATTTGTTAATTCTTCGAATGATGCAGCTTCTAAATTATCCATTGTTTCAAATTTTAAAGCTAATATTTTTGCAGTTTTAGCTCCTACATGTGGAATGCCTAGGGCGAATATTAGTCTTTCTAATGAAATTTTTTTTGAATTTTCTATTGATGTTAAAAGATTAGTAATACTCTTTTCACCAAATCCTTCTAGAATCATTAGGTTCTCTGCATATACATTTAAATGATAAAAGTCTGACACATTTTTTAAGTATCCCATATTGTAGAAGTCTTCTATTATTGCATCTCCCATTCCATCTATATTCATAGCATCACGTGATGCAAAATGAATTAATCCTTCAATATGACGAGCTGGACAATTTACATTCGGACAAAAATGCATTGCATCTTTTTTTATCAATTTTGTATTACAGATTGGACAATTTTCTATCATTTTGAATGGTTCATATTCTCCAGTACGTCTTTCAAATTTTACTTCTACTACTTCTGGTATAACATCGCCTGCTTTTCTAATTGATATAATATCGTTTACTCTTACATCTTTTTGAATACAGTAGTCTTCATTATGAAGAGTTGCTTTTGATACAAGAGATCCATCTACATGGACTGGATTAAATATTGCATTAGGTGTTATTTTTCCTGTTCTTCCTACAGTAAATTTTATTTCATTTAATGTTGTTAGTACTTCTACAGCTGGAAATTTATATGCAATACCCCAACGTGGTACTCTGGCTGTAAAGCCTAGTTTAGCTTCATCCTCAAGACTGTCTACTTTTAGGACAACACCATCAATAGGAAATGGTAACTTTTCTCTTTCATTACCAAGATTTTCTATGTACTTTTCTATTTCTTTGGCATTATGTGCTAGACCGTTTAATTTATAATTTGTTTTGAACCCTAGTTTCTTTAAATATTCTAATGATTCATGTTGAGATTTTAGACCATATTTTTCTGGGTTTGGAATAAAATATGCCATGTAGTCCAATCCTCTTTTAGCTGTTATTTTACTATCTAATTGCCTAATTGATCCTGCGGCTGCATTTCTGGGATTAGCAAATTCTTTTTCACCATTTTTTCTTTTTTCGATATTTGCTCGCTCAAAAGATAATTTTGACATATATATTTCTCCACGAACCTCAATGTCAATTTTTTCTGTTAATTTAAGTGGTACAGATTTAATTGTTTTTACATTTTGTGTTATGTCTTCTCCTGTAACACCATCACCTCTTGTTGCGGCACGTACTAAAATTCCATCTTTATATATAAGCGAACCTGATAAGCCATCCATTTTAGGTTCTAGTGTGTATGATGGATTTTTAACAACTTTTTTTATTCTATTATCGAAACTTTCTATTTCATCACTATTAAAAATATCATCAAAGGAAAGCATTGGTGTTTCATGCGTTACTTTTTCAAATTTTTCTAAAGCTTGTCCCCCTACTCTATTTGTTGGAGAATCTATTCTTTTTAATTCTGGATATTTTTCTTCTATTCTTAAAAGTTCATTATATAAGTCATCATACTCTTGGTCTGTAATTGTTGGATTATCTAAAGCATAATACTCATAGCTTGCTTTATTAATTTTATCAATTAGTTCATTTATTCTTTCTTCCATAAAAAAATCACCTATTATTATTTTAAACTAATATGGTGATTTTGGGAATTGTTTTTTATTTTTTAATTAATCCCATAATTTATTTGGATATTCTTTTTCTTCTACTAATTTCTTTAGTGCTTCTCTTACACTATCTGCATCTTCTTTATATGTTACTCCATACCATGTTGCGGTAGTTTTGATAACTTTTGCTGTTGCATAATTATCTCTTATTGTACTAAATAAAACATCTGGTATTAAATATTCACATTTTTCAATATTGTCTTTATTAGCATCTAAGAATTCTGCAAAATGGTCTTCAATATATTTAAATATGCTTGGTGTGAAAAGTAACATGTTCATTGATACTGTAGCATCTTCTCCAACTTCAAAAGCTGGCGTTCCATTTAATGGAGTGGCGATTATTTTGCCATCTACTCTTTCAACTTGGCTTTCTGTAATTTTTAACAACTTATCTCCATCTACTTCACAAACACCTCTTTTTACTGCTCCATTTTCAGTAATTGTATTTTTAACGTGATAAGCAATCATTCCATATGGATATGGAATTGTATCTTTAAGATTTTTTAAGAATTCTGCACCTTTCTCAAATGCATCTCTTCCATAAAAGTCATCAGCATTGATAATAATAAATGGTTCATGTACTTTTTCTTTACAGCAAAGAACTGCATGTGCTGTTCCTAATGGTTTAACTCTATCTTTTGGAACTGAATGTCCTGCAGGTAGGTTATCATTTTTTTGAAAACAATATTCAACCTTAATATGTGGTTCTACTCTTTTTCCTATTGTTTCTTTAAATACTTCATAATTTTCTTCTTTTATTAAGAAAACTATTTTATTAAAACCTGCTTTTATAGCATCATAAACAGAGTAATCAATTATAAATTCTCCGTTTGGACCTAATGGTTCAATTTGTTTTAATCCTCCAAATCTGCTTCCCATTCCGGCAGCTAAAATAACTAATGTAATATCTTTATCCATAAATCCTCCTTGTATATGAAACCCCTTGTTTATTATTTTTTACTATTTTATCTTATATAGCAGTTTTATTATAACATATAAGATTAGATTTTAGTATAACAAGTATTTATGGGTAAATCTGTACCTTACAAAAAAGAAGTTATCTTTAACTTAAACTTTTGATAACTTCTTATGATTTTTCATTAATTTTTTAATACCATGAGGATGTTTAAAGGCAACTGTTACAAGGGTATTTGTTACTTCTGTAACACGTCCAGTACCAAATGTTTCGTGATATACGTAATCTCCTACTTGATAATCAATATTTTCTTCTCTAAACATTTCTCCTGTATTTAGTTTTTCTTCTTTTTGTGGTAATTCATCTTTTACATTTGTCTCAATTAGATCTTTATTTATTTCTCCAATAAATCTACTTACTGGATTTATTTGTTCTTTTCCGAATAAAGTTCTTCTTCTGGCGTTTACTAGATGTAGGTCATCTTTAGCTCTAGTAATTGCGACATAGCAAAGTCTTCTTTCTTCTTCTACTTCTGAGTTTTCCATTAAGGAATTCATATGTGGGAATATTCCTTCTTCCATTCCTACTACAAATACATGGTCAAACTCTAGTCCTTTTACTGAGTGTACTGTCATTAAGCTAATTCTATTAGGATCATCTTTATATTCTTCTACATCACTTATTAAACTTATTTCAAGTAAGAAGTCTTCAAGAGAAATTAGTCCTTCTCTTTCTTCAAATGATTTTGTAATTGATTTAAATTCTTCTAGGTTTTCTAATCTTACTTCTGCTTCTAAAGTTTTTTCACTTTCTAGTTCTTGTTTCATACCAGATGCATCTAATACTTTGTCAATTAATTCGGTTAGGGTTAAGTCTTGTGATACTTCTTTTAATCTTTCTATTAAATTTTTAAATTCTAATTCTTTTCCACTAGATATTGCTTCATAAATACTTATATTTTCTAAGTCTGCTTTTTTTGTTAGGTTTTCAATTGTTTTTAAACCTATACCTCTTTTTGGAGTGTTTATAACTCTTAATAGTGAAACATTATCTCTTGAATTATGAATTAATCTTAAGTATGCGATTAAGTCTTTTATTTCTTTTCTTGAATAGAAGTAGAAACTTCCAATTACTCTATAAGGTAAATTTTCTTTTAACATTTCTTCTTCTAATACACGTGATTGAGCATTGGTTCTATATAGTACTGCGATATCTTTATATTCTATGTTTCTATTTATTAGTTCTTTTATTTTTCTTATAACGTATTGTGCTTCATCTCTTTCGTTGTAAGCTCTATAATATTTTATTTTTTCTCCAGTACCTCTTGATGTCCATAGATTTTTATCTTTTCTCATTTTATTATTTTTAATAACTTGATTGGCTGCATCTAGAATATTACTTGTTGAACGATAATTTTGTTCTAGAAGAATTGTTTTAGCGTCTTTATAATCTTTTTCAAAATTAAGAATGTTTTTATAATTTGCTCCTCTAAAGCTATAGATACTTTGAGAATCATCTCCTACACAAGTTATTTTTCTGTTTTTTGCACTTAACATTTTTGTTAGTATATATTGTGCTTCGTTTGTATCCTGGTACTCATCTATTAAAACATATTGATATAAGTCTTGATATTTATTTAAGATATCTGGATTTTTCTTAAATAGTTCTATAGGAAGTAATAATAAATCATCAAAATCTACAGAGTTATTTCTTTCAAGTTTTGTATTATATTTTGAATAGACTTCTTGAACAACTTTTTCATAATCACTTACTGCATATCTTTCATATTCTTCTGGTGATGTCATTTCATTTTTACAACCACTTATTTTGTTTCTAATTCCTCTTGGATTATATATTTTAGGATCTAGGCCCATATCTTTAATGATTTTTTTAACTACTGTTAATGAATCATCACTATCCATAATTACAAAGTTTTTATCATATCCTAATGCTTCATAATTTTCTCTTAATAATTTTAATCCAAAACTATGGAATGTTGATACTTGTAATTCTTTTGCTGTTGAACCTATTGTTCTAAAAAGTCTATCTTTCATTTCTTTAGCAGCTTTATTTGTAAATGTTATTGCAAGTATGTTTCTTGGGTCAACATTTTTTTCTTCTATTAAAAATGCAATTTTTGTTGTTAATGTTTTTGTTTTTCCTGCTCCAGCTCCGGCAATTATTAAAAGGGGTCCTTCATTATATAAAACTGCTTCTTTTTGTTTATCGTTTAATTCATCTAAATTCATATTGTACTTCCTCCTACCTTTTTAAGTTAACTATTTATAATAACTAATATCATCACTTTTTTATTATACATGAATTCATAAATTAAAAAAAGAAAAACTACTCAAATTTTTGAGTAGTTACTATCTGTATAAATTTAATAATTCTTCATATTTTTGTTGCTCTGTATTACGTTGTTTTTTTATTAATTCATCATATTTTATTTGTTCTTCTTTTATTTCTTTCTTTATTACTTCTTCTTGTTGTTTCTTTTCGTTTTGATCTTTTAATAATTTTAGAACTTTTTTATAATCTTCTAATGTTAATAGACTATCTAATTGTTTAAGTTCTTCATCTTCTTCTGTCTTTATAATTTGTGGTTGTTCTTTAGCCATTACTGGTTTTTTTGGTGCATTACCATAAACATAAATAGGACTTTCTAGTGGTGTAAAGTTTTCTGGTAATTTCTTAACTTTTTTCTTTATTAATATTTTTTTAACTTTTGGCTTATAGTCTTTTCTTAAATAGATTAATATTATTTTATATACTACTAAAAAGATTATCCAA
>CAVLBI010000097.1:0-9437 GCA_963661295.1 bacterium
CATCAAGACTCTCCATATCTTCATTATATAACTTCTCTAAAGTAAATTCTAAATGTTCCCCATTTGGAGTAAATACTTCAAGTATATCTCCAACCTCAAAATAATTTCTCTCATAAAACTTAAGTAACTTACTAGAATAATCATAACTAATTACTTGTCCCAAATAATCCTGATTAGAAACCTCAACTCTACCAGTGTAATACTGATCAAGGTAATCAGCCTTACCTAAAAAATAGTGACTAGTAGTCTCTCTATTAGCTACTCTATTTAATCGCTCTTCAAACACTTTCATTAAATCCTCAGTAAGCGTCCCATCATAATAATTGTCTATTATTGCTCTATATGTTCCAATAACAGTAGCTAGATAATATAAAGATCTCATTCTTCCTTCTACTTTCATACTAGTAACACCAATATCTATTAAGTCACCAATATAACGAGACATATTCATATCCTTTGTAGCCATTGTAAAGTCTTTATCATTATCTGTCTTAAAAGCAAATCTACATACTTGAGCACATCCACCTCTATTAGCATCACGATTTGTAACATAATTTGAAAGTGCACATCTACCACTAAAGCATGTACACATAGCTCCATGAATGAATACTTCTAAATCAACATTAGTCTTATCAATAATATCTTTTATTTCTTTTTTTGATAATTCACGAGCAAGAACTACTCTATCAACCCCTTCATTACCAAAATATTCAACAGTCTTATAATTTGTAGTAGAGTTCTGTGTAGATAAATGTACTTCAACTTCAGGATAATTTTCTTTAATATAAGAAATAATAAATGGATCACTTACAATGAAAGCATCAATTCCAGCATCAACTACTTCCTTAATATATTCTTTTACGCCATCCATATCTTCATTATGAAAAACAATATTTAAAGTTAAATGTACTCTTTTACCAAGCTTATGTGCAAAACTACACCCCTCTCTAATTTCATCAATACTAAAATTAGTTGCATTAGCACGTAAACTATACTTTTCTCCACCAATATATACAGCATCAGCCCCATATAATAAAGTTACTTTTAATCTTTCCAAATCTCCCGCAGGAGATAATAATTCAATTCTCTTATCCATTTTTTTTCACCCTATAAATAGTCTTCTTAAAAAAGAAATTTGTACTATCCCCTAACTTTTTATATTTTTCTACATAATTAGTATCAGAACATGAATCATTTATATATAAAGATGTATCATTAACAAGTTCTAAGAAATCAGGAATCCCATACTCTCTCATAATTATATAAGGACATCCAAATTCAAATAAATTTTTAATAACAGAAGTTCCATTAGTAATAATATCTTCGTAAAAACAGCTGCCATTAGAGTCTTCTGAAACAATAAAATCAATTCCGCTTACCTTCTCATGAATCTTAATATTCTTATCACCTGATATACCTAAATCTTTATAATAATTAGATACTAAGCTTCTATAAGATAAAGCAACACTAGGCTTACTAACAACTTCAACCATACTAGTAATCTTACTAGAAGAAATAATTTCACCTATCTCATCTAAAGTTATCTCTTTACCAAGAAGTGCATACTTAACACCACGACTATTATAATAATCACAAGTCTTATAATTATTAACCATATGAGTCTGATTCCATACTAAATCAATATTTAAATTTAATTCTCTTTTTAATTCCAAAACCGCTAAATCATAAAAGAAAACACCAATAATTTTTAAATTATCAAGTTCCATTAAAATCTTTTTAACTTCATCTATATCATCATTAAATAAATTTTTATTTAACTTAACAAATATTTCTCCCTTATACCTAGAACAAATATCACGAATTTCATCAAGTGAGTAATACTTCTCACTTCCAACAGAATAATCTTTTAATGCAAGAATTACTCCATCACACTTAAACTCATATATATTTGCCTTACTTGCTTCTACTAAAAGTTTCATAATTCCACCTCCACCATATTATAACATAAAGAAAAGAAGATTTACTTATCTTCTCCATTTTTATCTGTTTCAACTATTAAAAACTTAAAACTTTTATTCTTAAAATACTCTTCTTCACCATATACAGAATGGAAAACATATGGCCTGTAAGCAATTAAATTACCATTTTCTACATAATAACTAACATTGTCAAGATAATTATCTACTTCTCTAAACTTAAGAAAGCAATTATAATCACATTCATCAGTAGCATAATACTCTTCATTAACTAATTCTTGATAATAAGTCTTAAACTTATTCTCTATCTTATTACTAACAGTTTCTTCATTAACACCAAAGAAATCAAGTAAAGTACTATCATCAATAACCTCTAATGTATTAAGATTTATATTATAACTCCTAAAATATGCTTTTGGAGCATACTCAGTATTATAATCAATTGCCTTAAGGACAACACTAAGAATTATTCCACTTATATCATATTCATATGATATAGTAGTTTTTTCTTCATCCTTGAAATCCTCCATAAATAAATCAACATCTTCATTTACCAAACTAATGACATCAGATTTTATATTTATATATGGAATATATTGAGTATAATCACCACTACCACCTTGATACTTAGTATAAACAATATATCTACTTTTATCTTCTTTTATATTCTTATAATTCTCATTCTGTCTAGAAATATAAATAAAACTAAGCATAAATACAATTATAAATATTGCTCCTACAATAACCATTGTTTTCTTAGTATCGTTACTAAGTCTCTTACCTCTTTTTATTTTCTTCTTATTAGGAGCAGATTTTCTTTCTACATCAAACATATAGCCTCCTAATTAACACCATTTATTCTCATAATACCTAAAATAGCATGTGACGAAGAACTTTTATAATCTGAATCAATAACTATTCCCCATCTACTACCTTTAGCATGAACAATCTCATTTCCATTACCAGTAAGAATAGCAACATGACCATCATACATAACCAAATCACCTGCTTTTATTTCACCATGAACCAATGTATATGTTCCCGTATCTGCCCATTGAGTAGTTGTAGTTCTAGATAAATTAATACCATTATGTTTAAAAACACCTTGAACAAAGCCACTACAATCAGTTCCAGTATATGGCAATTCACCATTCCAAGAACCTCCCCAAACATATTGCTTTCCTACGAATTGTTTAGCATAAGCAACAATTGCTTTTCCTTTAGCACTACCTTGTCCACTACCACTAGATGCAGATCCTTTTTCATAACCATCTGGATCAGACATTATTGGAGATTTTCCTTTCTCATTTAAAGGAATATACGTATTTTTTTGACTTCTAACAACTTCAGCAGATATCTTTGCTTGCTCCCAACAAGCTGAAACACTAAACTTTTCAGGTAACATTCCAAGAACAACATTAACAAGAATTGGAACCATAAAAACAATTAAAGCTGCAAAAAATTTATTATATAAAGACTTTGTTAATTTTTTTTCATCAGGATTCGTCATTAACATAATAAACTGATAAGTTGCCATAATAATCAAAATAATAGGTACAATTAACTGAACTAATCCAAGAATCTTTCTAGCAACATCAAGCACAGTAACAAGAGTATAATCATTGCAGCAAGTACCCAAAGTATCATTACAATCAAGTATTTGTACAAGTCTCATTTACTCCACCTCCATTACTTTTTTATACTAATTGCTAACCCATCACCTATATTTAAAAACTCAGTATCATACTTATTATTTCTCTCTAGAAATAAAGTATAATTTTTAACTTTTCTTACTAATTGTCTAAGATTTCTACTTCCAATCTCCTCTTCATCCTTAAATACTAATCCATGAAAGTACATATTATCTGTAATAATAGAACCCTCACTTTTCAAATTTCTTTCAAATTTTTCAAAAAAATTAGTATTTTGTGCTTTAGCAGCATCAATAAATATTAAATCATAAGTATCATTAATTTTAACTTCTAAAGCATCATTATAAATAAGATTAATTCTATCTTCTAACTTAAACTTCTTAATATTCTTAATAGCCTCTAGATATCTTTTCTCATCTCTTTCAATTGTAGTAACTTCTACATCACTATCAACTAAACACATCATAATAGCAGAATATCCAATAGCTGTTCCAATCTCTAAAATTTTCTTTATTTTATTTTTCTTTATATAATTTGTCAAATAATTAATTCCAGCATCTTGCATAATAGGAACATTATTTTCTAATGCGTAACTCTTAATGGACTCTATTTCTTCCTTCATCTTCACCATTCCCTAACCATTCCATTTACCACTACTAATTAAGTTTTTTATTACCTTATTCTGTTCTTCTGAACTCTTAGAATAATAAACCTTTCCACTACTATCAGCAACAAAATATAAATAATCATTATCTATTGGATTAATTGCTGCTTCTATACTAATAGCAGATGGATTACAAATTGGTCCTATAGGTGGACCAGACTTATTAGTAGGTCTTGTATTATATGGATTTGCAGTATTATATTGTTCACTAGTAAGTTTAGCAGACATTGAAACTTGAAAAGCATAGTAAGTAGTAACATCACTACCTAAATGCATACCAATATCTAATCTATTATTAAATACTCCCATAATATTTTGTCTATCTTCTAAACTCTTACCTTCAAGTTCAACCATTGAAGCCATAGTTAAATAATAATGAACTTTATTACCAATAAAACTCTTATAAACACTAAGCTCTTTATCCATCTCATCAAGCATAGTCTCTATAATATTCTTAACACTAGCATCCTTTTTAAAGTAATAAGTATCAGGAGCTAAATACCCCTCTAACGAATAATATATACCATTTTGTAATATATCATCAGTCAAAAACCAATATTCATTAATTAATTCACTCATATAATCATTATCTTTAAATACACTAATTACATCATCATAACTATTATCAGTAGTATCTGCAATAACTTTAGCATAATCAGTAATTCTTTGACCCTCTTTAAAAGTAATCTTAACACTATTAGAATCAATAGAACTTCCCTCTTCCAAAGTACTAACTATCTTACTTAAATCCATACTTTTACTTAAGTTATAAGTGCCAGCCTTTAAAGACTTATTACTATATAATTTTATATAAATTTTAAATAACATTTTGCTTCTAATTAATTTTTTTTCTTTTAAAATATCACTAATTTGACTTACCCCATTCCCACTAGTAATATCTACTTCAACATTACTAGTATCATGTCTATCAACAGGACTAGCAAGCACCATCCAAGTAATACCGATACCTAAAAGCAAAAAGGCAATAACAATAACTAGAAACAAAGGTTTTGGTTTTACTTTAACTGCCATACAACCTCCATAAAAAATAAAGAGCTATTGCTCGTTATTTTCATTATTCTTTTTATTTTTTACTTCTTCCTGTAAAGTATCTAAAATAGTTTCAATAACTTTCCACTCTTTTTCAGTTTTAATAGCCTCTAACTTACTTTGAGGATCATCTGGATAATAAATAGATGCATAAACTTCTATATTACCAGTTTCATCCCTCTCATTATCAGTATAAACTATATAATTTTTATGAGTTTCTTCACTTTCGAAAGTAAATAATACATCATAAACTATTTCATTCCCATTCTCATCTAACATTGAAAAAGTATTTTTTTTCATTTTCTTCCACTCCTATCTAAATAGCTTTGCAATATTATAGTTGCTGCAACACTATCAACAACTTTCTTTCTATCTTTTCGAGAAACATTCCCACTTATTAATACATTATTAGCAGTAACTGTAGTAAGTCTCTCATCCTCCAAATAAATTGGTATAGTAAGTTTTTCTTCTAATTTAGATTTAAAATCTAAACTAAGTTCTCCCTTAGGTCCAATAGAATTATTCATATTCTTAGGAAAACCTAACACAATAGCATCAATACCTAATTCATTAACAAGTCCTTGAACTTCATCAAGCAATCTATCATATTCTTCATTATGTCTAATAGTTCTCAAACTAGTTGCAATTAATCCAGTCTTATCACTAACAGCAACACCTAAAGTTCTACTACCTAAATCAAGTCCCAAATATCTCATTACTTATTTTTTTGAAACTCATTAAGAAGAATCTCTACAATCTTAGCCCTATCAATTTCTTGAATCTTACTTCTAGCATCTCTATAACTAGAAATATAACCAGGATCTCCACTAATTAAATATCCAACAATTTGATTAGTAGGATTATATCCTCTCTCTTTTAATGAATCATAAACCTCATCTAATATTTTTCTTGTAAGCTCTGCATCTATTTCAGATAAATTAAATAAACTTGTTTTATCTCTTGGCATATAATCACCTCACTATATATTAACTTAATTTTATCATTTTAAATTATTAAATACAATCATTTTCTCCTTAAACCAACTTTTTGCATAAACGTATCAAACACCTCAATACCTCTAATTTTCTTAGTAAGCTTATATCTATTGCCATAACATGTGATAAATTTTCTTTTATTTAATAGTACTTTTTTTATTTTTTCCTGAGCAACTAAAGATAACCCTCTTATTTGATCATCACTAAGTGCACTTAAAAAATCAGAATCAATAAGTTCATCTTCTAATAGCATGTCTTCGCTTAAAACTATATTTTTTACCCTATCTGCATACCCAATATCATCTGCCTTAGTAAAAACTCTTTCAAGTTCTGGTGTCATATCTATAATTTCCTGATTAGTGAAATTATTTAAAATACCATCAGTAAAACGTAAACTAGTACAAAAGTCAGGTCTTTCTAAAAGAATATCTCTTATTCTCTTCATTGAAGCATTATTCTTTCCATTATAATTTTCACTTACCATTTCTTTCTGATAAAAAGACAACCCTAATAACATATCTTCACCATATATCATTAAATTATCAGGAGTTAATAAATCCCTAAAGATTTTAGACATATCATGTTTATCATGTCTCTTTGCAATATCAGGATCCTGTAATATTACATTTCTAAAACTTTTCATCAACATATCTTTTTCTTCATCATTATATTTACATACATTCACTTTATTTAATTCTTGAGCAACAACAGAAAAAGCCTCCTCTAACACTTTTCTACCATTAGAATCAAGTTTAGAGTCAAATAAAAGTCTATCTCTAATATCAAAATATTTATCCAATAGCTTCTTTCTAGAATCATTGTCAATTTTCCTAGAAGTAACACTAATTAATTTATTAAAAAAGCCCTCACACTCTGCATTACAGTGTTTTAAAAGAAAGACTAACTCATCTTCACTAAAATATTTAGTAAAATTTTTATCAAGTGCAAAATACCTAATATTTTGACTACCAAACAAATACTTTTCCTCAGTTAATCTTTCTAATAAATGCAAATTATCATTACAAATTGCATAATACTTTATACTTAATTTCTTAAAAATCTTACACTCTTCTGAAGAAAACTCCCTATTCTTAATTTTACACTTATTTTTATTATTGCCTTTTACTACAAATTCTTCATAAACCTTTTCTAGTTCATTTTTAATTTCTTGATCTGCAATTAAAGATTGTTCATAATCAAAATCTTGAATAGAACTTTTTATATATCTTCTAATATAATCAAGACTGCTTTTAACATAATCATTTTTTAAATTTTCATCCATAATTACATCACATCATCCTTCTAACACTAATATACAATCCTATTTTGCAGCCATTACAAAGCCCATAAATAGTAAGAAACTCAAGAATATTGCACAAATAATCCAACCATTAATTTTTTCAAAATTACTTGATTTTTCCTTAACACCAAGAGCCATAGTAATAACAATACCTCCAATTAAGCCTCCAATATGTCCCCAATTATCAATACCTGGAGAAATGAATCCAACAGCCAAGTTTAGTAAAATAAGAGGAATAATTTGACTCTTAACAACATTTCCTAAATATACTCTATAATGATATCCAAAATATAATAATGAACCCATAAGACCAAAAATTGCTCCAGAAGCACCAATTGCACCTACACTACCACTTAATGTAATAGAAAGTAGTGATCCAGCTAATCCAGAAAATAAATAAATTATAATGTATTTAAACTTTCCAAAGAAGCTCTCAATTTGCGAACCTAAAACATACAATGCATAACAGTTAAATAACAAATGGAAAATACTTCCGTGTAAAAATATACCAGTAAACAATCTATAATATTGTCCAGCTCTTATACTAGGTCCATGTATACAATAAGTATTAATTATATATTGATACACATCATTTCCCAAAAGCATTGGTACAACATAAAAAATAACATTAACCGCAATTAAAAAATATGTAATATACGGAACCTTTGACTTAAAAACACTTTCCAATTTACTAGCATCCTCCTTATTATGTTTATTAATATCACCAGTAATCTTCATAAATAATTCAACTCCCTTTTCTGAGAACTTCATCTTATCAGATAAATCTGGAAAAACATTTTTTATAATACTACTCTTTTTTATATCAGATTCACGATTAACTTTAACACACATTAAATGAGAATCTGTATTTAACTCTTCCTTAATATTCTCACCCATATCCAAAAAAATACTAAGAACATTCAAGTTAAACGTAAATGTTTTTTTCTTTATTTTTTTTAAAATTCTCTTCGTCTTAAAAACATCAAAATCAAATTGTTCATCATTGTGTATATAGCCTGAAACAATTCTTACAACCTCACAATCAGAATTTAAATTTTCAAGCCAAATCTCATTATCAACACCTTGTAAAATAATAGGATTATAATTTTTTTCAGTAATAAAATAATGAAGTAATTTCATAGTAATAACGTTTTTTTCATCCTTCATTAATTCTTCTTCCATTAAATTCCCTCCTAAAAAACTAATAATATTATACAATATAACATAAAATATGAAAAGAGGAGATGATTAAATGTTTAAAAAGATAATTATCTATATTTTATGTTTAATTCCATGGTTTGCTTCATCAATTATTAAAGTAGACTACAATTATTTAAAAGAAATAAAAGTTCCATTTTTTACTCCACCACAACAATTTTACCCAATAGCTTGGTTAATAATATATTTATTGATTGCATATACAATTTATAAGATAATAACGACATATAAGTTAAAAGAAATACCTAAATCATATAAAATATGTTTATTAATAAATTACATATTTAATCAAAGTTTTACTATCTTATTTTTTGGTCTAAAAAGTAACTTTTTAGGATTCATCTCATGCCTTGGAACTTTTGTAAGTACCCTATTCTTATATGAAGAAACGTCAATTTTACAAAATAAACAAAAAACACTATTAAACCCATATATATTATTATCATTATTCGCAAGTATATTATCACTCACAATATATTTATTAAATATCTAAAAAGAATCAAGTAAAAGATTCTTTTTTATTTTTTAGAAAAAAAATAGTAAAAATAAATTACTACTTAAAATCATTTAATATCATTAGATAACTCTATAAGTTTTTCTTCAGTTAAGCCAGTATATTTC
>CAVLBI010000098.1:0-6497 GCA_963661295.1 bacterium
ATAATGTTGATATCAATATTATAAAGAAATATACTAATCTAACAGAAGAAGAATTAACTGCGCTAGAAGAAGAGTAAAAACTCTTCTTTTTAATTTATTTTTCATTCTTTTAACATAAAGTGGTATAATAAAAATAAAGAAATAGGAGGATGAAAATGAATAAACCAGTAGTTTTATGTATATTAGATGGATGTGGTTTAAGAAAAGAAAGTGATGGTAATGCTTTCAAAAATGCTCACAAACCAACTTTTGATAAATTAGTTGAGAAATACCCACACTCTATATTACAAGCAAGTGGTCCAGCAGTTGGATTACCAGAAGGTCAAATGGGTACAAGTGAAGTAGGACATATGAATTTAGGTTCAGGAAGAATTGCCCTTCAACCACTTCAAGCAATTACAGGAGCTATAAAAAGCAAAGAAATTTATAATAATAAAGAAATATTAAAAGTACTAAATCACGTTAAAGAAAATAACTCTAACCTACATATAATGGGATTATTAAGCGATGGTGGAATACATTCCCACATAAATCATTTACTAGCAATCCTAGATGTTTGTAAAGAAAATAATGTAAAAAATATCTATATTGATGTATTTACTGATGGAAGAGATACATACGAAAAAAGTGCTTTAAAATATTTAGATATTTTACAAAGTAAATTAGATGAAGTAGGCGGAGTAATATCTACAATTAGTGGACGTTATTATGCCATGGACCGTGATAATAACTTCGATAGATTAAAGTTAGCATATGATGCAATCTGTTATGGAACAGGAAAAAAATATAATAACTATAAAGAATTAGTTGAAGAAAGTTATAAAAATGATGTAACAGACGAATTTATTATTCCAGGTATTATCAATAATCAACCATTAAGTGATAATGATGGAGTAATAACATTCAATTTTAGAAAAGATAGATTAAGAGAATTATTTACACTTTTCTCAAATCCGGAAGCTTATGAAGAACAAGCAGCTGAAAAAAATCTAGAAATCAAAAAAATTAATAATTTAAAAACACTTACAATGTTCCCAGTAACAGAAACAGTATTATCACCTCATGCATTTAATGATTTAGACTTAAAAAATATATTAGGTGAATATCTGCATAATAACGGATTAAGCCAATTAAGAATTGCAGAGACTGAAAAATATCCACATGTTACATTCTTCTTTGATGGTGGAAAAGAAGTTGAATATGATGATATGAAAAAAATATTAATTCCATCACCAAAAGTCGCAACTTATGATCTTAAACCAGAAATGAGTGTTTATGAAGTAACAGATAATTTCTTAAAAGAAGTAGGAAATTATGATGTAACCGTTATGAATCTTGCGAATGGTGATATGGTAGGCCACACAGGAGTTTATGAAGCAGCCGTTGAAGCTGTAGAAGACATGGACAAGTGTATGACAAAAATATATGAACGTACTGTTGAAGAGCTTGGCGGAATACTAATAATAATTGCTGATCATGGTAACTGTGATATGATGTGGGATGAAGAACACAAACCAGTAACATCTCATACAACAAACCCAGTTCCTTGTATCATCACAAAAGAAGGAATTGAATTAAACGATGGAAAATTAGCCGACATCGCTCCAACAATGTTAGAACTAATTGGTCTACCAATTCCAAAAGAAATGACCGGAAACAGTTTAATAAGAAAATAGCAAACTAAAAAGAGAAAAATCAATTTCTCTTTTTTTCTTTATCATCATCAATTATTTTAATATCACAATAGTTACTAAAATCTAATCTCTTAATTGTACTCACATAATCATCATAACTCAATCTATATAAATCCTCAACCTTATCCAGATAAGGATAATTAAGATTAACTAAATTATAAATAAAAGGATTTATCATAGAAAAAATATTTTCATCTCTAATAATTAAATTCAAAATACAGCCTTTCTTATCTAATTCAAAATATTTCTTAGAAAAACTATTCATCTTACTTACAGTATCAATTACATTCTTAGTAAAATAATCTCCGTTACTAGTATAATTACCAATATTTAAAATAATATAATCTTCAATCTGTCTAACTCCACAATTCATTGTATCAGTAATAATACCTTCATCAATTAATTTTTTATAAAGTTTAGAAGTTTGTCCGAAGAAGTTATTAAAAAAACAATTTACATAAAAAGATAGGTCTAATAAGTCTACATTACTAAATGAAGAAACATTAATCTTATAATAAACAACTCTATATTCTCTAGGCGTTGGAAAATATAAAACATCTTTTACTTTATTAACCTTAGTAGTTTCATTATGTTTAATCATCTCTATGTTTACTTTGTCAAAACTTCTATTATTATAAAATGACTTAATTTCATTAAGTATTTCTTCCTTGTTAAAATTACCAGCTACAACGATACATTGATTATCAGGTCTATAAAAAGCTCTATAAAAAGTATCTAAATCAGAAATAGTAGTATTAGAAATCTCACCAAGTGTTCCACCAACATCCCTAAAAGAAATATCGTTAAAAACATCCTCCAACATTAGTCTATTTAAATGATAATATTTATTATTCATTTTACCTCTAATCTCTTGAAGAATAGGTCCCTTTAAACTTTCTAATTTTTCATCTGCAAAAGTAACGTTATTAACCGCATTTAAAATTGTCTTAATACCAAGAGTCACATCTTGAACAGTTTCAAAATAAAACTCAGTTGAAGTAGGACCGGTAGATGCATTTGTATTCATTTGCTTACCACCAAGAAATTTTAAAAAATTACCATCATCATTACATTCAACGATATAATGTTCTAATATATGCGCAAGACCATCAGGTAAATGTACTTCATTTCTACTCATTATAAAATCTTTACTCATACCGCCACAAAAAGTAATAAAATCAAAAAATATAGAATGTCTATGCGTATCACTATATAAATATATTTTCAGTCCGTTATCTAGTGTAATAGTATCAAAATTACTCATGTTCTTCCTCCTTCAAAAAATATACTGTATCAAGAATTAATCTATCAACAAACTTAGAAATATCACTAGCTGTAATATTAACAAACTTTTCATAATACTCCTCAGCTGTCCAAGTAACATCTAATGAACTATTAAAATAATCATTAAATATTTCCCATTTATTATCAGGTTTTCTAATTAGATTTAATTTTTTTCGTTCCTTTAACTTATCAAGATTATCTTCAAAATTTGTACAATCCTTAAAACTGTCCATAACTTCAATGATTTTACTATAAGCTAATTCCTTATTATCTTTATTAATTAATGCAATTATTTCAATAGCTCCATAATATGAATAGTTACGTGCGCCACAAGAATAAACAATATTATTTTCATCTCTTAATACTTTACTAAGCATCCTAGAAGATAAAGAATTAAGTAAATCACATACACAATTCATATAAATAATATCATCTTCACACATATCTTTAACTTTATAAATAACCGATAAAGATGAATCATTAAATTTAGAACCCTCTGTAATTTCTAAGACCTTTTCTCTAGGTTTTAAAAAGTAGAATAGTTCTGCTTCAAACACTTTTTCATCAAAACTTTTATTAAATAAATACTTATCACACAAATTATTTATCTCATCTTCTAAAACATTTCCCATAACAAACACAACTGGCTGATTATCACTAATTGTCACTTTATAATAATCATATATGTTTTTTGTATTAACGGAATTTAATAACTCCCTATGTCTAATAAGATCTCGTGATAATATTCCCTGATCATCCATAATTTCTTTGACCCTGATATTTTGATATGAACCAAAATTCTTTAAAGCATTATCCATGCCAATATTTAAATTATTCATTTCTTTATTTAATTCAAAATCTAGGAACCCATTATCTTTAATTAACGGATTATAAATCATTTCTCTAAATAACCTAAATTGCTCATCAAGTAAATTATCTTTCAAAGAAAATGTGTCAGGAATAACCATATCAAAATAAAAATATCCATATTCACCAATACATTGGTAACCACACCTAGTACTTAATATATATAATTCCTTTTTAGCCGTAAGAAATGCATCTTCAGAAGAATATTTATTATTCATATACTGAAGCATATTTGGAAGTAAATTAATAAATGCTAAATCATCCTTTTTAATTTTAAAAGGAAACATAACACTTACCAATATAGTTTTAAAATCTGTATTCTTTAATATGTAAGGTCTATTGCTCATTTTAATTTTTTTCATTCTATCACCTAAAAAAATTATATCAAAATTTATACTTATTTTATAGTATAATAAACTTGAGGTGATAAGGATGATTACATACGTAGAAAATGGCATAAAAGAAGATGAATATAATTATTTAAATCAAAAGGTAGGTTGGGGAAGAAGAGAAGATAAGGTTGTGAAAAAAGCTCTTGATAAAACACTATACTCTATAACTGCCTATGACTATGATGACGTAATAGGATATGGTCGAATAATAGGAGATGAAACAATATTTTTATACATACAAGATATTATGGTAATACCAGAGTATCAAGGAAGACAAATTGGTTCAACTATTATGCACAAACTTTTAAGAAAAATAGAAGAATACAGAAAAGAAAACCCAAAACTTACAGTTTATTTAGCCCCAGACAAAGGAAGAAAAAATTTTTATAAGAAATTTGGTTTTAAAACAAGAAGTGAATTAGACTTAGGAGAAGGAATGGTATTAATGAAAGAAAAAACAGAAACAAGGATATTTAACTGGACAAATGGTATAAATGAAAGTGAATTACAAGAAGTAAAAAAAGTAATTGCAAATGATGGCGTAATTATCTTTCCAACAGATACAGTCTATGGTATAGGTTGTAATTGTCTTAGTGAAACAGCAATAGAAAAAATATATGACTTAAAAAATAGACCTGAATATAAACCAATTAATGTTTTAACAAACAGTATAGAAAACATCTCTAAAGTTGCAAAAAGCCTAAATGCAAAAGAAAAAGAATTAATAACTAACTATATGCCAGGAGCATTAACATTAATATTAGATAAAAAAGATTATCTTCCAAAACAATTAACAGCTGGATTAGATACAGTAGGTGTAAGAATTCCAAAAGATGACATTGCTTTAAAAATACTTAGTACAGTAGATTATCCTTTAGCAACAACAAGTGCGAATATATCTGGAGAAAAAGAAGGAATAGAAATAAGTGATTTTCTAGAAGCATTTGCTGGAAAAGTAGATATTATAATTGACGGAGGTCCAACAAAAATTCAAATACCATCAACAATTATTCGTGTAGAAGATGAAAAAAAAATGAATATTATTAGAGAAGGTGCCATAAAAGTTAAATAAATGTGATATTATTATAATAGCGTAGGTGAGTATATGAGTGAATTAAAAAATGAACAGTCTCTAAAGACAAAATGTCCGGCCTGTAATGCATCAATATCATTTAATCCAAAATTAGGATTATGGAAATGTGAATATTGTGGCAGTGAATTTACACTAGAAGAAATTAATGAAAGTAATAATGTAAATCAAACAAAAGAAGTAAAAGAAAAAATACCTAAAGATTCTTATTCAAAATATATATCATATAAATGCGAAAGTTGTAGTGCCGAAATAATTGCTGATGAACAAACATCTGCCACATTTTGTGTTTATTGTGGAAATACAGCAATCCTAAAAAGTAAATTATCAGGTGAATTTACACCACAGATGATTATTCCCTTTAAAACAGAAAAAGACCAAGCCATAAAAGCCTTCCAAGAAATATCAAAAGGAAGACCATTATGCCCAAAAGACTTCAATAATCAATCTAATATAAAAAAAATTAGAGGTATATATATTCCTTTTTGGTTATATGATATTAATGTTCAAGGCGACCTAAATATGAAAGGAACTATTGTAACGTCATGGACATCAGGAGATAGACACTATACAAAAACAAGTATATACAATCTGATTCGTGGTGGAACAATGGAATTTGAAAATATTCCAGTCGACGGATCAAGTAGATTTGATAATGCAATTATGAATAGTATTGAACCATTTGATTTCAAAGAAATGATTCCATATAACCATGCATATCTTTCGGGTTTTTATGCAGAAAAGTATGATGAAGAAGGAGAAAGCATATTTAAAGAAGCCGAAGAAAGAGCAAAAAATTCAACAATAGAAGCATTTAAAGAAAAAAATACAGCCAGATATACAACAACTACAATAACTAGTAATACTCTAACAACACAAGAGTTAGAAAAACAATATGTACTCTTACCAGTTTGGATGGTAAATGTAAAATATAAAGAAAAAAACTATATCTTCGCAATGAACGGTCAAACAGGAGAATTCATAGGAGATATTCCAATTGATAAAAAGAAAGCATGGGGCTATTCCATAATAATATTTATAATTCTATCTTTAGTAACATTTATAATAATTTTACTAAGTGGGATAGGAGGTTAATATGCAAAGAAAAATATTAAATTTAACACTAATTATAGTTACTTTTATAAGTGCATATATTCTTCTACCAATAAC
>CAVLBI010000099.1:0-25536 GCA_963661295.1 bacterium
TCAATGATTTGATTAAAATTTATATCTAACATATATAACCACATCCTTAAAATAAGTTATTTGTAATTTTAAGCAAATTATATCATCTAATTTGATAACTTTATATACTTTCATTGAAATTCATGAAAATTTTGTATATAATGTTTTTAGAAAGAGAACTTAGTTCGTAACTTGTATGTGATTCGCTCCATATTGGTATATTAAAACTCATAAGTTTAGGCTTATGAGTTTTTTTATAATTTATTTATCATATTATATATGTTTCATCTAATCTTATTTGTTGAATCTTTTATATATGTCTTTAGGTTTATTTTATATCGTATTAATGTCTTTTTTCTTTCCTTTAAATACTCTTCACAATATAATTCTGCAGATGTTGATTCTATTGTTTTTCTTGATGCTGTATTGTCTTTATAGCAGTCAATTAGTACTTCATCTAAACCATTTTCATAGGCAGTTTTTAATATTAATTTTAGTGTTTCTTTAGCGTAACCTTTTCTTCTTTCTGATGGTCTAATATTATATCCAATATGACCTCCACATTTCTTTAAAAAATCATTTAGTTTATATCTAATATTGATTAAGCCTAAAATTTTATTATCATTTACAATTAAAAATGTTTTAGAGTTTGTTAATTTAATCCATTCAAGCCAATCTAAATATTTATTTTCTTTTATTGCTTTATAAAGTCTGTTTGTTCCTTCTGCATCTAATTCATCACTTAACTCTTCAATATAATCTTTTAGTGCTTGTTCATCTGATATTTCTGGTTCTCTAAGTTTTATATTCATCCTATCACCTAGCCTCATTATAACATATTTGCTTTTTTGATTTTATATTAAAACCCATAAATTATTATGGGTTCTTAGTTATATAGCATTTTCACTTTGTTTCTACCTGTTTCTTTTGCATAATATAATTGTTCATCTGCTTCTTTTATCTTTCTTTCAATAAAATGATTGGCTTCTTCGTCTGAATTTGGTAGGGAAATTTTTTTAGAAACTGTAGTAACTCCAGCGCTAAAAGTTATATTTTCATAGTATATATTTATACCATCTTTTGAAAATCTATATGGCCTATTTGCTTGTTTTTCTCTTATTTCATTTAGTCTTTTTTCTGTATTTTCTGGTGAAATATTTTTTAATAATAAAATTATTTCTTCTCCACCAAATCTATATATACCATCTTCTGGTCTTCTTTTTGCATTTTGATTTGTATTGTGTCTTGTATTATTTCTTAAAAATTTGGCAATATCTTTTAATACTCTATCTCCTTCAATATGACCATAGGTATCATTTATTCTTTTAAAATGATCAACGTCTAGCATAACTAATGAAAAATCCATAGGTAAGTATCTACATATTCTTAGGTATTCTATTAAATCTTCATTTAATTTTCTTTTTATTGGTATGTTCAATACTGGATCTGTTTCTAATTTTTGAATCTCTTCTTTATATTTTGTGATATCAATATAATGTCCTACTTCAAGGCCCTCTTTTGTGTAGTAAATTTTTCTTTGATAATATCTTTTTAAATCATAATCATAAAATTCATCGCTTGATATTTGTTGTAGGCTTGTAAGATATGCTAGTTGTGCGTCGTCTTCTGGATAAATAAGCATATTGGTTTTAACTTCTCTAATACACATCAATTTGTCAGGTAATAAAGATACAACTTCATTAATATTCATATTAATCTTCCCCTTTGATAAGTTCATATTATAGTACGTTCAAATAAAAAAGTAAAGAAATATCAAACAACTGATATTTCTTTTTCTAATAATTATTCATATTATCTTGAAGAATTTTAATATTTTGTTTTGATGCTTTTATGGTTACTTCATAGGATTCTGTTCCTATACTCATAAATTGCTTATGATTTATTTTATTTATTTCTTTTTTCATAGCTTTCATTACTGTATTGAAATTATCATTATCTTCAAAAAGATTTATTCGTATTATTTCTTCGTTTTCATCTATTAAATGATGCGTTTCTTGATATTTGTAATTTAAGATATCATTATATTTTGTATCTATTTCTATGTCACTTCTGTCTTCTGTTTCCCAGGTAATATTTTCATAGTAAAGGTCAAGATGATATTTGTCATTCATAGGAATTGTTGTTTGTGTACTTTTATTATATTCTGAGACCTCTTTATAGTTGATAGTTGAGACAAGAGTTATACCAATTGATAAACCAAAGACTATTAATGAGGTAATGAATATTATAAATATATTTCTTGTTAGTAATTTTTTACTAATTATAAATCTATATATTACATATAGTATTAAGACATTAATAACTACTAGTGATAGAATCATTAAGAATATTCCTATAAATGTTAGACCACTCTTTATTATTAATAAAGAAAATACTAGACATACTAATAATGTGATTAGTGTAAATATGAATGTTGTTCCAAAGAGTAAGACACAGCCTTTTATGAATATTAATATCATTTTTAATAAGCCATTAATAAACTTAAAACCTGAATGTTCTTGGTCTCTATAGATAATTACTTTTTCTTTATTAAATTTATTTTCCTCTACTTCAATATTTTCTGGAAGCTCTTTTTCTTTCTCTTCATATTCATAGTAATCTAGGTATCTTGTTTTATAAAGATTAAGCATTATTAATACATCAATTATTATAATTATAGTTACACTTATTGAACTTATTACATCTGTAACTTTATATGCATATTCAAAATTACCTAATAATGACCTAAATATAACATTAATTAGTAATACTACAATAGAAGATATTATGATAAGCAAGAAAGCTATTTTTACTTGTTCAAATAATAATTTACATTTTTCTTTAAAAGACATATTTATAATCATTTTTGCTGAATTCATTATAAAACCTGTAATTTCTTCAATGTACTTGTTTATATTATTTTTACTTTCTTTTTCTTCTTTTACTTCGTTTAAATCTTCATTTAATAATTCATCTATTTTAATATTAAACTTTTTACATATTAATAATATTTTATCCATTTCTGGATAAGCAATTCCTGACTCCCATTTTGATACTGATTGGCGTGATACTTTTAGTAAGTCCGCTAAATCTTCTTGTGATAGATTATTATCTTTTCTAATCTTTCTTAAATTTTCTCCTAAATTCATATTTTTTTCTCCTTTCGTTACAAAAATCATACTAAATCAACTGGTTGCGAACTACCAATTTTTGGTTGTTTTTTGTAAATTATCGGTTGCAATTACTTATATATTAATAAAAATTTATATTTTTTTCAAATATTATTATAAATAAAGAAAACTATAATGAATAGTTCATTATAGTTTTAATGTAGTTATTATTATCTGCAGTTTGAATTATTATTATTATTTCCAAATCCCCAGAATAGGAAGAAAATAATTATAATTACTATAAATATTGCCCACCAACCATTATTTCCAAAGCCATCATTTGAATTATTACCTGTTGTATATATTGGATATGGGTATGCATAATTATACATAAACATTCTCCTTTCATTTTATTATATTAAGAATATTTATGTTTGTTAATTATTCTACTGTAACTGACTTAGCTAAATTTCTTGGTTTATCAATATCAAGTTTCTTTAAGTCTCCTACATAGTAACCTACTAATTGTAATGGTGGTACTACTAATATCGATTGGAAGTAGTAATTTATTTTTGGTACTACATATTTGAAATGATGATTTTTTAAAGTTTCATCATTAGTTATTGTAAATATTTTACCTTGACGAGATTCTACTTCTATTACATTAGATTCTGTTTTTTCTTTTATTCTATCATCTGTTATTATTGCGAATATTGGGACATCTTTTTCTATTAGTGATATTGTTCCATGTTTTAATTCACCTGCTTGGTAAGCATCACTATGAGTATAGGATACTTCTTTTAGTTTTAGACTTCCTTCAAGACATATTGCATAATCAATTCCTCGACCAATATAAAATACATCATGATTTTTATATATTTCTTTAGAGATATTTTTAAATATATCTTTATCATCTAATATTTTCTTTAATAAATTGGGTACTTCATTTGCTTCTTTTAATATTTTTTCATAATCTTTTTCAAGACCTTTTTCATTAGCTGCTTTTAATGAAATAAGTGCAAGTACTGCGACTTGTAGTAAATATGCTTTTGTTGTTGCGACAGCTATTTCTGGGCCTGCTTCAATAAACATTACATGTTTTGCTTCTCTTGCTATTGTACTTGTTTTTACATTAACTATTGCTAGGGTATCTACTCCATCAGCATGTGCCTTTCTCATTGCGGCTACTGTGTCTGCTGTCTCTCCTGATTGGGATACTAAAATTACTAATGTCTTTCTATCATATATTACTTTTTTATAACGATATTCACTAGCACATTCAACATAGCACTTTATATTAGCTTTTTCTTCTAAAAGACTTTTTCCAATCATTCCTGCATACATTGCACTTCCACAAGCAACTATATGTATTTCTTCATATTTTGATACATCAAATACATCTTCCATATTGTTTACATATTTATTTAAAGTTCTTGCAAGCACCATAGGTTCTTCCATTATTTCTTTTAACATATAATGTTTATAAGAACCTTTGTCTGCTTCTTCTTTTGTTATATTAGCTGCTTGAATATCTTTTTTTATTTCTTTTCCATCTTTATAAGCTTTTATACTATCACTTGTTAGTTCTACTATTTCATTTTCTTCTAATAAAATATACTTGTTTGTATAACTAATTATTGCGGCTATATCTGATGCGATATAATTTTCATTTGTGCTAGTTCCTATAATTAATGGTGAATCTTTTCTTACTGCATATAATTTATCAATATCTTCAAATATTATTCCGAAGGCATATGATCCTTTTATTTCTTCTAAGGCTTTTGTGATTGCTGCTACTGGGTCACTATCATAATATTTATTTATAATAGCACAAGCTACTTCTGTATCTGTATCACTATTAAATTTAATACCTTCATTTATTAGTTTTTGTTTTAATTCTTCAGCATTTTCAATAATACCATTGTGTACTAATGTTACTTTTCCTACTTGATGAGGATGAGCATTTACAACAGTTGGTTCTCCATGAGTTGCCCATCTAGTATGAGCTATACCAATATTTCCTTCTAATAATTTTGAATTGTGAAGTTTTTTTTCTAAATCTTTTATTCTTCCGACACTTTTAATTATTTGTATTTCATTATTTTCTTTAATTGCGATTCCACTTGAATCGTATCCTCTATATTCTAGATTTTTTAATCCGTTTATTAAAAACTCTTCAGGGCGTTTTTTACCTATATACCCTATTATTCCACACATATATTTTCCTCCATGACAAAAATTATAGTGTAGATATATCCTTTGTTGTAATGTTGATTTTACTTTTTACTATATATCTTTACGAATCACTTATCCGTAGTAGTACCCGCCGAATATTTCGATAACTACTAACCTCGTCATCCTATTATGGACCTGGCGCTTCAATGATTTACTATCCTTTCTACTAATCATCTTATTATAAGTATACTAAAATTATCTATTAAATACAATCTTATATACTTTTATTTACAAAAAAAAGATAATAGATTTACTATTACCTTTTAAACTCTTCTTCTTTAATAATATAGTTTAATTTTTCAGATGATGACTTTTTATTTTTTATTAATTCATCTTCTGATTTTGATGTTCTACTTATAGTTTTATATTTATTTTCTATGTTTTGTGATGCGTTTAAGAAAGTTTCTTCTTCTATTGTGATTGTTTTATTTGTTAGTTTTTCTTGAAGTTCTTTTAGATATTCTGTACTACCTTTTAATGATAAATAATTATTATCTGTTTTGTAGAACTGGTAGTATGTTTTATCTTCTTTTGTTACTTTAATGTAGATATTGTAGTCTTTTTTTACTCCTGTTACTACATTACATACTCCTTCTTTTATTGTTCCATTTATTTTTAGTGTTTCTCTTGAATTATAGATTCTTTTTACTAGAGATGTACAAGTTGCTTCATTTTCACTATTTTCTTTAAAATATTTTGATTGTTTTGATGGGAAAACTACATTATACATTGATAGAATCATTATTACTAAAAATATTAGATACATTACTAATGGAACTATGAAGTTTACTCCTCCATATTTAGCACATAGCTTTTCTATTGTAAAATCATCTTCATAGGAATTCTTTTTCTTTATAAATAGAACTCTTTTTTTTGCTATAAACTTATATATTTGATTAAATAATAAGCCTGATAAAACCATAGTTATTATTGTATATATAATTATGTGTTCTGGTATTAATTTTATTACTAAGCCTGTTATTAATAGGCCTAAAGCTCCTATTATGTATAGTTTTCTATATAAGAAGTACATCCAACTAAGTAGTAAAGCATAAATATTTATTTTCTTTTCAGCTACTATTTTGTAGTCTTCTCCAATATATGCTTCTAAAAATCTATCATATTGGAAATCATAAAATTTTTCTTTTTTTTCACCGGTATTATCACTTACATCAGTCTGAAAGGCTTGTATTTGGATTTCTGGTTCGTTTGTTTCTTTATTTTCTTCTTTTAATAAATCATCTTCTAAATTATCGTTATTAAATCCTTGATAGTCATCTGAATTATCTTCTGGATCATTATAGTATCCACATACAAGACAAAATCTTTCATTTCCTTTTAAATTTTTTCCACACTTTTTACAACGCATAATATTACCTTCCCTTTTTAATCTTCTGATAATCTTTCTATGTTAATTGAATGTTCTTTATTGTATTCTTCTATTTGGTCTTCAAATAATTTATTGAATTCTGGTAGACTTTTTTTAATAACGTCTGGGTATATATTTTTACTGTTAATAATGGCTTCTCTTATATCAATTATATTTACTTCACGTCTGTTATCAAATAAGGCATTTGAGAAGGCTTGTTGAAGTATTGTTAGTGAAACATCTGGATAACGAGAACCTATTTCGTAGATTCTTTTATATTCACTTGTTATGTCTGTGATAAAGCCCATTATTCTTTGTTGAATATAAGGAGAATACATTAGTTTTGCCCCTGTTCTATATTCTATTTTTGGAAGAGTACCTAATAATATTTGAATATTTTCTGATCTAGTTGGTTCAAATATTTCTACTTTTTGGAAACGTCTTACAAAGGCTTTATCTCTTAAGATGTATCTTTCATATTCTTCTGTTGTTGTTGCACCTATTACTTTAATGTCACCTCTATCAAGTGCTGGTTTAAACATATTAGCAAAGTCTAGGGCTTCACCTTTAGTACCCATAAGTGTATGAATTTCATCTATAAATAATATAAGTTTTGTTTTATCTTTTAATTCATCAATTAATGTTTGAACTTTTGATTCTCCAGTTACTGGATCAGTTCCTAGAAGAGCTGCTGTATTTATTTTAATTACTTGATATCCTTTTAATACATCTGGTACTAAGTTTCTTTGAATACGATATGCAAGTCCTTCTACAGTTGCAGTTTTACCAACACCAGGCTTACCTATTAAAACAGCTGATTTGTCAGGTGTTAGTAAGATTAAAATCAATTGTTTTATTTGTTCATCTCTTCCAATAGCTGGATTTGTTATATAGTTATTCTTTTGAAAATTCTCTCCATAATTTTCAAGCATGCTAATTCTTTTTTTCTTAATATCAAACATTTTTTCTGTTTTTTTATCAAATTCTTCTTCTAAGTTCATAGTAACACTCCCATAATCTCTTTTTATTATAGCATATTTTATTTTTTCTTAGCAATTTTATTTGGCTTACCATAAGGATTTACGTGAATTACTGTTAAATATATTTCTTTAAATTTTTCTCCTATTTCTTTTTCTAGATGATTTGCTATTTCATGGCTTTCAAATGTTGTTAAGTTTCCATCTACAAATATTGTAAATGATATTTGGTATTTATAACCTACTGGTGTTGAATTAAAATGTTGTATCTTTTTTACTTCTTTATGTTCTTTTATAAGAGTTAGTACTTTATCTTTTGTTTCATTATCAATACTTTTATCCATTAAAACATTATAGCTTTCTCTAAATAATTCTATTGCAGTTATCATTATCCATAATGATATTAAGATACCTACAATTGAATCTATATACTTTACTCCCAAGCTTCCTAAAATTATTGATATAAGTGTTAGAGTTGTTACTAACATATCATTTCTGTGGTCTGTTCTATTTGCTTTTATTAAGATATTCTTTGTCTTTTTATATAAGTAATTTGTGTATAGAAAAAGAGAAAATTTAGTTAGAATTGTTACAAAACATACAATAATTAACCATATTGAGTAATTTACATTTGTATTATGAATTAATGTATCTATGGCACTTTTAATGACACTGATACTTAGTACTAACATTGTTATACTGATTAGTAAACTATAAATATATTCTGCTTTTCCATGACCAAGATTATGATCGTCATCTGCTTTTTTTGAACTTATTCTATTACCTATATAAGTCATTAGTGATGATAATATATCCCCTGCACTATTAAATGCATCTGCAAGTAGTGCTTGACTGTTACTAAACATCGCAATTATTCCTTTAATAATAGCTAAAAATAAATTACCAAGAATGCCTAAAACACTAGCTCTTTTTGTAGCTTTAAATCTATCCATATAATCTCCTATTCTTTATCTAATAATTCTAAAAATTTATTTAAATAATTATACCAAATATAAATATTTTTCTTTTTTTCTGAATATGCACCTATTTCGTCTAATGTATGATTACCACTTTGTTCAAATCTTTCGATACATCTTTTGTAGCAAGTATTTATACATGTTCTAATTACAATAATATCTCCTTTTAAAATACTTATATCTTTTATATTTCTAAACTGAGCACTATCAATTATAACCAATTTGTTAGAGTATTTAAAGTAGTCAATTATACTTTTATAAACTTCATCAAATGAGGTGAACAAGTCTGGTAATTCATTATATTTTTTCATTAACATATCATATACTTCTTGATTTTCCATACTTTTATTTTTACTTTTATAGACTTCGTCTGTATCAATTACTATGCATGATGGATCATTTTTATATTTTTCTGTTTGAGTAGTTTTTCCACTACCAGACTCTCCAGTAATATTTAGTACTAAATCATCACTTAAATGTTTAATATATGGGTCTTTATCAATATTGATATCAATGTAGAGACTTTCTTTATGAAATAACTCTTTTAAAAAGTCATTTTTAGTTAGTGTATAGTTATAGCACTCTACTTCTTCATCTATAAATGTATATTTAATAAATCTTGTTGTTGCCTCTCTTTTAAAGCCTAATTTTTCCATTAAAGAATAACTTGCTTTATTTTTTATTGCTGCACATGTTTTTATACTTTTTATTTCTACCTCTAGAAACATATATTTTAATACTTCTACTGCTGCTTCATAAGCATAACCAATATGTTGATATGTTGGTTCAATAAACCAGCCTATGTCTCTTATATCATTTTCTATTTCTGGTACTGTTATTTGTCCAATTACAGTATTATCTTCTTTTAATTCTATTGTCCAAGTAAAATTAGTTTTATTAGTACTATTTTCTAACTTAGACATTTGATATGGTATTTCTTCTTCCCAGTTAAAATGAAGTTTAGAAGTTAAATAGTATTTATTAACACAATCTATGCATAAAATATTCCATAATTCTTTTAAATCTTTTTCTTCAGTTTTGTGAAGAATTAATCTTTTTGTTTCTAAAGTTTTACTTCCAAGATATTTCATTACATATCACCTAGGTATCTCATATAATCTAAATTAAGTAAGTCATTACTTTGTTCTTTTATTTCTTTTAGTAACTTTTCTTTTACATTTAGGACAAGTTCATAGTCAGAGCTAGTTATATCATTGATTTTTAAGGCATAGTTTAATTCATCTTCATCTATTATATTTATTGTAGTTTCTTTATCTATTGTTATATCTAAGTATAAGTCTATGAAGTATGGTATTTTTGTTTCTTTATCAAGGCCACTTTCTTTTATAATATCAAAGTAATATTCAACTAGTTCTTTTTTATCATTTAAAAATATACGAAGAGCATAGTTTTTATTTTTGGGAACTATTTCTATTACGTAGTATCCATTATCCATTGCGGTAACATTATTTTTAATTATAAATGGTTTAGATATCTTTACTATTTTTTTTACTACTACATATTTGTCTTCTTCATCAAGAAAAAATTTTATTTGATACTTTTCGGCTTCATTTAAATAAGTATTACTTAATAGTTTCTTTTTCATATTAATCACCTAAAAAGATTATAACATGTTTTGTAGTAGTATGTTATAATACTTTCTTAAGGGAGTGGGTTGATGGAGAGATTTGTTTTAAGTGAGATGAAGGACAAGAATTTTTCTAAGGCAGTAAATGAAATTTATTTATTAACTGATTATAATAAGAGTCAGTATCCAGAGTACTATAAATGGTTTTTTTCTAAGAATATTCCTCGTGTAATTAATGGGAGTGGCGATATTATTTTTTATTTAGATGGTTTAGAGGTTGTGGGGATTAGTATTTTAAAAAATGATGACGAGAAGAAGTTATGTACTTTTATGGTTAATCCTGAATATAGAAAGAAAGGTCACTCTCAGTTATTATTAGAAGATTCTTTTGAATATTTAAAGACAGAGAAGCCTGTAATTACAATACCTGAATTTAGACTTGATGAGTTTTCTAGTATAATTGATGCATATGGATGGGAAGCATCTTCTATAATTGATAATTATTATTCTAAAGAAATTGAATTCAATGGACCTAAACAATTAATAAAAAGATAAAAAGACTAGTTGTTAGTCTTTTTCTTTAGTTCAAATACTTCATCTGCTTCATTACAAACATTTTCTGAGTGAGTTACTATTATTATGCATTTGTTTTCTTTTTTTGCTAGATTTTTAAATATTTTTAATATTTCATTTTCTGTTTCTTTGTCTAGGTTTCCAGTCGGTTCATCTGCTAGTATCATTTTAGGATTATAAGATAAGCTTCTTGCAATTGCGACACGTTGTTGTTCTCCTCCTGATAATTTTAGTACTCGTCTTGTTGCTTGAGACTCTTTTAGTCCTACACTTTTCATTAATTCTTTTGATTTTTCTTCTTTATTTTCTACTTTTACATTACTTATATCCATTGATAGTATTATATTTTCCATAGCAGTTAAGTGTGGAAGTAAATTATAACTTTGAAATATTATTCCAATATCACTACTTCTATAGTTATCAAGATCTAGTTTTTTTAATTCTTTTGAATCATAATAGATAGTTCCTTCATAGTCATTTTCTAATCCACTTATTAGAGATAATAATGTAGTTTTTCCACTACCACTTTTTCCTTTAATAGCATATACTTTTCCAGTTTTAAATTCATAGTTTATATTTTTAAATACATAATCATCTTTATCTGCATCTTTATATCTATATGATACATTTTCTAATTTTAATATGTTCATTATGATCTCTCCTTTAATATTGTAAGTGGTGAAAATCTTTGAATACTAATTATTGAACTTGTACAACTAATTAGAGTAATAACAAGACCAATTCCTAGTAATTCTACAAGTACTTTAAAGTCTACTACAGCATCTATACTTTTAAATGTTTCTACATTTGTAACTCCTTGGAACTGTTTATTTTGCTTATTATCTGGTCCATGACCAAAGTTATTCGCAATATTTTCTGTTTGTTGTTGGTTGGATGAAATTTCACTTTGTAGTAAGTGATTAGATACTGGAACTGATAAAGTTGCGCCTAAGCCTGCTCCTAGTATTAAAGATGCGAAAGCAACTATTAATAATTCATATAAGAATTGTTGAGCTACTTTTGTCTTTTTCATACCTATTGTTCTCAAAACTCCTATTTCATATTTTCTTTCTCTAATATTTATCATATTAATAACAAATAATACTATTGTTCCTATACTTAAGGTAATTATTAAGAATGTTATAGAGAATGTTTTTACATTTGAAATTGTTTTAGTTGAATTTTCAACTTGGTCTAAGTTTGTTTCTACTGATAAATTATCGTCAAGTCCTTTTTCTCTTAATTCACTTTCAAATTTATCTACTACTTTACTACTAGTAAGTGTAAATGTTGGGGATGTTTCTACTGATAAAGATTCATCATCTGCTGATACTTTTTGAACAAAGTTAGTATTTGTAATTATGGTGTTAACTGAGTTTGTGAACATATTCATTCCACTATCACTTGATGATTCTTCATATATTCCTGTTACAGTTAATTCATAAGTTTTCTCTTCATCTTGTGGATTTACAATTGTAATTTTATCTCCAACACTTATATTGTTTAGGGTTGCTAATTCTTTATTTATAAGACATGAATCTGATTCAAAGTCAGTAAATACTTCACCTGATGTTATTTTATAATTTCCTTCTATAAAATCATTCATGGCACTTAGTGATGAATAGCCAAGAAGTTCAAAATCTCCTTCTGTTTGATTTGAAAAGTCTTTTCTTTCTGGTCTATTTTCTTCTTGATTGTCATTATTATCACTATTACTAGTCATTGATGCTTTTTCTAGACTTGATGCATTTACTCCTACTTTCATTGTGTAATAATAACTTTTTACATAATCACTATCAGCATATTTTTTTATGTCATCTACTGAAATACTACTAATACTTGAAAACTTTTCTTGCATATTTTCTTTTGCTTCATCTTTGTTTTCTGAATTAAAATCTTTCATCATGTTTTCTCTATTAATACCTATAGTTGCTTCTGTTTGATATTTACTTTTATAGGTATTAATTAAGTTTGTTGATGTGTTATTGATTGCTAGTGTAATAGATGTTGCACAAGCTATTACTAATATTACTAATCCTATTAAGATATTTCTTCCTTTATTTCTTGTAATCGATGTGATTGCATTTTTTAATATATACATATTTCCTTCCTTTCAATAAAAAATATATATTTTTAATGTGAAATATTTATGATGAATTTGAGAAAAATTCGTAAAAAAAAAGACTATTTCTAGTCTATTTGTTTCTTGTCCTTAAGTATTCTATAAAGCCTCTTAATAAGTCTTTTTTATCTTCTTTTATCCAAGATATGTTATTTAAAATAGTTAATGACCCATCATACATATTATTCATCATTTTTTCTGCATATTCTTTTGCGCCACTAATTTCAAATATTTTTTCTACTTCTTTTATATTTTCTTCTGTTAGATTAGGTTTACCATAATATTTTAGGAGTTTATCTTTATACTCTGTATTACAAGTATAGGAATATAATATTGTTTGTTTAAACTCTTTTATGTCTGATCCTTTTACTTTGCCTGTTTCTTCGGAATAAATTCCTAATAAATCATCTTGTATTTGGAAAGCAATTCCTACTAATTCTCCAAATTTTTCTATATCTTTTAGCTCTTCTTGTGTTGTTCCTGCTAGTATCATACCAGTTGATAATGGACCAATAATTGTATAATAAGCTGTTTTTAATTTATATATATTCATTATATATTCTTCTATATTTTTATCTTCTTCTATTTTATATTTACTTCTAAATGGAAGCGTTACATCTAGTAATTCCCCTTTTATGGTATTTATTACTGTATCATTAAAATAGCTTAGTACTTTACTAAAATTATTATCTTTATTATAAGAGTCTATAATAATTTTATTTGATAAGTATAGGCCGTAGTCTCCCATACATATTGCGACTGCGTCTCCTAAGTTTTTTAATTCTACTTCGTTCTTTGAATAATTTTTATATTTATTTATATTGGCATAATGAATTGTATCTTTTTCCCTTCTTTTACTATCATTATCAATTATATCGTCATGGACTAGGATTGATGTTTGAAATACTTCGTATGCAAGAGATAAATTATTACTGTAGTCTTTATCTTCTTTTAAGAGATAATAACCTAGGTTTACTAGTGTTCCTCTTACACATTTTCCATCTGAATTTAAATTTTTAAATAATTCTATATTTTCTTTTATGATTGGATTTTGTTCAGTTAATAAACTATTATTAAATTCTATTAGCAATTTATTAATAATTTCTTTTTCTTTTTTATAATACTCTATAAATTTATTCATAATTCTCCTTATAATACTTTTTCTTCACTTACTTTTTTACCTGTTTCTTCAAGCAACATATTATCAAGCTCTTTTTTTCTACCATTTAGTTTAATCGTTAGAAACTCATCTAATTCGTAAGGATATGATTCAATTTCTAGTGAATCATTTTGAACTGCTAATCTTCTGAATGTTCTAATAAATTTATTGGTTAGGTTAGTCTGAATGGCATCGTTTCTTTCTAATAATTCTTTTTTTCTATCTTCATCTTTATTGTTTTCTGCAGCTACCTCTCTAGATATATATCTAATTGGTAGATATGGAACTGCTTTTATTTTAGTTATATTTTTATTTTGAAGAAGTGTTATAAATATATTTAAACTTAAAATAAATGACGGTGTTACATCAGTAATATTACCTTCTGGATAATAGTCACTTATATTATTTTTAAAGTCAAAATATTCAACGCTTTCTTTTTCTTTAATACCATTATTAAGTTTATATAAAAGTCTATTTATTATACTTGTATATTTTTTATTTTCTTCTGTTTCATTTTTCTTTTTATTATCTGAAATTATACTGTAGATATAACAAACTAATTCATTATTTTCTTGTCTTATTCCGTAGTAGATACTTGGAAGATAATATTCTACCTCTTGATTATTTATTACTCCTTTTAATTTTTCTGTTATTTTATATGGTGTTTCCATTCTACTATCAGTTAGTTCATTTTGTATTTCAAGATGCGAATTTTTAAATGTTTGACCTAATTTTACTTCTAAAGGAGTATTGATACTTTGAAATGTTATATCTTTTTGAAAATCAATATTTCTTCTTAAAAATTCTTCAGGATTTATAAAGTCTTCACTTGTTGCGTTACTTATTAAGTTCATCATTAAAAATTTCATTTTCTCTTCTACACTTTTATTTATAAATGTATAAGCTTTTCTATTTTTTGATATTTCTAATTCTAAATACTCTTGAAGAAGACTAAAGAATTTCTCTTCATTTCTAATAAGTAATTTCCCTGGAGCATTGACACCTGTATCAATTAACACTTTGCCATTATGTTCAATTTTTGTATCAAAGTAAACTGGCCATTCATCTCCATCTATTATTACTGTTCCAGTACTTGCTTCCTTTATTAATTCATAAAACTTTTCTTTCATTATTTTTTCTCTTTTCTGTAGTCTTTTAAAACACTTATTAATAGTAGAAATACTCCGACAGTTATTCCAATATCCGCAATATTGAATACTGGAAAATTATAATTAAATATTCTAAAAGAGATAAAGTCTGTGACAGAGTGATTTATTATTCTATCAATCATATTTCCAAATATACCTCCTATTACCATTCCTAGAGATATTTCTGACATTTTACTTAAACTTTTTTCTTTATCTATATAATTATTTAGTATTAATAGTATTATGGCACTTAGAATTACTAAGAATACTGTACTATCTTGAAGTATTGAGAAGGCTGCGCCTGTATTTTTTAAATAGTATATTGAAAAGAAATTTGGTATTACTTTTAAAGAATCATTTTCTACTAATTTAGATGAAACTATAAGTTTTAGTATTAAGTCTATCATTATAACAATAGATGCGATACTATATATTTTTTGTTTACTCTTCATTTGTGTCTCCTTCTAATAGTTTTATTCTATCTATAATAATTTGAATTTCATTAAGACGTTTTTCTACTTTGCCTCTTACTTTTATTAACATTCCACTTTCTAAATTTGGATATTTATTATATGTTTTTGGGAATAAGATGAATTCAGTAGATGATGTTTCATCACTTCCAGTAATAAATGCCATCTTGTCGCCTTTTTTTGTATTAATTGTCTTTATTTTTTCTATTAATATTAATACATCTACTTGTTTATCATAATAATCACTTATTTTATTTATCGGTATTGCATATGGATTATCTTTTTTATAAAAGCTTGTTGGATGGGATGATAAGTAAAAGCCAAATACTTCTTTTTCTTTTTCTAGTAAATAAGAATTTTTATATTCTTTTTGAATTTCTATATCTGGTTTCATTACAAGGGACGGATCAATATCTTTAGTTAGCTCTGCATAGTTATATAGACTATCTAAATTATAAATTAGAGTGGCTCTATTAAAGTTGAACTCTTTGAAGACATCAGCATAGATTAATGTTTCTAATGTTTTCTTACCGATACCTTCTATTACTAATCTACTGAAGCAGTCATATATATTTTTAAATGGACCTTCAGATTTTGCTTTTTTTATTTGTTCTGTTACTACATTACCAATTGATTTTATATTTGATATTGGATAAATAATTTTATTATTACTTACTATATATCTTGAATCACTATTAGTTATTGTTGGTTTTTCTATTTCTATTTTATTTGCTTTTGCCTCTAAAATATATTCATTTGTTTTTGTTTCACTACCTATTACATTGCTTAGTAAGTTAGCGAAGAATATAGTTTTATAGTGACACTTTAGATAAGCCATTTTATAGGCAACTACAGAATATACTACAGAGTGAGACTTATTAAAACCATATCCTGCGAAGTTTAGAACTAGATTGAATAATTCTTTAGCTTGTTTTTCATCATGACCCATTTCTTTACTTTTTCTAATAAACTTTTCTTCTTCTGATTTTAAAAGATCAACTTTTTTCTTAGACATAGCTCGTCTTAGGATATCTGCTTCTCCAAGAGAATATCCGGCATAAACATTTGCGAGTTGCATTATCTGTTCTTGATATATTAAAAGTCCATATGTATTTTTTGTAACACTTTCTAATGATTTATCAAGATATGTTATTTTTTCTTCATTATGTTTTCTTTTTATATATGTGTCTATATTTACTGCGGCACCTGGTCTAAATAAGGCAATGGCAGCGAAGATATCTTCAAATGTAGATGGTTTTAATTTACGTAAGAAATTTCTCATTCCACTTGACTCAAATTGGAATATTCCACAAGTATTAGCTGTTTTAAATATTTCTAGAGTTTCTTTATCATCTAATGGTATTTTTGAGAATACTACATCTTTGTTTTCTATTGTTTTGATATCATTTATAATGTTATCTATTAAAGTTAAGTTCTTTATTACTAAGAAGTCCATTTTTAATAGTCCAAGCTCTTCTAGATGCTCCATTGAATAACTTGTAAGATACATATCATCTGTTTTATATAGTGGAAGGACTTCGTCTAAGTCTTTTTTACTCATAATGATACCTGCGGCGTGTTGAGATGTATGTCTTGGGAATCCTTCTAGTTTAATAGCTATTTTAAACATATTAGAAAGAATCGTATCGCTTTCTATGTGAGCTTTAAATGATTCATTTGTTTTATATATTTCTTCTAGTTTTTCTTTTGAATTAGCTGGGATAAACTTACATAGAGCATCTACTTTGTATAGGGGAATATTTAAAACTCTTGATGTATCTCTAATTGCTTGTTTTGCGGCCATGGTTCCGAATGTTATTATTCCACTTACTCTTTTCTCTCCATATTTTTCTTTTACATAGTTTATTACTAATTCTCTTTTATTATCAGGAAAGTCAGTATCAATATCGGGCATTGTCTTTCTTTCTGGATTTAGGAAACGTTCAAATAGTAAGTCATATTTTATCGGATCAATATCAGTTATACCTAGTGAATACGCAACAAGGGAGCCTGCGGCGCTTCCTCTTCCTGGTCCTACAAGTATCTTATTTTTCTTAGCATATTTTATAAAGTCGTAAACTACTAAAAAGTAATTAGCAAATCCCATTTCATTTATTATTTTTAATTCTTTAATTAGACGTTCTTGATAATTTTTAGGAACATTCCCATTTAGTCTTTTATTTATACCTACTCTGCATAATTCATATAAGTACTGTTTAGGATCACTACATTCATAGATTGGGAGTAAGTTTTCTGCTTTTGGAAATTGTAAATTACAGTTATCTGCAAGTTTATTCGTATTTATTAGTCCTACATTGTCAGTTAATTCATAGATATCCACAATATTTAATTCATAGTCTTTTGTATCATACTCAATTTCATCGGTAATTGTTTTTCCGTCTCTTATACGATATAGATATGGTAGAATGTACTCATCTTTCTTATTTAAATAAAGAGCCTTTCTATAGAAGATAACATTTTTTGTAAATAAAAGAGATTCCTGTTCTTCTTTTTTATTTGTATATCCTAAATAAAGTTCTTCATAAATATTTTTTAATAAATCGAATGACTCTTTATATTGAAATGGAAGTACCGTTATTGTATTTTTATTGTGATTTTTTAAATCATCTATTGTCACTTTTCTTTCATTTTGAATAGTTGATAGTTTTATTAGATTAAGATAGCCTTGATAGTCTTTGGCATATGTTACTACTGTGAATTCATCTAAGCTTAATTCTAATCCTATTACTGGTTTTATATTTACTTTCTCACATTTTTTTATAAACTCCATAGTACCAAACATATTAGAATCGGCTATTGATATACTTGGTAGTTGATTAGTTTTTGCGTAGTCTACAATATCATCTATTTTTAAAAGACTTGATAATAAATTATAATTACTTTTATTATATAGCGGTATATACATAGACTATCACTCCTCTTATTTATTTTATCATATTTTAATATTATTTTGGGAATTAAGATTATATAAGGGCATTTTGCTTGATATTTAGGAAATTTATTTGACTTTAAGTCCATTTTATGGTAAAGTTATAAAGCAGAACGAAGTAATACCGAAGGAGGGATAATATGGCAGTTAATATTACTACTAGAAAAGATAATGTAAAAAACATTAGATCTCATGCTTTAAACACTACTAAGAAGAGACAAAACTTAAATCTACAAGTATATAGACTTGAAGATGGTACAAAAGTTAGACTTTCAGCTAAAGAAATTAGAACTTTAAGAAAAAATGAAAAAGCTGCTTAATTATTAATTGAGCAGTTTTTATTTTGGTATTTTATAAAAAAACTGATACTTTTTTTTGGCATCAGCTTTTATTTTTAATATCCTATATCATCTAATATATCTTTTACATCATCTTTATATTCAGAGTTTACATTTACATAAACTGCGGTATTTTCAATTCTTGATATTACTTGATATCTGTTACCTGTTTCTTGTGAAAACTTTGAATATTTATCAAAATTTACATATGAATATACATTTCCATTTTCTGTTTCTTTTTTAAATACGTCTACATTGTTGTCGTAGAAGTTTTTCGCATAGTCAGCATTTGATAAATCATAGAATTCTATTTGATAAGTATAATCTTCTGATATTGCTAAATATACTTTATTTACATAACTATAATTAGAAAATTGAGATGTGGCATCTTTTACTATGAAGTTTTCTTCCTCCATTGTAGTTTTAAATTCAGTTGCGGTAATTGGTTCTTTATCTGAAATTATATCTTTACCTACTATAAGGAATAATGATGCTATACCAGCTATTATTAATAGAACTACTCCAATTATAATAAATGGTAAAAACTTTAATATTTTTGGTGTTTGTTTTTGTACTTGTTGTGGTTGAACAACATTATTTATTGGTGAACCACAGTTAGTACAGAATTTAGAATTTTCATTAAGTTTATTTCCACAATTTCTGCAGTACATATTCTCACTCCTTTATGTAGTGCATCTTATTTTATTGGCAAGTATATCCTTTAGCTAACATATCAGTTTGAACATTTTCTTTTGTTGTATTTGCAACATAATCAATAATTGTATATGTTGTTTGTTGTTGTTTTTCTGGGAATGTTGTCAAATCTAGTTTTGTATAATCTACTGTTGTTGTTGAAACTATACCAGTTCCTGCTGGGGTTAAAACAACTTCATATCCTGGCATTGATACTAAATATTGTTGGAAAGCAACTTTATAATTTTCAATTGCATTAGGTCCAATAGTACTACCTGGTGTTGGATTAATTGATGTAGTTCTTACAAACTTTGTTAATGCATTATTTTCAAATGTATATACTGTATTATATATTTGGTCTGTTCCATCAGTACCATTTACAATTGTATATGTACAGTTTAGTGTATCGCTTTTTAATGTATTTTCTCTTTTTTGAACAGTTGGTGAGTCATTATCTGATACAGGTTCAGAGGTTAGAGTTTGAACTACACCAAATGTTGTTCCAAAGAAAATTGATAAAGCTCCTATAACAGCAACTATGATTGCTGGTTTTTTACTAATTGACTTTTCATATCTAGCAGCTTCTTCTACATCTTTTAAATTTAAAACTTGTGTTTTTTGTAATTCCTCTTGGCTCATATTTTGATAATTTATATTTTGTTGTCTTTGATTTCTAACGTTATTGTTTTGGTTCATAATTCCCACCTCTATCTTAATTACATTATATTAGAATTATTATAAATATTCAAGCAAAATCTTATATTTCTACTTTTTTAGACTTAGTGGTTTACTTTTATATTTTTTACTTTTTAATAATGAAAAACACTATCTTTCGATAGTGCTATTTTACTTTTTATTTCTTGCGTCAAATTTCTTTCTTTCTTCTGTGTTTAAAATTCTTTTACGAAGTCTAATATTGTTTGGTGTTACTTCTACTAATTCATCTGAATTAATATAGTCTAGAGCATATTCCAAAGTGATTGGTCTTGGTCTTTTTAATACTACTGTATGATCAGAACCTGATGCTCTTGTATTAGTTAATTGTTTTCCTTTTACAACGTTAACTGCAAGGTCAGCATCTCTATTACATTCTCCAACAATCATTCCTTCATAAACTTCAACACCTGGTTCAATGAACATAGTTCCTCTATCTTCTAGGTTACCGATAGAATATGCAGTTGAGCTTCCATTTTCCATTGAAACTAAAACTCCAAGTTTTCTTTCCCCAATTACGATATTTTCATATGGTCTATATTCTTTGAATGTATGGTTCATAATACCATAACCTTTTGTCATAGTCATGAAGTCTGTTGAGAATCCAAGAAGTCCACGAGATGGAATTGTATATAATAATCTAACTTGATTTTCAAAATTAGTCATACTTTCCATTTTTCCACCACGAACACCTAATTGTTCAATTACTGTTCCTACTGAATCTTCTGGTACTTCTATTTGTAATTCTTCGTATGGTTCACATTTTACTCCATCTATTTCTTTTATGATTACGTTTGGTTTTGATACTTCAAGTTCAAATCCTTCACGTCTCATGTTTTCTATTAATATTCCTAAATGTAATTCTCCACGTCCACTAACTAAGAATGATTCATTTGTTGCTGGTTCAACTTTTAATGATACATCTCTTTGTGTTTCTCTATTTAATCTTTCTTCTATTTTTCTAGCTGTTACAATTTTTCCATCTCTTCCAACGAATGGAGATGAGTTTGCACCAAAAGTCATTTGAAGAGTTGGTTCATCAATGTGTAATGGAGTAAGTGGTAAGATATTATCATTATTACATACTGTTTCTCCTACTGAGATATCAGCAAGACCAGATATTGCGATAATGTCTCCTGCTTCTGCTTCATTGATTTCTACTCTATTGTATCCATAGTATCCAAATAATTTTTGAATTCTAAATTGTTTTGTAGTTCCATCTAATCTACAGCAAGTTACCATTTCACCTGTTTTAATTGTTCCGTTTGCTACTCTACCAATTCCAATTCTTCCTACAAATTCATTGTAGTCTAATAAAGCTGGTTGGAATTGTAATGGAGCATCTTTGTCTCCTGTTGGAGCTGGTATTTCTTCTATTATTTTATCTAATAACTCAGCAAATCCTGGAGTTTGAGTTGATAAATCTTCATCTAATGAACATGTATTGTTTAGAGCTGATGCATAAATAACATCAAAATCTAAGGCATCTTCATCTGCACCTAATTCAATGAATAAGTCTAATACTTCATCAACAACTTGTTTACATCTTGCACTTGGCTTATCAACTTTGTTTATTACAACGATTGGTTTTACTTTTGCTTCAAAAGCTTTCTTTAATACGAATCTTGTTTGTGGCATTGCTCCTTCATAAGCATCAACTACTAGGATAACACCATCCACCATATTCATTATACGTTCAACTTCTCCACCAAAGTCTGCATGTCCTGGTGTATCTAGAATATTTATTCTTACACCTTTATAATCTAATGCTGTTGTTTTTGCTAAAATTGTAATTCCACGCTCTTTTTCTAGAGAGTTTGAATCCATTGACATATTACTTAAGTCTTCATTATCTCTAAACATACCAGAATGTTTTAAGATACAATCAACCAAAGTAGTTTTTCCATGGTCAACATGGGCTATAATTGCTACATTTCTTTTTTCCATAATACTACACCTCTTCTTTGCGTCGCCACTCATTATAACATAAAATCCATGGTATTACTAGAGTTTTACAAAAAAAAGAGCATTTTTTATGTACTCTTTCCGATATTTATTATAGCTAAAAACTGTTCAGTTAATAATATTAACTATTTTTACGATGATTTTTTATAAAACAATTCCTAAAGCAATTAAAACAACAGCAAGTATAATTCCTAGCATTTGAATTACTTTATATGTTGGATAACTGCATAATCTTTTTACTTTACCATCTACTTCAATTGTATTAATTTCAATATATGGGACAGGACTTCTTCTATACCAACCTGTTATTTTAGCAGTTTTATTAAAATATTCTGGGGCTTTAAAAAGTGCGAATATTTTGTCTTGAAGTTTTAGAGGCTGTTTATAATCTAGAAAAATAATTCCAGTTTCATCTCTAATAACAAAATCTTCATTAAAAATACACCCAGGATTCCCCCTACCAATAATAGTTCCTTCTATTTCGCAGGGAATAGATGTTATTTCTGATACTTTCACTTTTTCTAGTAAGCTACTTACTGTGGTTTTATTATATTCTTTGTTTTTATATCTTCTATTTACTTTTATTTTCCATGTAAAAATCATTACTAGTAACATTATACCAACTACTATAAATGGTGATATTACTGGGCATAATAAATATATAAAGAATATTAGAATAGCTAATAATATGCCTATTAGTGGCATCCAATTGATTAACAAATCTATTAAGAAGTCATCCACATAAGATTCTTCTTTTTGTAAGTCAAATACTATATATGGTTCTTGATTATATTCTTTACTTGATTTAGATATTTCTAATAATCTTCTTGATATTAGTGGGTGTGTTGAATTTAGTTGATAAATGAAAGCCCAAGGATTCCACATTTCCCATTTCATGGCATTTTTTATCATATTCTTATCAATATCACCTGTTTTACTGTAACTTGATACTACTAGTGTTTTTGATGTTTTAGAATCAAATATTCCTAATGCATTTGACCTTGATACTGAATGTTTTTTATTAGAGTCAGCTGTTGAAGTTAGTCCATACCCAACCTTTACAAGAGCTTGAGCAAGAGAGTTTGGATTTTTTGTAACTTTTATTGAAAAGTCATCAGCATAATATTCTCTTGTTCTTGACAACCATAAAATTATATAATTTGAAAATAAGTATAGTAGATAAGCAATTAGTCCTATTAATTCTGCATAAGATGAATTTTTATTATTACTACTTCTATTATCTAATACAGTTACTTCATATATAAAATATAGTACTAATGGAACCAATTGAGCCATCGTCATAAATAGCATGTCATAGTGAACGGCATGTCCTAATTCATGTCCTACTACTGCTTTTACTTCATCTTCTGTTAGTAGTTCAAATATTCCTTTTGTTAGAACAATTCTTGCATCATTTTTAGTATGTCCATAAGTAAAGGCATTTGGTGATGAATCATCAATATATCCAATACGAGGATACTTCATATTGTTTTCTCTACAGACATTTTCAATAAATTGTTTTAGGTAATCTGGTAGTTCGTAATTGAATTTTGCATTATAAAACCATTTCATTGAGAGATCTGTTAAAAATGGAGAAATCATAAATTGTATAATTAAAATAATCATACTTAGTAATATACCATTTGATAGCGGATATCCTAATAAAATAACAATGAATATTACTATAGCTGATAGTAAAATATAAAGACAAGTTATCGTTAGTAAGGAAATTCCTAGCAAGTTCTTTTTCATAATTTTACACACCTCTTTATTCTATATTTAGATTATATGTTTTTTTTAATTTTCTAGCAAGAAAAAAAAGAATTATATATCTCTTCTAATTATAATTCTTTAGTGGAGAAGTTTATCTATATATTCATTTAATTCATTATATTCTTCTTTTTTTAATTCATTTAGTTTAGTGTGATGTTCTTTTATTACGGCGCCATTAAATGTTTCTAACATTTCATAGTCATTATCATTATCTCCTATTACATATAATTTATTATAGTCAAGATTTTCTATATTGAATAATCTTTTTAAGGCATGTTCTTTATTTACACTTTTTTCAATTATATTTACATGAGTTCTACTTGCATATATATGGACATCAATTTTATCTTTTACTAATTGAACTATTCTTTCTTTTTCTTTTTCATCTATACAATTTACTACTATTTTTACACAGTCACTCATATTTTCTGTTTTATTATAACCATCATCTAAATAGTAATCTGCATTTATGTTTTCTAGAATTTTTATTGTTTTTTCAATAGTTAATTTATCTAGGTTTATTGTATCTAGGCAATAGTCAACACTATTAAATATTTTCGCTCCATCATCACAAACTAGATAAGTATATAAAATATTATATTTTTTCAAATAATTTTTTAAGTCTGCATAGTTTCTGCCTGTTATTATGCAGAAGATATTTCCATTTGAAATAAATTCATTAATTTTAAAAGCATTTCTTTTATTTTTTTCTTCATTATCTAAAAAATATATTGTATTATCAAAATCGCTCGCTAATATTTTCATAAGTATCGCCTACCTTCCATCTAATATTAGTATACATTATAAGTAGTTGATGTGTAAAATATCTTTTTTATTTGCTTTTTATTGTTTTTGATATTTAGTATAATTATTTTGTGAGGTGGATTATGGAAAAAATTATTGAAGAAATAGAAAAAATAAAAAATAGAAACAAAAGAGTTGAACTTGATAAGAAATGGGAAAAAGGAATAAAATAATAAGTATGAATAAAGTAATTAATGTCGTTTTAATTTGTGATAACTATAATTTAGCAATTAATATACAAAATATTTTATTAGAGAAGAAATTGATTGCTGGTAGTCAGATGACTGAAATTAAATCTAAGTATTGGTGGAATAATGAATTATTTAAAAAGATTGAATATAGAATTAATATGAAAACTGTCATTTCTTTATATAAAAATATATATGATGAAGTAAGAAAAGTTCATAATTATGAAGTTTTTGAACTAAGTTATTATGAAATTAATGGTAATGATGAATTTATAGATTGGGTAAGAAATCAAGTTGCTAAACCAATTACTTTATAACTTTTCTTATAATAAAAAACTATTGCTTCTAGTAAAATGTAACCTATAAAGAGGACAAAATAAAAAAGCCAATCCTCTTTATAGGTT
>CAVLBI010000100.1:0-4689 GCA_963661295.1 bacterium
ATATAATATATTTGGTGATATTATGAATGATAATCTTAAAATAATAATTTGTCCTAATGATGAAAAGAATAATATACTTAATTCTTTCAATAATGATAGTAATTTACATAATATTAAATTTATGACAAAGAATGAGTTTATTAAAAATTACTTTTTTGATTATGATTGTGAAGCAATTTATTATTTAATGAAGAAATATAAATATAACTTGGATGTATGCAAAGTATATCTTAAAAATATGTATGTTATTGATATTGATAAAACATATAATAATGAAAAATTAAATTTTCTTAAGAATTTAAAGATTGAATTAATTGATAATAAGTTAATTAAGTTTAATGTGTTTTTTAAAAACTATATAAAAAATAAAGATATTGAAGTAATAAATTATTTTGATTTAGATTTATATGAAGAGAAGGCCTTTAATTATAAAGTAGATATTCCTGATAATACTTTTTCACATGATGTGTATGAGTTTAAAGGAATAGAAGATGAAGTTAATTTTGTTGCGTTAAAGATAATAGAATTAATTAAAAATGGTGTTTCCTTAGATCATATATATTTATCTAATGTTAGTAGTGATTATTATTATATTTTAGATAAAGTTTTTTCATACTATAAAATTTCAATTAATATTAATTTTAATGATTCTATTTATAATAGTGTTACTGTTAAGAAGTTTTTAGATAATTATGAGATAGATTTAGAAGATACTAATAAAAATAATATTAATAGAAAATTAATTAATATTGTGTCTAAATTATCTTTTATTGATAGTAGTGATCCTTTATATAGACCTTTATTGATTGATAATTTAAAAAATACATATTTTAGTAATAAGAAGTTAAGTAATGCGATTAATATAAAAGACTTGTATTCTTGTACTTTTAGCGATGATGATTATGTATTTGTATTAGGTTTTAATCAAGATAGTTTACCTAAGATGTATAAAGATATTGAGTATATTGATGATAGTTGTAAGAGTGAAGTTGAAATGTACTCAGTTAGTTACTTGAATAAGAGAAGTAAAGATGTGGTTACTTATTTACTTAGTAGGATTAAAAATCTTTATTTATCATATAAGCTAAGTACTCCTTTTCAATCTTTTTATAAGAGTAGTTTAATTAATGATTTAGGTCTTAATATTATTCATTTTGATTCAGATACTTATGAATATTCTAATCTTTATAACAAGTTAAGATTAGCAGAGTATTTAGATAAGTATTATTTATATGGCGAAAAGGGTAAATATTTAGAGCTATTAAATACTCATTATGATATTTCTTATAATAGTTATGACAATAAGTTTACTGGTATTAATAAAGATAATTATATTAATAATATAAAGAAACCTTTAAGACTATCTTATACTTCTATTAATAGTTATAATGAGTGTGCTTTTAAATATTATATTTCATATGTTTTAAAGTTAGATATTTATGAAGATACTTTTTCTGCTTTTATTGGGTCAATGTATCATAAAATATTATCTTTATATAAGAGTGATAACTTTTCATTTGAGAGAGAGTTTGATAAGTATTTAAGTACTAGAGATTTAAGTTTAAAAGAGAAAGTATTACTTGTTAAGATTAGGAAAGATTTAAGTTTATTACTTGATAAAATAAAAGAACAAAATTTACTTACTGGATATAATAATGAATTATATGAAAAAGAGTGTAGGATTAAACTTGATAAGAGTATAGATACTGAGTTTGTAGGGTATATCGATAAGATTATGTATTTATATAAAAATAATAATAATTATTTTAGTATAGTTGATTATAAGACAGGGACAATTGATACTTATATTGAGCCAATGAAATATGGTCTTCATTTACAGTTACCAGTTTATTTATATTTAATTTATAGTTCTAATATATTTAGTAATCCTGTATTTACTGGAATTTACTATCAAAATATATTATTTAATTATCCAACTTGGAGTGAGAAAATAGAAAGTGAAGTAAAAGAAAAGTATAAATTAAAAGGATATTCTACTGATAATACTGAGGTACTTGAAGTATTTGATACTACATATGAAGCAAGTGAACTTATAAAGAGTATGAAATATGATGAAGAAAAAGGATTTAGTAGATTTAGTAAGTTAATTTCTGATTCTGAATTAAAAGATATAGTTGAATATACTAAGAATATTATTTCTTCTAGTAGTGATAAAATTTTAAATGCAGAGTTTGATATTAATCCTAAAGTTTATGATAGAGATAATGTTTCTTGTAAATTCTGTAAATTTAGGGACTTATGTTTTATGAAAGAGAAGGATTTAGTATATTTAGAGAAAGTTGATAATCTTGATTTTTTAGGAGGTGAAGAGTAGTGGGATGGACTAAGGAACAACAAGAGGCAATTGATACAGAAGGGTCAAATATTATTGTATCTGCTGGAGCAGGATCTGGAAAAACAGCAGTTCTTACTGCAAGGGTTCAGAGAAAATTAAAAGCTGGAGTTCACGTTAATCAATTATTAGTTTTAACATTTACAAATGCTGCGGCAGCGGAGATGAAAGATAGAATTAGAGATACTATTAATCAAACTCCTGGACTTGAAGAAGAAGCTAATTTGATAGATGGAGCTTATATTACTACTTTTGATTCTTTTTCACTTTCTATGGTAAAGAAATATCATACAAGACTTAATGTTACTAATAAGATAAAGATTTCTGATGAAGTTATAATTGATATTAAAAAGCATGAGTTAATTGATAGTATTTTTGATAAATATTATGAAAGTAATAATGAAAAATTTAAAAAGATGATTAATGATTTCTGTTTAAAAGATGATAAAGAATTAAAAGATTATATACTTAATGCTTATAAGAAGATTGAACTTAAATATGATAAAGAAAAGTATTTAGAGAATTATTTTTCTATTAATAATTCAGAAAAAGTTAATGATTATATAAATGATTATGTTGGTATTTTAAAGAAGAAACAAAGCGATATAAATAAATTAATGATTGAGTTAGAAGATTATTTTGATGGCGACTTTGTTTGTAAAGTAAGTGACTCTTTAGAAAAAATTATTAATGCGAGAGATTATGAAGATTTTGTGTCAGGATGTGACTTTAAGAGTGTAGTGGTACCTAGAGGGTCTGATGAAGAAGGAAAGAAAGTTAAAAGTGCAATTTTTGCGATTGCGAAAGAAATAAAAGAATTATGTACATATAAAGATACAACTGAGATGAGAAAAGAAATTGAATCTACATATGACTCTATAGAAATTATTATAGAAATACTTAGAGAACTTGATTCATTATTAGAAGAATATAAAGTTACTAATGAAATATATAACTTTACTGATATAGCTCGTATGGCTATTAGAGTAGTCGAAGATAATCCTGATATAAGAGAAGAACTTACTAATAGTTTTAATGAGATATTAGTTGATGAGTACCAAGATACTAGTGATACACAGGAGAAGTTTATTTCACTTATTTCTAATAATAATGTTTATATGGTAGGAGATATAAAACAATCAATTTATAGGTTTAGAAATGCTAATCCTTATATTTTTAAGAATAAATATGATCTTTACCGTGATACAGATAAGGGAATTAAAATAGATTTACTTAAGAACTTCAGATCTCGAGCTGAGGTATTAAATAATATTAATTTGTTATTTGATTTATTTATGGATGATGCTTTAGGTGGAGCAGATTATAAAGTAAGTCACAGAATGGTATTTGGAAATAATGATTATATTGAAAGAGGAAGTACTGATCAGAATTATGATTTTTCTGTTATTACTTATGGTAATGATTTAGGAAAAATTAGTAAAGATGAAGAAGAAGCATTTATTATTGGTAATGATATTAAAGAAAAGATTAATAATAAGTTCCAAGTTTTTGATAAGAAAAGACGAGTACTTAGAGATATAGAATATAGTGACTTTGTTATTTTATTAGATAAGAGTAGTAACTTTGTACTTTATAAAAAGATATTTGAATATTTACATATACCTTTATCAATATTAAAAGAAGAGTCTTTGAAAAAAGATGATGATGCGATTGTTTTAAAGAATTTATTAAGATTAATTATTTGTGTACATGAGAGTAGATTTGATAAGGAGTTTAAGTATACTTTTATGTCTGTTGGAAGAAGTTTCTTATTTAAGATGAGTGATAGTGAAATATATGATTATTTAACTAATAATACTTATAAGAATAGTGAACTATATAATATTTGTTTTGAGTTATCTCAATCTTTAGAATATGTAAGTGTTACGGAGTTTATTAGAATGGTACTTGATAAGTTTAATTATGAAGAAAAGTTACTTAATATTAGTAATGTTAAATCATTTAGAGTTAGATGTGAGTATTTTTATAATCTTATTAATGATTATTCTGGTACGGGTAAAACTATTTATGACTTTGTTGACTATTTAAATGAAATATTTGATAGTGGGTATGAACTTAAATTTAATGTTAATAGTGATAGTGGTAATAGCTGTAAGATTATGACTATTCATAAGTCTAAGGGATTGGAATTTCCAATTTGTTATTTTGCTGGTTTTTCATCTAAATTTAATATGATGGAGTTAAAAGAGAAAATTATTTTTGATAATAGATATGGTTTTATTTTACCTAAAGTAGATGATTATTATAAAGATACTATTTTGAAGACTTTATTAAAATATAATACTAAGATAGAAGAGATTAGTGAGAAGATTAGA